>NZ_JAHDTH010000012.1 GCF_018531445.1 Pseudonocardia lacus
GCCCGCCCCGGCCTGCCGGCCGGCGCGCCCGGCGCCGACCCCGCGGTCCGGCTGCGCGGCGCGGTGAGCCAGGCCGGGGTGCTGGACCTGGTGGACGCGGCCGAGCGGCGGGTCGGCCAGCGCGCGGTGCCCGACCTGCTGGGCGGCTCGCCGTCCGAGGTGCCCGACCGGTACGCGCTCGCGTCCCCGGTGGCCCGGCTCCCGCTGGGCGTGCCGGTGGTCTGCGTGCACGGCACCCTCGACGCCAACGTCCCGATCCGGCAGAGCGAGCTGTTCGTGGCCGCCGCCGGGGACGCCGCCGAGCTGGTCACCCTGCCCGGCGTCGACCACTTCGCGGTGATCGACCCGACCACCGACGCCTGGCGCGCCTGCCGGGACGCCGCCCTCCGGCTGCTCGGTTAGCACCTCTTCCTGGGCAGGGTCAGCAGGGCGGCCCCGACGGCGACGTGCAGGGCGACCAGGCAGGCCAGCGAGGTCCAGGTGAGCGCGGTCGTGACCGGACCCAGCAGCGAGACCGCCAGCACGACACCGGCCACCCACCGCCAGGCGCGGTGCCCGGCGCGCGTCCAGCGCTCCAAGCCGGCCAGCAGCGCCCACCCGGCCAGCCCGGCGGCCAGCGCGGTCAGCACGACGGCGGGCAGCCCCACCGTCGCCGGGCCGGACGCCGTGGCGACGTCGAGGTCGGCCCCACCGACCAGGCGCACCACGGCCCACACCCCGGCCGCGGCGACCGCGGCGCCGAGGACGGTCAGCGCTCGTCGAACTCGGAGGTCGGGAGGACCGGTGCGGGTTGTCGTCGTCATGGCGGGAACGGTGCCGGGACCGCGCCCCGGCGGCATCGGCCGCGGGTCTGCGCCGGCCCCGACCGGGGTGGGTGGGCCCGCCGACTTTGGTCTGTGTCGGGGCGCGGCGACCGGCCCTAGGGTCGCGGCATGGACATCCCGGCCGCGGGCGAGCGGGCCCCTGCGCCGGTGATCGCGGTGTTCGTGCTGGCCGTGGCGGTACTGTCGGCGCTCACGGTCGTCTCGGCCGGCAACCTCGGCTCCCCGTCCGGGCCCCGGCTCGCCTTCGACATCGGCGTCGCGCTGGTCAGCAGCGCGGCCGTGGTGCTGCTGGCCCGGCGCGAGCCCCCGGTCCGGGTGGCCGTCGCCCTGGCCGCGCTGGCCGCCTTCGCCCCGTCGGCCACGCCCGCCGCGACCGCCGGCACCCTGCGCATCGCCCGCACCCGGCCCCTGCCCACCGCCGCCGCCGTGGCGGCCTTCGGGGCCGGCGCGCACGCGCTGCGGTACGCGTCGCGGCCGGTGGAGGGGCTGCCGTTCGGGTGGTGGCTGGTGCTGGCCGTGGCGGCGCACGCGGCGCTGCTGGGCTGGGGTGCGTACGCGCGGTCGCGCGCGGACCTGCTGGCGTCGCTGCGCGAACGCGCCCGGCGCGCGGAGGCCGAGCAGGAGCTGCGGGTGGGGGAGGCCCGGTCCGCCGAACGCACCCGGATCGCCCGCGAGATGCACGACGTCCTCGCCCACCGGCTCTCGCTCGTGGCCACGACCGCGGGCGCCATCGAGTTCCGGCCGGACGCGTCCCCGGAGCGGATCGCGGCGGCGGCAGGCGTGCTGCGGGCCAACGCGCACGCGGCCCTGGAGGACCTGCGCGAGGTCATCGGCGTGCTGCGCGCCGGCCCCGACGACGGCCGCCCGCAACCCACGACGGCCGACCTGCCCCGCCTCGTCGAGGAGGTCCGTGCGGCGGGGGTCGAGGTCGACTTCCACGACGACCTGGACGGCGACCCGGGGGGCAGCCTCGGCCGTACCGTGTACCGGGTGATCCAGGAGGGCCTGACGAACGCCCGCAAGCACGCCGCCGGCCAACCCGTGCGCGTCCGGCTGACCGGCGCCGACGACATCGTCGTCGAGGTGGTCAACCCGACCGGGGCCGGGGCCGGCACCCCGGGCAGCGGGACCGGGCTCATCGGGCTCGCCGAGCGCGTCGAGCTGGCCGGGGGACGCCTGGAGCACGGCGTCGCCGACGGCCGGTTCCGGCTCGTCGCGACGCTGCCCCGGGCGGTACGGCCGTGACCGAGGTCCGCGTGCTCGTCGTCGACGACGACGCGCTGGTGCGCTCGGCGCTGACGATGATGCTCGACGGGGCGAACGGCATCCGGGTCGTCGCGGAGGTCGGCGACGGCGCCGACGTGCCCGCCGCGCTGGACGCCCACCCCGTCGACGTGGTGCTCATGGACCTGCGGATGCCCAAGGTCGACGGCATCACCGCGACGGCCCGGGTGCGCGCCCGCACCGACCCTCCCGAGGTCGTCGTGCTGACCACCTTCGACGCCGACGAGGGCGTCCTGCGGGCGCTGCGGGCGGGAGCGGGGGGCTTCCTGCTCAAGGACACCCCGCCGGCCGACCTGGTGGCGGCGGTGCGGAAGGTGGCCGCGGGCGAGCCGATCCTCTCGCCGCGGATCACCCGCCGGCTGATGGACCGCGCCGCGACCGGGTCGGGCACCCGCGAGCGGGCGCGCCGCACCCTCGCCGCGCTCAGCGAACGGGAGCGCGAGGTCGCGGCGGCGGTCGGGCGCGGCGCCTCCAACGGCGAGATCGCCGCCGAGCTGCACATGGGCGTGGCCACCGTGAAGGCGCACGTCTCGCAGATCCTGCTCAAGCTGGAGCTGGGCAACCGGACCCAGATCGCCCTGCTCGTCCACGACGCCGAGCTGACCTGACCGGTCGGTCGACGGCGGGTGGCGGCCATATCAGGCGGACAGCTGTCGGTGCCCGGCGGTACGATCGACGTCGACCGATCAGGCAGACAGCGAAAGCAGGCGGCACTTCCCTTGAC
The DNA here is from genome assembly GCF_018531445.1 of Pseudonocardia lacus. Classification (GTDB taxonomy): domain Bacteria; phylum Actinomycetota; class Actinomycetes; order Mycobacteriales; family Pseudonocardiaceae; genus Pseudonocardia; species Pseudonocardia lacus. Next base: position 2,833 of record NZ_JAHDTH010000012.1, read on the forward strand.
CCATCCGGATCCCGTCCAGTCCCGCATGGCCGTTCCGGACGCCGCCCTGCTCGCGCTCCTCGGATCGCGCGACCAGAACCTCCGCACCGCGGAGGACATGCTCGCGGCGGACGTGCACGTGCGTGGCAACGAACTCACCCTCACCGGCAACCCGGCCGACGTGGCCTTCGCCGAGCGGGTCTTCACCGAGCTCATCACCCTGGCCGAGCGCGGCCAGCAGGTCTCGGCCGACGCCGTCCGGCGCACCGTCGAGATGCTCGGCGACGACGCCGCCGACGACCGCGCCCGCATCGGGGAGTCCCCGGCCGAGGTGCTCAGCCTCGACATCCTCTCCCGCCGCGGCAAGACCATCCGGCCCAAGACGCTCAACCAGAAGCGCTACGTCGACGCCATCGACTCGCACACCATCGTGTTCGGCATCGGCCCCGCCGGTACCGGCAAGACCTACCTCGCGATGGCCAAGGCCGTGCAGGCGCTGCAGGCCAAGATGGTCAACCGGATCATCCTGACCCGGCCGGCCGTCGAGGCGGGCGAGCGGCTGGGCTACCTGCCCGGCACGCTCTACGAGAAGATCGACCCGTACCTGCGCCCGCTCTACGACGCGCTGCACGACATGATCGACCCGGAGTCCATCCCGAAGCTGATCGCCGCCGGGACGATCGAGGTCGCGCCGCTGGCGTACATGCGCGGACGGACGCTCAACGACGCCTTCATCATCCTCGACGAGGCGCAGAACACGACTCCCGAGCAGATGAAGATGTTCCTGACCCGGCTCGGCTTCGGCTCGAAGATCGTGGTCACCGGCGACATCACCCAGGTCGACCTGCCCGGCAGCACCCGTTCCGGGCTGCGGGTCGTCAGCGACATCCTCGACGGCGTCGACGACGTGCACTTCTCCCAGCTGACCAGCACCGACGTCGTGCGCCACCGGCTCGTCGCCGACATCGTCGACGCCTACGCCCGCTGGGACTCCGACCGCGAGCGCCCGGCGCTGCGGTCGGCGGCGCCGCGGAACGGGCCGCCCGCGGACAACCGGGCGGCTCGGCGGGCTCGGCGCTGATGTCCGGTTCGGCCGAGTGGTGCCGGGTACCTGGCTCACGTCGCAGGGTTTGTGTACTCGGCGCAGGGTCCGGGGGGTCTGCGCCGGGTGGGCAAAGTCTGCGACGTGGTTGTGGATCACGGCGGGCCGCGCCTGGGGGTGGTCGGGGCCTGTGAGGTCCGCTTTCGGCCGTGTCGGTTGTGTGTTGTGGGTGTCTCGCAGCTTTGGGTGGGTCGTCGCAGCCCGCCGGTGGGCTGCGAGTACCCACCCGGTGCTGCGACGCCCGCCCGGGGCTGCGAGGACGGCCTACCCCGCGCTGTGAGGACACCCGCTGGCGCTGCGCGGACACCCCGCCCCCGCCCGCCCTCGCCCGAGCCGGCCGCGGAGCGGCCACTCCACCCCTCGAAGCCCCTGCTTGATCTGAGGTCGCCCGCCGCGAAGGCGCCGCCGGAGGCCCCTCAGCAGCCCGCCGCAGGAGCCGCCGGAGGCCCTCAGCAGCCCGCCGCAGGAGCCCTCAAAGCTGGTGCCGGGCCGGCGTCACGTACTGCCCCAACCACGCACTCCCGAACTTCCCCGCCGGATCGACCCGCCCGATCAGCTCCTCGGCGTCCGCCAACCGCGGCCAGAGCGAGCGCACCACCGACGGATCGGTGGTGAACACCTTGCCCCAGTGCGGCCGCGCCCCGAACGGTTCCAGCGCCCGCTCGACCGCCGTCACCACGGGCGTCACCGCGGCGATGTCCTGCACCCAGGTGAAGTGCAGGGCGGCGCTGTCGCGGCCGTGGGCGGCGGAGAGCCAGAGGTCGTCGGCGGCGATGGAGCGGACCTCGCTGACGAGCAGGACCGGGGCGATGCGGTCGGCGACGGCGTCGAGGGCGTGCAGGGCGTCGACGATCGACTCGCGCGGCACCAGGTACTCCGACTGGAGCTCGTCGCCGCGGCTGGGCTTGAACTCGGCGCGGAAGTGCGGCAGGCGGGTGTGCCAGGGGCCGGGGTCGCCGGCCTGGGGAGTGCAGTTGGCCGGGTCCTCGGTGGTGAGCATGTGGCGGGGGCCGGGGGCGGGGGTGGTGTCGAACCAGGCGGGGTCGGGGGTGGGGGCATCGGCGAGCTGCTTGATCCAGCACTGCTCGAAGCCCTCGCCGCGCCAGCGGGTGAACAGGCTGACGCTGTAGGCGGAGGCCAGGGCCTCGGGGACGGCGTCGAACGAGCGCAGGCCCTCGCGCACCCACTGGCGCACCTCGAACGTGGGGCGCAGGTCGAGGGTCAGCGCGGTGACGATGCCCAGAGCGCCGAGCGCGACGACGGCGCCGGGGAAGTCGGGGTCGCCGCAGCGGAACGCGCGCAGCTCGCCGTCGGCGCCGACCAGCTCGACGGCGCAGACGGAGGTGGCCAGCACGCCGTTGGCGTCGCCGGAGCCGTGGGTGCCGGTGGCGCAGGCGCCGGCCACCGAGATGTGGGGCAGCGAGCCGGTGTTCGGCAGCGCGAAGCCCGCCTCGTGCAGCGCGGCGCCGACCCGGCCGTAGGTCGATCCGGCGGAGACCGTGGCGGTGCGCGCGTCGGCGTCGATGTCGATGCGCCGCGGCAGGTCGGCCACGGTGACCAGGTCGCCGGGGGTGGCGGCGATCGGGCTGAACGAGTGGCCGCTGCCCAGGGCGCGGACGTGCTCGGCGCCGGCCACGAGCGACTGCAGCTCGGCCACCGAGCGCGGGCGGTGCAGCGGGCCGGGGAAGGCGACGTTGCCCGCCCAGTTGGTGACGGGGGTGCCGAGCGTGCCTGTCATGAGCCGATTGTCCGCCCACGGCTAGTCTGGTGGTCGGACGGAACCACCGAGGCAGGGGAAGAAGTGTCCATCGAGGTCTGCAACGAGTCCGGCATCGCCCTGGACGAGTCGCTGGTCGCGTCGGTCGCGCGGCACGCGCTGGACGCGATGCACGTCAACCCGGCCGCCGAGCTGAGCATCCTGGCGGTCACCAGCGAGGTGATGGCCGAGCTGCACGAGCGCTGGATGGACGAGCCCGGCCCGACCGACGTCATGAGCTTCCCGATGGACGAGCTGGCCGACGAGTCCCGCCGGCCCGACGCCCCGGACATGGGCCCGGCGCTGCTGGGCGACATCGTGCTGTGCCCGGAGTTCGCCAAGGCCCAGGCGCGCACGGCCGGGCACGGCCTGGCCGACGAGTTGCACCTGCTCACCGTGCACGGCGTGCTGCACCTGCTCGGCTACGACCACGCCGAGCCGGACGAGGAGCGGGAGATGTTCGGCCTGCAGAACCGGCTGCTGCGCGAGTGGCGCACCGGCCGCGAGCAGGCCGCGGCCCTGGCCGCGCAGCGCCGCAGCGACTCCGCGGTGCTGGGCACGGTCGGCCTCGCCGAACCCGGCGAGGACGGCTGACCACCGTCCCGTGATCACGACGCTCATCGTCATCGCCGTCCTGCTGGTCCCGCTGGCCGGGGTGTTCGCCGCCGCCGACGCCGCGCTCAACACGGTGTCGCGGGCGAGGGTCGAGGCGCTGGTGCGCGCCGGGCGGCCCGGCGCCCGTGCGCTGTCCAAGGTCGTCGCCGACCGGCCCCGCCACGTCAACCTGCTCCTGCTGCTGCGGCTGACCGCGGAGACCGCGGCCACGGTGCTGCTCACGATCGCCCTCGACCAGGTGATCAGCCCGGTGTGGGCGGGGGCGCTGCTCGCCGCGGCGATCATGGTCGTGGTGTCCTACGTGCTGATCGGGGTCGGCCCCCGCACGCTGGGCCGCCAGCACCCGTACCGGATCGGGATGCTGATCGCCGCCCCGGTGCGCGCGCTGGCCACGCTGCTCGGGCCGCTGGCCAAGCTGCTGATCCTGGTCGGCAACGCGATCACCCCCGGCCAGGGCTTCCGGCAGGGCCCGTTCTCCTCCGAGGTCGAGCTGCGCGAGCTCGTCGACATGGCCAGCACCAGCGGCGTCGTCGACGAGGACGAGCGCCAGATGATCCACTCGGTGTTCGAGCTGGGCGACACGTTGGTGCGCGAGGTGATGGTGCCGCGCCCGGACGTCGTCTGGACCGAGCGCGACACCCCGGTCGACAAGGTGCTGCGGCTGGCGCTCAAGAGCGGCTACTCGCGCATCCCGGTGCTCGGCGAGGGCATCGACGACATCGTCGGCGTGGCCTACCTCAAGGACATCGTCGGCGCGCAGGCCGAGGCCGCCGCGGACGGCGGCAACCCGGTCCCGGCGCTCAACGAGGTCATGCGGCCGGCGGTGTTCGTGCCCGACAGCAAGCGGGTCGACGAGCTGCTCAAGGAGATGCAGGCGGCCCGCAACCACATGGCGATCGTGGTCGACGAGTACGGCGGCACGGCCGGCGTGGTGACCATCGAGGACATCCTCGAGGAGATCGTCGGCGAGATCACCGACGAGTACGACAACGAGGAGGTGCCCGACGTGGTGCACCTCGACGAGCGCAGGCTGCGGGTCAACGCCCGGCTGCCGGTCGCCGACTTCGCCGAGCTGTTCCCCGGCATCGACGGCGAGCAGACCGAGCTGGCCGAGGTCCTCGACGACGTCGACGTCGACACCGTCGGCGGCCTGCTGGCCCAGCGCATGGGCAAGGTGCCGCTGCCCGGCGCCCGCGCCGAGGTGGCCGGGCTGGCGTTGCTGGCCGAGGGCGGCAAGGACGCGCGGGGGCGGATCCGGATCACCTCGGTGCTGGTGGAGCGGCTGGCCGACGGCCCGGCCGGCGCCGCCGACGACCGGCCCGACGAGCGCGACGAGCACGCCGACGCCCCGGTGGGCCGGCGGGAGGAGAGCGATGTCCGGCACGGGTGAGCAGGCCCTCGACCCCGAGGACGCCAAGATCGTGACGCTGGCCCGGTCCAGCCGGGGGCGCACCGGCGCCGCCGAGGGCGCGGCCGTGCGCGACACCGACGGCCGCACGTACACGGCGGCGTCGGTGGCGCTGCCGTCGCTGGCGCTGACCGCGCTGCAGGCCGCGGTGGCCGCCGCGGTGTCCAGCGGCGCGACGGCCCTGGAGGCCGCCGCCGTGGTCACCGACGCCGATGCCGTCGACCCCGCGTCGCTGGCCGCCGTCGCCGACCTGACCGCAGGCGCCCCGGTGCTGCGCGCCGACGCCAGGGGCGCCGTCGTGGAGACCGTGCCGGCGATGCCCTCGTGAGCGAGCTGGCGAGCTCACCGTCCACCACGAGCGGCCGTCGTTACGACGTCGTCGTGGTCGGCGGCGGCATCGTCGGGCTGGCCACCGCGCACGCCGTCGTCCGCAGCGGGCGCACGGTGGCCGTGGTCGAGCGGGAGCCGGCGCTGGCCGCGCACCAGAGCGGGCACAACTCCAACGTCATCCACTCCGGGTTGTACTACGCCCCCGGCGGGCTCAAGGCGCGGCTGGCCGTGGCCGGGTGCGCGGAGACGGTCGCGTTCTGCCGCGAGCACGACCTGCCGCACGAGGTCAGCGGCAAGCTCGTGGTGGCCACCGAGCCCGACGAGCTGCCGCGGATGGCCGAGCTGGTCCGCCGGGGCGGCGCCAACGGCGTCGAGGTGCACGAGCTCGACCAGGCCGGGATGCGCGAGCGCGAGCCGCACGTGCGCGGCCTGGCCGCGCTCTGGGTGCCCTCGACCGGCGTCTGCGACTACCGGCTGGTCACCGAGAAGCTGGGCGAGCTGGTCGTGGCCGCCGGCGGGGAGGTCCACCTCGGCCGGCGCGTGTCCTGGCTCGACCGCCGGGCCGACCGCGTCGTCGTGCACGGCGGCGGCGAGCTGGAGGCCGGCCAGGTCGTCGTCTGCGCCGGGCTGCGCAGCGACGAGCTGGCCCGGGCCAGCGGCGCCGACCCCGGGGTGCGGATCGTGCCGTTCCGCGGCGAGTACTCGGGCTTCTCGGAGCGGGCCGCCGGCCTGGTCAGGGGCCTGATCTACCCGGTGCCCGACCCGGCGTTCCCGTTCCTGGGCGTGCACGCCACCCGCGGCGTCGACGGCCATGTGCACGCCGGCCCGAACGCCGTGCTGGCGATGGCCCGCGAGGGGTACTCGTGGAGCGCGGTCAAGCCCAAGGAACTCCTGTCCACCCTCGCCTACCCCGGGATACTGCAGGTCGCGAAGCGGCACTGGCGCTACGGGCTGGGCGAGGTGCACCGATCCCTGTCGAAGAAGGCCATGGTGAAGCAGATCCAGCGGATGTTGCCCGATGTCAGGGCAGAGGACCTGCACCCGGCGGGCGCCGGGGTGCGGGCGCAGGCGGTCAAGGCCGACGGCACCCTCGTCGACGACTTCCTGTTCGTCGAGCAGCCCCCGGTGGGCGGTGGGTCCGGCGCCGGGACGGTGTTGCACGTGCTCAACGCGCCGTCGCCGGCGGCGACGGCGGCGCTGCCGATCGGCCGGGAGATCCTGCAGCGGCTCACCGGCGATCGCCTCGGCCCGTTGGGGGCCGCGTCATGAGCGGGTACCGCTCGGGTTTCGCCTGCTTCGTGGGCCGGCCCAACGCCGGCAAGTCCACGCTGACGAACGCGCTGGTCGGCGAGAAGATCGCGATCACGTCCAGCCGGCCGCAGACCACCCGCCACGCCATCCGCGGCATCGTCAACCGCCCGGACGCGCAGCTGATCCTGATCGACACCCCGGGCCTGCACAAGCCGCGCACGCTGCTGGGCAGCCGGCTCAACGACGTCGTGCGCGAGACGTGGGCCGAGGTCGACGTGATCGGCTTCTGCGTGCCGGCGGACGCCCCGGTCGGGCGCGGCGACGAGTTCATCGTCAACGAGCTGCGCTCGGTGGCCAACCGCACCCCGGTGATCGGGATCGTCACCAAGACCGACAAGGCCGGCCCGGAGCAGATCACCGCGCGGCTCACCCAGCTGGCGGGGCTGATGCCGTTCGCCGAGGTCGTGCCGTGCTCGGCGGTGTCCGGCTTCCAGGTCGACCTGCTGGCCGACCTGCTGGTCGCGCGGCTGCCGGAGGGCCCGCAGCTCTACCCGGACGGCGAGCTGACCGACGAGCCGGAGGAGACCCTGGTCGCCGAGCTCATCCGGGAGGCGGCGCTGGAGGGGGTGCGCGACGAGCTGCCGCACTCGATCGCGGTGGTGATCGAGGAGATGGTCCCGCAGGAGGGCCGCCACCCCAAGCAGGCCCCGATCCTGAACATCCACGCGAACATCTTCGTCGAGCGCTCCAGCCAGAAGGGGATCGTGATCGGCAAGGGCGGGGAGCGGTTGCGCCAGGTCGGCACCGATTCACGGCGCCAGATCGAGGCGCTGCTGGGCACCAGGGTCTTCCTCGACCTGCACGTCAAGATCGCCAAGGACTGGCAGCGCGACCCCCGTCAGCTGCGCAAGCTCGGGTTCTGACCGTCCCGATCCCGTCGAGAACGAAGTTGTCGTGATCGACAAGCCCTGTTGATCACGACAGGTTCGTTCTCGACGGAGGCCGTCAGGCGGAGCGGGCCCGGCGCACCAGGTCGACCATGGCCTTGCGGGCGGCGTCGGGGGTGTCGACCGGGGCGTCGAAGCGCAGCCGCACCGCCACCTCGTCGGCGTCCGGGCCCTCGGCGGCCAGCACCGCGAAGCCGTAGCGGTCGACGCCGACCATCCGGGCGCGGGTGGTGGCCGGGCGGTCGGCGAGGACCTGGCAGAACAGCACCAGCGCGTCGGCGTGGTCGTCGTTCATGTGCTCGACGATCCGCGCGGCGTGCGGGCGCAGCGGGTCGGGCTCGGCCGCGGTGTACTCGTCCGCGGTCACCCAGCTCATCCGGCCGAAGCCGCCGACGTAGCGGACCGAGGAGACCTCCATCCGGTAGAGCCGGAAGTCGGCGAACTCGGCGTAGAACGCGCCCGGCTGCGCGGCCCGGTAGGTGGGCAGCGCCACCGCCCGCTCGTCGCCGCGCAACTCTTCGACCACACCCAGCACGGTCACCCTGGCCAGGGCCAACGGGTCGCCCTCGCCGGTCTCGACCGCCATCAGCGAGGCGCGCCGATCGCCGCCGAGGTTGCGCGTGTGCTCGGCCAGGTCGCTGAGCAGCAGCAGCGGGCGCCCGCGCTCGTCCACGCCGTGGCTGACCAGCGACCCGAACGGGAAGCCGCCCTCGCCGATGGTGGCCAGCGACGCGGTGGGCACCCCGGCGACCAGCGTGCGGGACCGCTCGGCGTCGGTCGGCTCGCCGCGCACCCCCGGCGTGGCCGCCAGCGTCCGCTCGGTCTCGGCGAGCGATTCCGCGGGGACGAGGTGGGTGCCGGCCGGTTGGGGTCGCACGGGGGCCTCCAGGTGGGTGGGGGTTAGGGCAGCCTCACCCGGTGCGGCCGTTCGTGTCAAGCAGGCCGGTGAGCACGCGGGGCAGCACCCGGTCGAGCAGGTCCTGGCCCGGGTCGGGGGGCGGGGTGGGGTCGGCCAGCGCGGCGGCCAGGTGCGGGTGCCGGCCCGCCGCGGCCACCGAGGCGAGGAACTCGAGGTGGCCGCGCGCGTACTCGCCGGTCGGGTCGGGGACCGCGCCCTCGGCCCGGACCAGCAGCAGGATCGTGGCGTTGAGCAGCGCGAACGTCTCCATCTTCGTCGCGGCGGGCACGTCGAGGCCCGACATGGCGCCCAGCGCGCGCTCCATCACATCGATCGCGTTCGGGCCGAGCCCCCGGCCCGGGACGACGTCGAGCATCCAGGGGTGGCGCCGGTAGACCGCGCGCATGGCGTGGGCGAGCTCGACCAGGTCGGCCAGCCAGTCGACGGCCGGCGGCCGGTCGAGGTCGACCTCGCCGACGACCGCGTCGGCCATCAGTTCGACGAGCTCGTCGCGGTTCTCGACGTAGCGGTACAGCGAGGCGGCGCCGGTGCCGACGGCGGCGGCGACCTTGCGCATGGAGACCGCGGCCAGGCCGCCCTCGTCGGCGAGCGCGACGGCGGCCGCGGTGATCTCGGCGCGGCTGTGCTCGGGGACGGGTCCCCGCCCCGCCCGCTCCTGCCGCAGCCAGATGCTCCGGGCCATGCGCCGCCACCCTCCGTGTTGCGAACACTGTTCCCAGTCCGCTACCGTCACTGCGAACAACGATCGCAGAGGAGGCAGCCGTGGTGGCTGCAGTGGTAGCAGAGGGCCTGGTCCGCCGGTACGGCCCGGTGCCGGCCCTGGACGGGCTCGACCTCACCATCGAACGGGGCGGGGTCTGCGCCCTGCTCGGACCCAACGGCGCGGGCAAGACCACCGCGATCCGGGTGCTGGCCACGCTCACCGTCCCGGACGCCGGACGGGCCACCGTGCTCGGCCACGACGTCGTCCGCGAGGCCGGGCTCGTGCGCCGCAGCATCGGGCTGGCCGGCCAGCACGCCGCCGTCGACGACGACCTGACCGGCCGCGAGAACCTGCGCATCCTCGGCCGCATGCACCACCTCGGCCGCCGCGGCGCCGCCCGGCGCGCCGACGAGCTGCTGGAGCGCTTCGAGCTCGCCGACGCCGCCGACCGGCTGGTCAAGACCTGGTCCGGCGGAATGCGCCGGCGGCTCGACCTGATCGCCAGCGTCGTCGTGGCCCCACCCGTGCTGTTCCTCGACGAGCCGACCACCGGGCTCGACCCGCGCAGCCGCACCGCGATCTGGGCCACCGTCGGCGAGCTGGTGACCGCGGGCTCCACCGTCCTGCTGACCACCCAGTACCTGGAGGAGGCCGACCGGCTCGCCGACGACGTCGTCGTCATCGACGGCGGGCGGGTCGTGGCCACCGGCAGCCCGGACGCGCTCAAGGCCTCGATCGGGGTCCGGGTCGAGGTCGTCGTGGCGGCGCGGTCGGACCTGGCGGGCGCGGCGGCGGCGCTGGCGTCGTGGACGGGCATCGAACCGGAGGTCGACGAGATCGGTCTGCGCGTCCGCCTGGTGGTGGTCGGGGCCAACGTGGCGCTGCCGGAGGTCGTGCGCAGGCTCGACGCCGCCGGCGTCACCGCGCTCGACGTCGGGGTCCGCCGCCCCACCCTGGACGAGGTGTTCCTGAGCCTCACCGGGAACACCCGGGCCGCTGAGGGGCGTGCGGCATGAGCGCGCCCACCCTGGCCGCCCGTCCGCGCCCGTGGGCCGACGGCTCCGCGGCCGCGACCCGGGTGCTGCTGAAGCTGCGCCACGACCCCGCGGGCATCGCCCTCACCCTGGCCGCGCCGGTGGTGCTGGTGCTGGCGTTCGGCTACGTCTTCGGCAGCGCGATCGCCCTGCCCGCGGCGGGCGACTACCGCGAGTTCCTGGTGCCGGGGCTGTTCGCCACGATCGCCTTCAACGTCGTCCCGCCCATGATCACGATGGCCCGCGACTCCGGGCGCGGGGTGGTCGACCGGTTCCGCTCGATGCCCATCACCCGGGTCGCCGTGCCGTTCGGCCAGGCCGCCGCCACCGCCGTCTACGGAGTGGTCTGCCTGCTGCTGATGGCGGTGTGCGGCCTGGTCGTCGGGTGGCGCATCCGCACCGGGCTCGGCCCGGCGCTCGGCGCGCTCGGGTTGCTGGTGGCGTTCCAGTTCGCGGCGACCTGGATCGGGATGCACCTGGGACTGCTGATCGGCAAGGAGGAGACGGCGGCGCAGCTGTCGGTGCTGGTGTTCCCGGTGGGGATGCTGTCCAACGTGTTCGTGCCGACCACGGGGATGCCCGCCTGGCTGCGCACGATCGCCGACTGGAACCCGCTGAGCGCGCTGACCGCCGCCGTCCGCGAGCTGTGCGGCAACCCCGTCGCGCCGACCAACGGCGCCTGGCCGCTGGAGCACCCGGTGCTCGCCTCGCTGCTGTGGACCGCGCTGCTGCTGGCGGTGTTCGTCCCGCTCACCACGATCCGCTACGCCCGGCCGCGCTGACCGGGCCGTAGGCTGGACGGGTGGCGACGTCCTACCGCGACACCGGCCTGGTGCTGCGGGTGCAGAAGCTCGGCGAGGCCGACCGCATCGTCACGCTGCTCACCCAGCGCCACGGCAAGGTGCGCGCGGTGGCCAAGGGCGTGCGGCGCACGCGGTCGCGGTGGGGCGCCCGGCTGGAGCCGTTCAACCACGTCGACGTGCAGTTCTACCCCGGCCGCTCGCTCGACATCGTCACCCAGGCGCAGACCGTCGACGCGTTCGGCACCGGCATCATCAGCGACTACCCGCGCTACACCGCGGGCTGCGCGATCCTGGAGACCGCCGACCGGCTCGTCTCCGAGGAGGGCGAGCCCGCGCTGCGGGTCTACCTGCTGCTGGTCGGGGCGATCCGGGCACTGGCCGGGCAGGAGCGCGACCCGTCGCTCGTGCTCGACGCGTTCTTCCTGCGCGCCATGACCCACGCCGGCTGGGCCCCCGCCATCGACGAGTGCGCCAAGTGCGCCGAGCCCGGCCCGCACCCGTCGTTCAACATCGCCGCGGGCGGCGCGGTGTGCGCCCGGTGCCGCCCGCCCGGCTCGGTGCGCCCGTCCCGGGAGACGTTTACCCACCTCGGGGCCCTGCTGCACGGCGACTGGGACGTCGCCGACGCGGCCGTGGCGGCCACCCGCCGCGACACCAGCGGGCTCGTCGCGGCCTACCTGCAATGGCACATGGAGCGCCAGCTGCGCTCGCTGCCGCTGGTCGAGCGGCGCGCGACGGCGCCGGTGACCGAGGCGCGCCCGGCGTCATCGCAGTAGGGCGGTCACCGTCTCGCGCACCAGCGCGTCGACCTCCGGCGGCGGCGCCGACCCGTCGGCCAGGTGCCGGTGCACCGCCGCGTAGGGCACGTCCACCAGCGCGAACACCACGCGGGTCAGCTCGGCCGCGCTGCCGTAGCGGCGCCGGGTGTGGTCGACGAGCGCAGCCGACACCGCGTCGTTGAGGGTGGCCAGGTCGGCGTCCAGCTCGGCGGGCCAGCGGCCAACCAGGTCGGCGCGCCGGTGCAGCAGCAGCACCCGCGCCTCGTCCGGGTGCGCCCGGCACCAGGCCGGCACCGCGAGCGCGGCGTCGACGGCGGCCCGGTCGAGGTCGGGATGGGCCAGCGCGGCCAGGTACACCTCCTGGAAGCGGCCGACCGTGCGCACCCACAGCCGGGCCAGCAGCAGGTCGCGGCTGGCGAAGCGGTGGTAGAGCGACCCGCTGGGGGCACCGATCGCCGCGGCGACGGCCGAGGTCGTGGCGGCGGCCGGCCCGCCTGCTGCGACGAGCCGGGCGGCGCCGTCCAGGATGGCGTCGGCGGGGAAGCGGGGCGGGCGGCCCACGTCAGGCCGTGGCCGCCGACCACCAGCGGGCGCTGTCGGTGATCTGCTCCAGCGCGCCGACCAGCCCGTCGCGCACCTCGATGACATGGGCGAACCGGGCGCGCAGCGGCTCCCCGGTGGCCCGTGCGGTGCCGGTGTACCAGCCCAGCACCAGCACGCGGCCGTCCGCGGTGGGCACGTACTCGTCCGGCTCCGGGCGCAGCGCGTCGAAGTGCGCGAACGCGCGCGCCCACACGTCGCGCAGCATCTCCTGCGGGCCGTCGGCCGTTCCTCCGATGTCGAAGGGCAATCCCTCGGTGACCCGGCCGCGGAACCGCGGGTGCAGGGTCGCGAGCAGCGCCGCGACGTCGACCGCGTGCATGGCGGCGTAGAGCGCGGGGACGGCGTGAGGAACGGTCACCGGAGTATTAGAGCAATCTCTCTATTACTGGGTCGAGGCCGGCCGGTACCGCAGGACGACGGTGCGGCCGTCGCACGGCGTCGACCCGACCAGCTCCAGGCCGAACCGGTCGGTGCCGGGCGCGAACAGCGGCTGCCCGCCGCCCAGCACGACCGGGTGCACGGCCACGTGGTGCTCGTCGATCTGCCCCGCCGCGGCGAGCGCCGCCGCGGCCCGCGCGCCGCCCATGAGCAGCAGGTCCTCGCCCGGCTCGGCCTTCAGCTCGGCGATCTCGGCGACGAGGTCCCGCCGGCCGACGACGCGGTCGCGCCACGGGCCGTCGGCCAGCGTCCGGGAGATCACGATCTTCTCGGTCTTGCGCCACCGCGGCGCGTAGGCCAGGTCGTGGGGGTGGTCGGAGATCTCCTCCACGGTCGGCCAGTACGACGACATGAGGTCCCACACCGCGCGCCCGTAGAGCAGCGGGCCGGTGCGGTCCTCCAGTCCGTAGGAGTACTGCGCCAGCTCGGGGCCCAGGTCGGCCCAGTCGAAGGCGCCGCCGGGGCCGTTGACGTAGCCGTCGAGGGACGTGTGGACGTAGTGGATGATCTTGCGCATGGCGGGTGCTCCTCGGGACGGTGTGCTCGCACTCCCCGGTCGGAGCCGCCCGGCCGTCCTCGACATCGCGCCCGCGGGAAGTTCAGGAAAGCCACGATGCTGCCCGCTGAGGGCAGCATCGTGGCTTTCCTGAACCGGGGCTGGCGGGTCAGGCGTCGGGGATCCAGGAGCCGTGGAAGCCCGCCGGGACCCCGCGCGGCAGGATCACCGCTGCGACCGGCGCGGCGGCGACGTCCGTCGCGTCGAGCACCAGCAGCTGCGACGCGCTGCCGTCGCGGCGGGTGGTGATGCCGACCAGCCAGCCGTCGTCCTCCGCGGTGCCGCCTTCGGCGGGCACGAACACGGCCTCGCCGGTGACCGTGTCCGGGCCGAGCTCGTGGGCGGTCGCGGCGCCGGTGTCGCGGTCGTACTTGACCAGCGCGGCGCCGTCGCCGCGCTCGGAGACCGTGTACAGGTAGCGCGACGGCAACCCGGTGCGGCGGTCGTCGAGGGTGGGGAACTCGGCCGGGCGGTCGTCGAGCGCGGTCTCGGTGACCGTCGCGGCGACCGGGTCGATGGTCCAGCGGTGCAGCGTGGCCCGCCCCGTGGACGCGGCGTCGGCGGCCGCCCCGGCCGGGCCGCCGCCGATCGAGCCCCACAGCCGGTCGATGCCCGCGGAGCCGTAGCGGCAGGCGTCGAGCACGATGCGGCCGTCGTCGTCGGTGTGCGCGCCGCCGACGTGGAAGACGTAGCAGGGGTCGACCTCGATCCAGGTGACCTCGCCCGGGCGCTCCAGCGGCATCACCCCGATCCGCGCCGGGTAGTCGGCGTCCCAGCCGAACGGCAGGCTGCGCTTCCCGACGTCGTCGAGCCGGAAGACCATCGGCAGGTCGAGGAAGAGCGCGTGCCGGTCGGTGACGGCGAAGTCGTGCATCATCGACGGGCCCGCGCCGGGCACCTCGACACTGCACTCGAGTTCGTTCGTCGCGGACAGCCGGTGGTAGACCAGGTGCGGGGCCATCGGGCTGTAGGCGAAGAAGTGCAGCTCACCGGTCCGCGGGTCCTGCTTCGGGTGCGCGGTCATCGCCGTGGTGAGCCGGCCGCCGAAGTCGCACGGGCCGACGGTGTCCAGCTCCGGCGTCACCTCGTACGGGAAGCCGCTCTCGACCAGCGCGAGCAGCGCGCCGCCGTGCTCGATGACGTGGGTGTTGGCGGTGACGGCGGTGCGGTCGAGGCCGTCGGGCCCCATGAACGGGCGCCCGGCCAGCGCGCCGGTGCGGACCCAGCGGTTGCGGTACCACTCCGCGCGCCCCTCGCACAGTCGCACACCGTGGATCATCCCGTGCCCGGCGAACCAGTGCCCCGGGTCCTGGCCGGGCAGCGGGTTGGGGCCGTTGCGCAGGTAGCGGCCGGTCAGCTCGGGCGGCAACGAGCCCTCGACCGGCAGGTCGACGGCGCTGATCTCGTCGGGGACGGGGGCGAGGTGGCCGGTGAGGTACGCGGGCGCGGTCGTCGTCATGCGTCGAGCGTGGACCTGTTGCTTTCGACATGTCAATACTGACATGTCGAAGGCGGACGGTAGGGTTCGTCCGTGTCCCTGTCGCACGCCCTGCTCGGCCTGCTCGCCGCGTCCCCCGCCACCGGCTACGACCTGGCCCGCGAGTTCGAGCGCGACTTCGGCCGCTACGCCTGGCAGGCCGGCCACGCCAGCATCTACCCGGAGCTGGGCAAGTTGGCCGCGCGCGAGCTGGTCCAGGTGGTCGACGAGGGCCCCCGCGGCAGCAAGACCTACGACATCACCCCGGCCGGCCGCGAGGAACTGCGGCAATGGCTGCTGCGACCACCCGGCAGCGGGGTCGTGCGCAACTCCCACGTGCTGCGGATGTTCCTCATCCCCGTCCTCGACGAGGACGACCAGCGCGCCATGCTCGCCGCGATCGAGGAGCAGGCGACGGCCGCCGCGGCCGAACTGCGCGTCGTCCTGAGCACGATCCCGCCGTCGGACGGCAGCCCCCGGTCCGAGCTGGGGAGGTTGGCCGCCGAGTTCGGGTTGGCGCAGTACGAGGCGACGCGGGCGTGGGCGCGGCGGACGCTGGACGGGCTGGGCGGGTCGGCTACGCGGACGCCGGCGCGAGGACCGCGCGCGTCGGTTCGCTGATCCGTCGAGGATCGCCTTGTCGACACGGTCGAGGCGGTCGGGAGTGGTGCCGGTAGTCGTGGTGGATGCCGGGCGGGCGAGCCCCCGTAGGGTGCGGGCGTGGCAGTCGTGCAACCCCCCGCCCCGCACCCGTCGGGAGCCCGCCCGCCGGCCATCCCCCGCGAACTGGTGCCCAACCACGTCGCCCTGGTGATGGACGGCAACGGCCGCTGGGCCAACGCCCGCGGCCTGCCCCGCATCGAGGGCCACCGCCGCGGCGAGGCCTCGCTGATGGACGTGGCCCGCGGCTGCATCGACATCGGCGTGCGCTGGTTGTCGGCCTACGCGTTCTCCACCGAGAACTGGAAGCGCAGCCCCGACGAGGTCCGCTTCCTGATGGGCTTCAACCGCGACGTCATCCGCCGCCGCGTCGACGAGATGCACTCCATGGGGGTGCGGGTGCGCTGGGCCGGGCGCCGGCCGCGGCTGTGGCGCAGCGTCATCCGGGAGCTGGAGATCGCCGAGGAGAAGACCCGCGACAACGACGTGCTGACGCTCACCATGTGCGTCAACTACGGCGGCCGCGCCGAGATCGCCGACGCCGTCCGCCAGATCGCCCAGCAGGTCGCCGACGGCAAGCTGAAGCCCGGCAAGATCGACGAGCGGACGATCGCCCGCCACCTCGACGAGCCCGACATGCCCGACGTCGACCTGTTCGTGCGCAGCTCCGGCGAGCAGCGCACCTCGAACTTCCTGCTCTGGCAGTCGGCGTACGCGGAGATGGTCTTCCTCGACACCCTGTTCCCGGACTTCGACCGCCGCCACATCTGGCAGGCCATCGAGATCTACGCCCGCCGCGACCGCCGCTTCGGCGGCGCCCTGGACACCCCCACGGCGGTGACGTCGTGAGCGGGGCGATCACCGACATGCTCGGCATCGCCCGCGCGGCGCTGGAGCGGTTCCACGACGTCGAGGTCGACGACGACGGCGCGGTCACGTTCGCCCACGGCGGCGTGGTGTGCGCGGTGCAGGGCCTGGAGCTGGAGGAGGGCCTGCCGGTCCTCAACATCACCTGCGTCGTCGCTTGGGACCTCCCCTTCGACGACGACGTGCCGACCCGGGTCGCGCTCGGTGCCGGGGAGGCGCTGTTCGGGACGCCCCGGGTGATCCGGGGGCAGAAGGGCTGGGACGTGACCCTGCGCTACGCGTTCCCGGCGGCGGGCCTGGACGAGAAGGCGATGGGGACACTGCTGATGCTGGTCGTGGGCAACGCGTCGGCGCTACGGGCAGCACTGATCGAGAGCTGACCCCTTACCCCCCGGGCTAGGGTCGTCCTCGCAGGGTTTGCCTACCCGTCGCAGGGTCCGGGGCCTCTGCGCCGAGTAGGCAGACCCTGCGACGTGGCGGAACCGGGGGGCGAGCCGGGGCGGGGCGGGGTGACCGGGAGTTAGGCGGTCGGGGAGAGGTGCATCAGGGGTAGCCGGCCCAGCGCTGCCGCGGACATCTCCCCGGCGGCCGCGCTCACCCGCTGCTGGCTCTCCTGCATCCGCGCGTCCAGCAGCCCGCTGAGCGCGTAGGCGATCCGCCCCAGCAGTCGGACGGTGGCGTCGTCCACCGACGGGCGGGGGGTGGAGACGATCGCGACGCCGGTGGGGTGGCCGTCGTTGGACTGCGCCGCGCCGATCGTGAAGGCCTCGCGGGGGTTCACGTGCCGCGACGCGTAGTGGTCGCGCAGCTTGCGCATCATCTCGTGGAAGGCGGTGGGGTCGGCGTCGAGTTCGAGGCGGCCCAGGTCGGCCTCGGTGAGGACGGCGGTGCGGGCGGAGAAGCAGCGAGCGTAGCCGAGCAGGGCGCCGGTCCACAGGGCCTCGACGAGCACCGGGTCGGGGTTGGGGGAGGCGAGGGTGGCGACGAGGTGCTCGCAGCAGCGCAGCACGTACTGCAGCTCCTCGAACACGGCGGCCAGGCCGGCCAGCTCCACGGCCTCGGCCCCGTCCAGTCGCCGCACCGTGTTGGGGGTGTCCACCTGCGGGGCCGCCGCGCCGTTGCCGTCCACCGCGGCGACGCTAGCCGCCCGCGGCCCTCGCGGATGTGTCGTTCTGAGACGCGGCGCGGCAGTCCCGGCACAGGCCGAAGATCTCCACGGTGTGGCTGAGGTCGGAGAAGCCGTGGGCCTCGGCGACCTTCTGCGCCCACGTCTCGACGGCGGGGCCCTCGATCTCCACCGCGGTGCCGCAGCGGCGGCAGACCAGGTGGTGGTGGTGGTCGGCGGTGGCGCAGCGGCGGTAGACCGACTCGCCGGAGTCGGTGCGCAGGACGTCGACCTCGCCGGCGTCGGCCAGGCCCTGCAGGGTGCGGTAGACGGTGGTCAGGCCGATGCCCTCGCCGCCGCGGCGCAGCTGCTCGTGGATCTCCTGGGCGGAGCGGAAGTCGTCGGTGCGGTCGAGGAGGGCGGACACCGCGGCGCGCTGGCGGGTGGCCCGGGGTGGGGGTGCGGTCACCGGTTCTCCTCGGCGTGCGCGACGGCGTCGACGACGATGTGGGCGAGGTGGTCGTCGACGAGGGAGTAGACGACCTCGCGGCCGTGGCGGGTGCCCTCGACGACACCCGCGGTCTTGAGCACCCGCAGGTGCTGGCTGATCAGTGGCTGGGTGACGCCCAGCGCGTCGACCAGGTCGTGCACGCAGAGGCTGGACTCGCGCAGCTGCAGCACGATCGCGATGCGCACCGGGGCGGCCAGCGCGCGCAGCAGGTCGCCCGCGGCGGTCAGCGCGGCCGGCGAGCGGACGGGGTTGGGCGCGGCGGGACGGGCCGGGTCGTGCGCCGGGTCGGTCGCCGTGGCGCGCCCGGCGGCACCCGCGTCCTGCTCGGGCACGGCGCCGGCTCCTGCGACGATCGACATCGGTCTCCCCGCCCGGGTGCGGCGGCCACGCTCCCGGGTGTCCCGCCTCATCGGGGCCGCGCTCCCATCGTATGCGGGCGGTGGGAGGCTGGGTCGGTGCTGCTGGTCTGCCGGTTCGACGCGCCCCATACCGAGGCTGACGACCTGCGCGCCCGCGCCCGCACCGCGCTGGAGCTGCTGACCGCGCAGCCCGGCTGCCGGGGCGGCGAGCTGGGCCGGGCCGTCGACGAGCCGGACGCCTGGGTGCTGGTGGTGCGGTTCGACTCGGTCGACGCCTACCGGCGCGCGCTGAGCCCGTTCCCGGTGCGCGAGCACGTGGTGCCGCTGCTGGCGCAGGCCCGCACCGACTCGCCGGCCGCGTTCGAGACGCTCGTCGACGCGGTGGGCGGCACGGCGCAGGAGCACACCAGCCTCCTCGCCGAGTAGCGGGACCCGACCCCGCGACCAGGGATAAACCCTGCGGCGACCGGGGTAGGGCGCTCGGTAACATGGACGCCTTCATCTCCCGGCTGTTCAGGAGTCCGTCCGTGCCCAGCAAGGCCACTTCCGCCAAGATCGAGACCATCGTCGCGCTGGCCAAGCGCCGCGGGTTCGTGTTCGCGTCGGGCGAGATCTACGGCGGTACCCGTTCCGCGTGGGACTACGGGCCCCTGGGCGTCGAGCTCAAGGAGAACATCAAGCGGCAGTGGTGGAAGACCGTGGTCACCGGCCGCGAGGACGTCGTGGGCCTGGACTCGTCGGTGATCCTGCCGCGCCAGGTGTGGGTGGCCTCCGGCCACGTCGGCGTGTTCACCGACCCGCTGGTCGAGTGCCAGAGCTGCCACAAGCGCTTCCGCGCCGACCAGCTCGCCGAGGAGTACACCGAGCGCACCGGCAAGCCGGCCGCCGAGGACGACCTGTCCGAGGTGCCCTGCCCGAACTGCGGCACCCGCGGCCAGTACACCGAGCCGCGCGACTTCAACATGATGCTCAAGACCTACCTCGGCCCGGTCGAGTCCGAGGAGGGCCTGCACTACCTGCGCCCGGAGACCGCGCAGGGCATCTTCGTCAACTTCCTCAACGTGCAGACCACCGCGCGCCGCAAGCCGCCGTTCGGCATCGGCCAGATGGGCAAGAGCTTCCGCAACGAGATCACCCCGGGCAACTTCATCTTCCGCACCCGCGAGTTCGAGCAGATGGAGATGGAGTACTTCGTCGAGCCCGGCACCGACGAGGAGCTGCACCAGTACTGGATCGACCAGCGCACCGACTGGTACGTCGACCTGGGCATCGCGCGCGAGAACCTGCGCCACTACGAGCACCCCAAGGAGAAGCTCTCCCACTACTCCAAGCGCACGGTGGACATCGAGTACCGCTTCCAGTTCACCGGCCAGGAGTGGGGCGAGCTGGAGGGCATCGCCAACCGCACCGACTTCGACCTGACGACCCACAGCAACCACTCCGGCGTCGACCTGTCGTTCTACGACCAGGCGTCGGGCACCCGGTACCGGCCGTACGTGATCGAGCCGGCGGCCGGCGTGGGCCGGTCGATGATGGCGTTCCTCATCGAGGCCTACACCGAGGACGAGGCGCCCAACGCCAAGGGCGGCGTCGACAAGCGCGTCGTGCTCAAGCTCGACCGCAGGCTGGCCCCGGTGAAGGCCGCGGTGCTGCCGCTTTCGCGCAACGCCGACCTCTCGCCCAAGGCCCGCGACCTCGCCGCGGCGCTGCGCAAGCACTGGAACGTCGAGTTCGACGACGCCGGCGCCATCGGCCGCCGTTACCGTCGCCAGGACGAGATCGGCACGCCGTTCTGCCTCACGGTCGACTTCGACACCCTCAACGACCAGGCGGTGACCATCCGCGAGCGCGACTCGATGACCCAGGAGCGCGTCGCGCTCGACCAGGTCGAGTCGTACCTGGCCGCGCGCCTGATCGGCTGCTGACGTCCCTGACATCCGTCACGGGCAGGTCGTGACGGGCGATCCGGGGGGTGGGGCCGGTCCGCGGCCAGAGTTCGGGGCATGGATGAACCCCACCCCACACCCGCCGCCGCGGCCGGAGCCGCGGTCGCGCTGACCGGTCTGCGCCGAAGCTACGGCGAGATCCGCGCGGTCGACGGCGTCGACCTGACGATCGCGCCCGGCGAGGTCGTCGCCCTGCTCGGCCCGAACGGCGCCGGCAAGTCCACCACCGTCGACCTGCTGCTCGGGCTCAGCCGGCCGGACGCCGGCGGCGTCCGGCTGTTCGGGCGCACCCCGCGCGAGGCCGTGCAGGAGGGCCTGGTCGGGGCGATGCTGCAGTCCGGCGGGTTCCCCGAGGAGCTGACCGCGGGCGAGGCCGTGCGGCTGGTGGCGGCGCTGCAGCGGCGGGCGATGCCGCCGGCCGAGGCGCTGCGCCGGGCCGGGGTGGCCGACATCGCCGGGCAGCGGCTGGGGCGGATGTCGGGCGGGCAGCGCCAGCGGGTGCGGTTCGCCGCGGCCCTGGTCACCGACCCCGACCTGCTGGTCCTGGACGAGCCGACCGTCGCGATGGACGTGCGGGCCCGCCGCGAGTTCTGGGCGGCCATGCGCGACTACGCCGGCGGCGGTCGCACGGTCCTGTTCGCCACCCATTACCTCGCCGAGGCCGAGGAGTTCGCCGACCGGGTCGTGCTGATGCGGGCCGGGCGGATCGTCGCCGACGGCTCCGTCGCCGCGGTGCGGTCGCTGGCGGCCGGCCGGGTGGTGGCGCTGAGCCTGCCCGGGGCCGACCCGTGGGCGCTGGGCGCGTTGCCGGGGGTCGCGGACGTGCGCGTCGACGGCGACCGGGTCCGGCTGACCTGCACCGACTCCGACGCGGCGCTGCGCGCCCTGCTGCACGTCCACCCCACCGCCCACGACATCGAGGTCACCGCGCACGGGCTCGAGGACGCCTTCGTCGCGCTCACCGCGTCCGAGGAGGACTGACACATGCCCACGATGCTGCTGATCGAGGCCCGCCGGCTGCTGCGCTCGCCGCAGTTCCTGGTGTTCACGATCGGGTTCCCGGTCGCCTTCTTCCTGATCTTCGTCGGGATCTACGCGCCCAGCCAGGAGGACGGGAGCCTGGTCGCGCTGATGCTGAGCATGGCCGCCTTCGGCGCGATCACCGCCTCGGTCAGCACCGGTGGGCTGGTGGCCACCGAACGGTCGCTGGGATGGAACCGCCAGTTGCGGCTCACCCCGCTGCCGGCCTGGGGGTACCTCGCGGTCAAGGCGGCGGTCGCGATGCTGGTGGCGCTGCCCGCGCTGGCGCTGGTGCTCGTCGTCGGCGCGGTCATGGGGGTCGACCTGCCCGTGCTGACCTGGTTGCAGGTCCTGGCCGTGGGCTGGGCGGGGGTGCTGCCGTTCGCCGCGATCGGGCTGCTCGTCGGCACGCTGGCCACGCAGGAGTCGGCGCAGGGCGCGACGATGGTGACCATGCTGCTGTTCAGCCTGCTGGGCGGCATCTTCATCCCGGTCGCGATCCTGCCGCCGGTCATGGTGACGGTCGCGCAGGCGTTGCCCAGCTACTGGCTGGCCGACCTCGCCTCGCGGCCCGCGGTCGGCGGCGGGGTGCCGTGGGAGGGGGTCGCGGTGCTCGCGGCCTGGTTCGCGGTCGCCGGCGCGCTGGCGGTGTGGCGCTACCGCCGCGACGCGGTCCGCGCCTGAACCCGGGGATTACGGTGGGCGACGTGGCGAGGGGCGGAGCGGGGCCGGTGCGGGACCTCGCCGAGATGACCGTCGGCCAGTGGTACGCGTGGTCGAGCGGCTGGGTGCTGCTGCTGGTCCCGCAGCTGTGGACGGCGCTCACCCTGGACCGGCCGGTGGGGCTGCGCGTGCTGCTCGTGCTGTCCCTGCTCGGCTACGGCGCCTGCTACGTGCACGGCCTCTACCTCGCGGTGAAGCGCCGCAGCGCGTGGTTCTCGGTCGCGCTGATCGCGACCATGGCCGTGCTGTGGGCGGTCGGCTTCGTCGGGATGGGCGGCGCCGACGGCAGCCGCCTCTACACTGTCGCCTTCGTCGTCGTGTCGGTGGGGATGCTGACCGGGCCGCCGTACGGCGCGCCGGTCACGCTGCTCACGGCCCTCGCCGCGCTCGGCTTCGCCTGGGCGGCCGGCAAGCAGGTCGGCTGGGACGAGGTGTTCGCCGCCGGCGCCCTCGGCCTGGGGATCATGGCGGTGTTCGCGCTGGTGCGGGGCAACAGCGAGCTGCGCGAGGCGCGGGAGGAGCTGGCCACGATGGCGGTGACCGCCGAGCGCGAGCGCATGGCCCGCGACCTGCACGACGTGCTCGGCCACAGCCTCACCACGATCACCGTCAAGGCCGGGCTGGCCCGGCGGCTGCTGGAGCGCGACGAGCCCGCCCGCGCCGCCGCCGAGGTCGCCGACGTGGAGCGGCTGGGCCGCCAGGCGCTGGCCGACGTGCGCGCCACCGTGTCGGCCAACCGGGTCACCTCGCTTGCCGCCGAGCTGGCCGGGGCCCGCGAGGCGCTGCGCGCCGCGGAGATCACCGCCGACCTGCCCAGCGCCGTCGACGACGTGCCGACCGAGCGGCAGCAGCCGTTCGCGTACGTCGTGCGGGAAGGAGTGACCAACGTGATCCGCCACAGCGGCGCCGGCACCTGCACGATCCGGCTCGCCCCCGACTCCGTCGAGGTCGTCGACGACGGCGTGGGCGGCCCCACCGGGGCGCCCCCGGGCAACGGGATCAGCGGGCTGCGCGAGCGCCTCGCCGCCGTCGGCGGCACGGTGCAGTGCGGGCCGCTGCCCGACGGCGGCTTCCGGCTGCGCGCCGAGTGCGTCCCGGCCCCGCGCCGCGTGCGCCGTCCGGAGCCGGCATGAGCACCATCCGCGTTCTGCTGGCCGACGACCAGGCGCTCGTCCGCGGTGCGCTGGCCGCCCTGCTCGGGCTGGAGAGCGACATCGAGGTGGTGGCCCAGGTGGGCTCGGGTGCCGAGGTCGTCGCCGCGGCCAGGGCGAGCGCGCCCGACGTGGCCCTGCTGGACGTGCAGATGCCCGGCGGCGACGGCCTCGACGCCGCTGCCGCCCTGCGCGAGGCGGTGCCGACCTGCCGGGTCCTCGTGCTGACCACGTTCGGCCGGCCCGGTTACCTGTCCAGGGCGATGCGCGCCGGGGCGTTCGGGTTCGTGGTCAAGGACGCCCCGCCCGAGCAGCTGGTCGACGCGGTCCGCCGGGTGCACGCCGGGCTGCGCGTGGTCGACCCGGCGCTGGCCGCGGAGTCGCTGTCCAGCGGCGCGAGCCCGCTCACCGACCGGGAGCGGGAGGTGCTCACCGCGGCCGCCGACGGCGCCACCGTCGCCCGCGTGGCCAAGGGGCTGCACCTGTCCGAGGGCACCGTGCGCAACCACCTGTCGTCGGCCATCGGCAAGACCGGCGCCCGCACCCGCGCCGAGGCCGTCCGGCTGGCCGATGAGCGCGGCTGGCTCTGATCAGCGTCGAGAACGACGTCGTTCTCGACCTGCCAGGCCGCCCGTCACGGATTCGGGGCCGCACCCGTCGTAGGCCCCGTGCGGCCGCTACCCGGGAGCTGGTCCTCGTAGTCGGCAGCGGTCACGCACTCCGCACCGGCGTCGGCCAGCCCCCGCAACAGCCTCGTGACGGCCGCGACGACCTCGGCCGGGTCGGCGCCCGGCGTGGTCGGCTCGACGTCGAGGTAGAAGGGGAAGTGCAGGAACCGATCGGGATCGGAGGCGGCGGCACGAGCGTCGTAGTCGTCGTTCTCCTCGACGTCGAGGTCGAGGACGGAACCGGTCACCGTTCTGCGGGCCACGTGGCCGTCGACGAGGGGCGCCACGGCCCGGGTGAGCGAGTCCGCGTCCCCGTCCCACAGGACGAACACCTTCGCGTACAGGTCCATCGTCACTCCCCGAAGCAGAGGTAAGGGTGTATCCGTTGGACCGATCCGTACAGCAGCAGCGTCGTTCCCGACGGATCGGGTGGGTCAGGGCGGGTCGACGACGAGACCGGTGGCCTCGGCGATCTCCGCGCGGACGGCCTCCGGATCGGCCGGCGACAGCACGTCAACGGTGGGCGCGCCCCAGACCCCGCTCGCCCGCATCCCCACCAGCCGCCCGCTGAGCATCCGCACCACGAGGACGTCGAGCCGGTCCGCGCCGACGGTGACGGGCCGGGCATGCAACCCGAACGCGAGCCCCACCTTCGAGATCCCTCGCTGGACGACTCCGACCACCGGTGCCGCGCGCAACTCGTCCCACAGTTGCACGTCCTGCTCCACGAACGGCGCCGGCGGCCACGGTCGACGGGCGTCGAACCGCTCCACGATCCCGGTCAGCGCCGACCGGACAGCGCCCTCGTCCTGACCGTCCTCAGCGAGGACCCGGCCGGAGCGGAGCGCCGCGACCACGGCGTCGTAGAACTCCTCGGGGTCGTCGCCGAAGCGCTGCCGCTTCAGGATGCGGTTCACGCTCCGGGTGAGGTCGTCGGCATCGGCCCGACTGCGCAAGTCCATCCCGTACAGCAGGACCCGGATGCGGCCACGCCACTCCATCGGCAACGTCTCGTCCACGTCAGAAACCTCCTTCGACCCGTGCTCGGGAGAGGTCGAGGCCCTGCTCGACCAGTGAGGCGATGCCGTTCTGCTGGTTAGCCTGGGTGGGCCGGTAGTGGCCGCTGGCGCGGTTCAGCAGGATCGGCACACCGTTCACGACCTCCAGCTCGCCCGCGTTGGCGACCGACCGCCCGCCCAGGATGCTGGAGTGGTGCACCTTGCCGACCTCCTGCTCCAGTGACACGTACAGATTCCCGTGTGAGTCCTGGACGAAGATGGCGCGAGTCTCGTCCCGGAAGTTCGACGCGCTGCGGGTATCCAGCGGCACCCCGCTCTCAGCCTCGTACAAGCGACCGTCGACGACGACGACGCGCGCCGCTTCCCGCCGCGCATCGTCGAAGTACTGGACCGTATCGGGGAAGAACGGCCGGTTCGGGTTCGTCGGATCGTCCTCTCCCTGGAACCGCTCTTCGATGTCCCTGGTCGGCAATGGCGTCTCCCGCACGACCGGAGGCGGGATGCGCTCGGGCGGGAGCGGAGGGCCGCCCCCGCCGGTACCTCGGTCGCTCCTGCCCGGCGCGTCGATGCCCTCACCCGCGACCTCTGGGGCGGCGCCGGTCCCGTCCCCCCGGCCGACATCGCTCTCCCCGTGGCGCCCGCTGCCGTCGAGGTCGCCGGCCCGGGGGCTCGCGCCGCCGTCGCGGGCCAGGTCGTCGCCGACCGTCGGTCCGTCCACCCGCGGCGGCGCACCGGGCTCCGCCCGCGGCGCGTCGATGTGCGTCGGCGGTAGGTCCGCGTGGGGGAGGGCGACCGGCGGGATGTCCAGCCCGCGCAGGCGCGCCGACACCTTGCCGACGACATCCGTGATCGTCGGCAACCGCCCGATCGCATCCCCGACCCGCACCAGCCCTTCCCCGGCGCGGGCGACGACCGGCACCCCGCTCCGCGCTGCGGCGGCCCCACCACCGCGGAGACCGACCCCGACGCCCTTGGGACCCAGGACCGCGAGCAGGACGTTGCCGGTCACCAGACCGGCGGCCCGGGCCGGGTCCTGGCCCCACACGTCGTAGGCGCTCAGCGCCCCGACCGTGTTCAGCAGGGTCTCCTGTGCCATGCCCCGTGGCATGAACGGCAGGTCGACGAACTGGTTGACGAGGCCGACCGGGGTCAGGCTCGCCGCCAGGGCGTTGAGCCCGGCCCACGCGGTGCCGGCCGTCTCCCAGCTGAACCCGCCGTCGGCGTACCCCACGAGCATGCCCAGCCCGGTGACCGCCCCGTGGGCGGCCTCGCCCAGGCCCCCCGCGAAGCGACCGCCGACATCGCCGACGCCCTGGCCCACACCGGCGAAGAAGTCCCCGACGTCGCCGAGGAACCCGCGGTCCAGGGCTTCGGCCGCACCCCACGGCAGCCGGCCCTCCTGCGCGAGTGCGGCCAATCCCGCGGCGGTGACGCCGTGCTCGTGCGCCTGCAGGACCCCGTCGCCGTTGTCCGCGACGTAGCGCCGGTCCGAGTAGAGCGCGAGGATCGCGTTGGCGCACCGGCGCTCCGCGTCCTGGAACGCCGCGACCTGGGCGTTCACCGCGGCGAGCAGGTGGTTGTGCCGGTCGACGTCGGTCTGGTTGGCGAGCCGGTCGGGGTTCGCCGCCGCGAACGCCACGAACTGCGCCGCTTCGGCCTGCAACGCCCGCAGCCGGGTCTGGATGCCGGTGACCTCCCCGGCGTAGCTGATCAGGGCGCTGCCGACCGAGCGGAGGTCCTCCGCCACCGAGGCCGAGACGCCCTGCACCGGCCCGGTCGCCGCGAACAGCTGGGCGGCCTCGGGAGCGGAGTAGGACCCGGCCAGGGCCTGCCACCCGGTGTGCACCCGGGCGCCGGTGTCGGCGAACGCCGTGCCCACCTGCGACAGGTCACCGCCGTGGCGGGTGAGTGCGGCCATGTCCCCGGCGATCTGCGGGATCCCCGCCGGGTCGATCATCGCTGTGCCCCCATGCCCGCCCCCACGTCGATCCGGCTCGTGGGGACGGACGCTAGGAAGGGGCGGTGGTCCCTCGTGGGCGATCGGGAACGCTCGTCGTGTTCGCGACAGCACGCACGGCGACCGACCGTCCAGAACGAGGTTGTCGTCGGTTGGACCGGTCCAAGACAACGACAACCTCGTTCTCGACGGGTTGCCGGGGTTCGTCGGGGGCGAGGGATACCCTGGCTCGGTGAGCGAGCACGGGCTGCGTGAGCTGGGGGCCGCCCTGCGGTCCTGGGCGGCCGACGGGGTCGGCGTCGTGCGGGTGCTGGAGCGGCACGGGTTCGGCACCGTCGAGTCCGGCCAGCTGCTCGCCGGCACGGCGTCCGGGGCGGTCGCCGGGCTGCTCTACCGGGGTGCGCTGGACGGCTCGGCCCGGCCGCTGCTCGCCGAGGCCGCCACCGCCGCGCAGACGCGCGAGGCGCACGTCACCGAGCCGGACGCGCTGGCCGCCGGGCTGGCCTGCGCCGGAGGGGCCACGCTGCTCGGCCACCCGCTACCGACGGCCCAGGCCGAGGCGCTGGGCGCCGCGCTGGAGGCCGGCAGCCCGGCCGCGCTCGTCTCGGCGGCGGACGGCGCCGCCGCGCTGGTGCTCACCGGCCCCGAGCTGGCCACCCGCACCGGCGGGCTCGGCTCACCCGACCTCGACGACGACGCCGCGCGGGCCGCGGCCGGGCTCCTGCGCCGCGGCGCCACCGCCACCGAGCGGGTCCCGGCAGGCGACGGCGAGCTGCTGGTCGACCTGTGGGTGCCGGTGCCGTCGGTGCTGGTCGTCGGGGCCGGCGCCATCGGCGAGGCGCTCGCGGCGCAGGCCGGGCTGCTCGGCTGGGCTGTGCGCACCGCGTCCACGGTCGACGAGGCCACGGCCGCGGTCGCCGGTTTCTCCGACGCCGACGTGCTCGTCCTGCTCGACCACGCCCCCGCCTTCGACGCCACGCTGATCGCAGGCCTGCGCGGGCGCGGGTTCATCGGCGCGCTGGGCTCCCGGCGCACCCAGGCCGCCCGCCGCGAGCGGCTGCTCGCCGCCGGCGTCGGCGAGGACGAGCTCGCCCGGCTGCACGGCCCCGTCGGCCTCGACCTGGGCGCGCGCACCCCGGCCGAGACGGCCGTCTCCATCGTCGCGCAGGTCGTCGCGGCGCGCTCCGGGCGCACCGGCAGCGCCCTGGCCGGCTCCGAGCACCGGATCGGCGGATGAGGTCGCAGTCCGAGGCGACCACGGTCGCGCTCTACCAGCCCGGCGCCGGCCGCACGCCCGGACGGCCGTCGCCGCGCCCGGCCGGCTGGCGGGCCTGGGTGACGCGGCTGCTGGTCGGCGCGCTCGTCATGGGCGCGCTGGTGGTCGGCGGCACCGCGTTCCGGGTGTGGCAGGTGGCCCGCGTCGACGACCGCCGCCCCGCCGACGCCGTCGTGGTGCTCGGGGCCGCCCAGTACGACGGCGACCCCAGCTCGATCTTCGCCTCCCGGTTGCGGCACGCCGAGGCGCTCTACGAGGCGGGCGTGGCACCGCGGATCGTCACCGCGGGCGGCGGCCAGCCGGGCGACGCCTACACCGAGGCCGAGGCCGGCCGGCGCTACCTGGTCGAGCGCGGGGTCCCGGCCGACGCCGTCGTCGCGGTCGGGGAGGGCAGCGACACCCTGGGGAGCCTGCAGGCCGTCGCGGTCCGGGCGGCCCGGGACGGCTGGCACAGCGCGGTGATGGTCAGCGATCCGTGGCACTCGCTGCGGGCGCGCACCATGGCCCGCGACGCCGGCCTGGACGCCTGGACCTCGCCCACCCGCAGCGGGCCGGTCGTGCAGACCCGCGAGACGCAGGCCCGCTACATCGTCCGGGAGACCGGCGCGACGCTGTTCTACCGGCTCACCCACGCCTCGGTCGACCCGTCCTACGCCGACGAGACCGGCGGCGTCGGGTGAGCCCGCCCCGCCCGTGAGCACCGGTTACTCCGCGCACGACGCCGCCCGGCTCGTGCCCGAGGCGCCCAAGGGCGCCGGCCGCTCCGACCGGCGCAGCCCGTTCTCCCGCGACCGCGCCCGCGTGCTGCACTCGGCCGCGCTGCGCCGGCTGGCCGGCAAGACGCAGGTGCTCGGGCCGGGGGAGGGCGCGGAGATCAGCGGCGTGCCGCGCACCCGGCTCACGCACTCGCTGGAGGTCGCCCAGATCGGCCGGGGCATCGCCGAGGACCTGGGCTGCGACCCCGACGTCGTCGACACCGGCGGGCTGGCCCACGACATCGGGCACCCGCCGTTCGGGCACAACGGCGAACGCGCCCTCGACGAGTTCGCCGCGGAGTGCGGCGGGTTCGAGGGCAACGCCCAGACGCTGCGCATCCTCACCCGCCTCGAACCCAAGATCGGGGCCGACGGGGTCAACAGCGGGCTCAACCTCACCCGCGCCTGCCTCGACGCCGCCGGCAAGTACCCGTGGCCGCGCCGCCCGGGGCAGCGCAAGTACGGCGTGTACGCCGACGACCTGCCCGTCTTCGAGTGGGTCCGGGAGGGCGCGCCCGCCGACCGGTGCTGCATCGAGGCGCAGGTCATGGACTGGTCCGACGACGTCGCCTACTCCGTGCACGACGTCGAGGACGGCATCCTCACCGGCCGGATCGACCTCGCCGCGCTGGCCGCCCCCGGCGAGCGGGCGGCACTCGTCGAACTGGCGGCGGTGCACTTCGGCGCAGATCCGGGCGCGCTCGACGACGCGGCCGTCGCGCTGCTCGCCCTGCCGTTCGTCGACGCGGTGCGCGGCTTCGCCATCACCTCGGCGCCCGTCGCGGCGCACCGCGCCCTGAAACGCCTGACCAGCGAGCTGGTGGGCCGGTTCGTGCAGGCGGCGACCGAGGCGACGTGGGCGGTCCACGGCGACCGACCGCTGCGCCGCTACGACGCCGACCTCGTCGTCCCGGAGGCCGCGCGGGCCGAGGTGGCGCTGCTCAAGGCGGTGGCCCTGCGGTACGTGATGGCCGACCCGCAGCGGCTGGCGATGCAGGCCCGCCAGCGCGCGCTGCTGGCCGAACTGGCCGAGTCGCTGCTGGTCAAGGCGCCCGACGCGCTCGACCCGGTGTTCGCCGACGACTGGCGCGACGCCCCCGACGACGCCGCGCGCCGCCGCGTCGTCGTCGACCAGGTGGCGGTGCTGACCGACCAGCAGGCCGTCGCCCGCCACCTCGCCCTCGGGCTTCGTTAGCGATCCGTGACCCACTCCGGAGCAACCCGATCGGGTGAACTATCGTCCGGCCCCGTCCATGAACGCCTGTGTGCCCCGGAGGCTCCGGGACCGGGAAGGTGGGTCGATGACCAACCGGCTCCGCGGCGCGGCAGCAGCTGCCGCGTGCGCCCTCATGCTCACCCTGACGGCCTGCGGCGGGTCCGGCCCCACCGCGGAGGACCACGGGATGACCGCCGAGGAGCACGCCCAGTGGGAGGCCGAGCAGGCCGGTGGTGGCGGCGCGGCCGCCGAGGGCGGGCACTCCGGCCACGGCGGTGGCGCGGCGCCCGCCCCGGGCGGCGGCGGGGGCCACTCCGGGCACGGCGGCAACACCGGTGAGACCGAGCTGTGGGCCGTGCAGTCCGCCCCGCTGGGCTACATCGTCACCGACGGGACCGGCCAGATCGTCTACCGCTCCGACCGCGACAGCAACCAGCCCCCCACCAGCACCTGCGTCGACCCCGCCTGCACCGCCGCCTGGGCGCCGGTGCTGGTCGGCGAGTCGGGCGTGGTCGGGCTCGGGGTCAAGGAGGACGACATCGGCGCCCTCGTCCGGCCGGACGGGAGCAAGCAGGTGACCGTCGCGGGGTGGCCGGTGTACACGCACGTCGGCGAGAGCACCGGGCTGGAGTCGGCCGGCGGGAACGGCGCCGACGGAGTCTGGTGGGCGATCAACCCGCAGGGGGAGAAGGCGCTCCCACCCACCGGCTGATCGGGGGGCTCGTCGGGGCTGTCACGTTCCGGGGTCCGCCGTCGTCCAAGGCGCATGGCACTCACCCGCATTCCCGCAGTCCCCGACTCCGACGCCGGCTTCGTCGGCCGGCTCGTCTACCGCTTCGCCCGCCGCCGGTTCGGCGACGTCCCCGAGCCCTTCGCCGTGGCCCGCCACCACAAGGGCGTGTTCTGGGCGGGGCTGGTGGCCGAGACCGCCTACGAGAAGGCGTGCACGCAGCTCCCCACGTCGGTGCGGGAGCTGGCCGTCTACCGGGCGGCGACCGTGGTCGGCTGCCAGTGGTGCGTCGACTTCGGCACCATGCTCCAGCGCCTGGACGGCCTGGACGTCGAGCGGCTGCAGCACATCGACGAGTACGCCACCAGCCCGCTCTACACCCGCGCCGAGCGGCTGGCCATCGCCTACGCCGACGCGATGACCGCGCAGCCGGTGAGCGTCACCGACGAGCAGGTGGCCGAGCTGGAGCGGGAGTTCGGGCGGGCCGGGCTGGTCGAGCTGACCACGCAGATCGGGTTGGAGAACATGCGGGCGCGGGTCAACAGCGCGCTCGGGATCACCGGGCAGGGCTTCGACGCGGCCTGCAAGGTCAGGCTGGGAGCCGGGTGAGCTTCTCCGGGTTCAGCACGCCGTAGATGCCGACGACGCGGCCGTCGCGGAGGGCGAAGACGTTCACCGCGACCGCCGCGTCGCCGGCCGGGCCGAGGATGCCCGGCTCGCCGTTGACGCCGACCGGGCGGACGTCGAGCAGGCCGCGGCCGTAGCGGTCGAGCAGGCCCAGCAGCAGGCGGGCGACCTTGTCCGGGCCGGTGACGGGCCGGCGGGCGGCCGAGACGCGACCGCCGCCGTCGTTGTAGAGGACGACGTCGGGGTGCAGCAGGGCGACCAGCGCGTCCTGGTCGGCCCTGGCCATGGCGTCGGCGAACGCGGCCAGCACCGAGGCCTGCTCGGCCACCGTGGCCCGCGGCGGCGGGTCGGCGTCGGCCACCGCCCTGCGGGCGCGCGAGGCGTGCTGGCGGGCGGTGGCCTCGGTGCAGCCGAGGATGGCGGCGATGGCCGCGAACGGGGTGTCCATCGCCTCGTGCAGCACGAACGCCACCCGCTGGGCGGGGGTGAGCCGCTCCAGCACCACCATCGCGGCCATCCGCACGCCCTCGTCGCGCACGACGGCGGCCAGCGGGTCGTCCGGGTCGCCGGTGGTGACCAGCGGCTCGGGCAGCCACGGGCCGACGTAGCGCTCCCGGCGGGCGGTGGCCGAGCGGAGCCGGTCGAGGCAGATCCGCCCGACGACGGTGGTCAGCCAGGCGCGCAGGTCGCGCACCTCGGCGCGGGCGTCGTCGCTCAGGCCGGCCAGCCGCAGCCAGCTCTCCTGCACGGCGTCCTCGGCGTCGGCGAGGCTGCCGGTGATCCGGTAGCCGACGGCGACGAGGTGGGCGCGGTGCTCCTCGAACGCGGTGGCGGGGTGGCTGGTGGCCTCGGCGGGCACGGCGCCGACGCTACCCCGTGACCGCGGGCGGCGGGTCGGTCGGCAGCGGCTGGCCGGGGCAGGTGCCCAGGACGCCGGCGATGGCGTCGCGCTCGGCCGCGGTGACCCACAGCGAGTACTTCGCCTTCACCGCGACCTGGCGGGCCACGTAGGCGCACCGGAACTGGCGGTTGGGCGGCAGCCAGGTCGCGGCGTCGCCGTCGCCCTTGGACTGGTTGGTGGGGCCGTCGGTGGCCATCAGGTTGAGCGGGTCGTTGCCCAGCGACTTGCGGGTGTCGGGGTCGAGCTGCTGGGCGCCCTTCTGCCAGGCGTCCGACAGCGCGACGACGTGGTCGATCTGGACGTCGTCGCTGGTGTCCTGGCCGCGGGTGAAGGCGATCTCGGTGCCGGTGTAGGGGTCGGCGAGGCGGCCGGTGAGGACGACGCAGTCGTGCGTGCCCTCCTTGAACGTCTCGTCGACCATGTCGCGGGCGAGGACGTCGTTGCGCTGGTCGCAGCCGTTGCGGTCGATGTCGGCCCAGCGCGACCCGAACTCGTCGCGGTCGTAGCCGGTCTTCGGGGCGCGGCCCTTGACCGGGAGCGCGGCGAGCGCGGTGGCGGCGTCGCCGGTCGGGGCGGCGCCCGCCGGCGCGGACGCGCCGCCGCCCGTCGTGGTCGAGGGCAGGGTCTCGACGAAGTCGGTCAGCTCCGCGCACCCGGCCGTCGTGGCGACCAGGGCGCACGCCATGAGGACCGCCCGGACCCGTCCCCAGCCCCGCATGGGCGCTCCGTCCTGAGTTGTCAGCACGGGCGGTTTCCCAACTCGGACGTGCACGAAACAAGCGGAACGGGGGAGCGGAGCATGATCGGATTGTCGCCGTCGGTGCCGCCGCGGCGGGTGAGGCGCGCCAGGGGGTCGTCCGAAGGGATGAGGGCGGCCGGCCGATCGGTACCTGTGGCCGAGGTGGCGGACGGGTCGCGCGGGGCATCGTCGTGGCATGGACACGATCAACCTCGTCGGCGCGGTCCTCGGCCTGGCCGTGCTGCTCGTCATGGCCCTGACCCCGCTGCTGCTGGCCCTGCCCGAGCGCCCGCACCGCCGTTCCCCGTCGCGCGGCGCGGCATAGACTCTGCCGCGTGGCAGGGCGGATCCGGGACAGCGACATCGCCGAGGTCCGGGACCGCACCCGGATCGACGAGCTCATCGGCGAGTACGTGGCGCTGCGGCGGGCCGGGGCCGGCTCCCTCAAGGGGCTGTGCCCCTTCCACGACGAGAAGTCCCCGTCGTTCAACGTCCGCCCCTCGCACGGCACGTTCCACTGCTTCGGCTGCGGGGAGGGCGGCGACGCGTTCGCCTTCGTCCAGAAGGTCGAGGTCATCGGCTTCGTCGAGGCCGTCGAGCGGCTGGCCGACCGGATCGGCTTCCGGCTCACCTACGAGGGCGGCGGAGCGTCCGTGCAGCGCGACCGGGGCACCCGCTCCCGGCTGCTGGAGGCCAACAAGCGGGCCGCCCTGTTCTACGCCGAGCGGCTGCGCACCCCCGAGGCCGCGCCCGCGCTGCAGTTCCTGACCACCCGCGGCTTCGACGCGGCCGCGGCCGCCACGTTCGGCTGCGGCTACGCGCCCGCCGGCTGGGACGTGCTCACCAAGCACCTGCTCGGCGTCGGCTTCACGCTCGACGAGCTGATCAAGGCCGGGCTGTCGAAGGAGGGCCGCCGCGGGCCGATCGACCGGTTCCACCGCAGGCTGGTCTGGCCGATCCGCGACCTCGGCGGCGAGGTCGTCGGGTTCGGCGCCCGGCGGATCTTCGACGACGACGGCATCGAGGCCAAGTACCTCAACAGCACCGACTCGCCGGTCTACCGCAAGTCCCAGGTGCTGTTCGGGCTCGACCTGGCCAAGCGCGAGATCGCCAAGCGCCGCCAGGTGGTCGTCGTCGAGGGCTACACCGACGTCATGGCCATGCACCTGGCCGGGGTGCCGACGGCGGTCGCGTCCTGCGGCACGGCGTTCGGCGCCGACCACATCGCGGTGATCCGCCGGCTCATCGGCGACGACTCGTTCGACCTCGGCGAGGTCATCTACACCTTCGACGGCGACGCGGCCGGCCAGGCCGCGGCGCTCAAGGCGTTCGACGGCGACCAGGCCTTCGCCGCGCAGACCTTCGTCGCCATCGCCCCGGACGGCCAGGACCCGTGCGAGCTGCGCCAGAGCCACGGCGACACGGCGGTGCGCGACCTGGTGGCCCGCCGCGAGCCGCTGTTCGAGTTCGCGATCCGCTCGATGCTGCGCGAGCACAACCTCGACACCGCCGAGGGCCGGGTCGCCGCGCTGCAGCGCACGGTCCCGCTGGTGGCCCGCATCCGCCGCGAGGACCTGCGCGACGAGTACGCCCGCCGCCTCGCCGGCTGGACCAGCTGGGACGACATCGCGATGGTGGTGCGCCGGGTGCGGGAGTCCGCCGGGGGCGACGTCGTCGCGGCCGGGCGCGCGCGCCGGTCGGCCCCGCCCGCGCCCCCGAAGGACGACCCCCGCCTGCACCTGCAGCGCGAGGCGCTCAAGGCGGCACTGCAGGTGCCGGCGGTCGCCGGTCCGGCCTACGACGAGCTGCCCGAGCAGGTGTTCACGCACCCGGCGTTCGCCCTGGTGCACCGGGCCGTGCAGGCCGCGGGCGGGGTGTGCGGCGGGCGCGACGGCGGCGCCTGGGTGGAGGCGGTGCAGGCCGAGGCGAACGAGGAGACCCGCCGGCTGGTCACCGAGTTGGCCGTCGAGCCCCTCGAACTGCCCCGGCGCAACGTGGAGGAGGCCCGCTACATCGGCAGCGTGATCGCCGGGGTGCGGTTGGCGCTGGTCGAGGCCCAGATCGCGGAGCTGAAGTCGCGCCTGCAGCGCACCAACCCGATCGAGGAGCCCGACGCC
The DNA here is from genome assembly GCF_018531445.1 of Pseudonocardia lacus. Classification (GTDB taxonomy): domain Bacteria; phylum Actinomycetota; class Actinomycetes; order Mycobacteriales; family Pseudonocardiaceae; genus Pseudonocardia; species Pseudonocardia lacus. The sequence goes on from NZ_JAHDTH010000012.1 coordinate 37,880, forward strand.
TACCACCAGATCTTCGGCGACCTGGTGCCGCTGGAGCAGTACCGGATCGCGCTGCGCGAGAAGGCCCTGCGATGAAGCTGCCGAACCTGTTCCGGAAGCTGGCCGGGCGGGACGGGCTGCCCGACACGTTCGCCGGCACCCTCGATCCCGACGAGCGGGTGCTGGGCGTCGCCGCCCTGGAGGGCGGCGACCGGCACCTCGTCGCCACCTCGGTGGGGCTGTGGCTGCCCACCGACGACGGCCACCGCAGGATCGGCTGGCACCTGGTCAGCAAGGCGACCTGGAAGAACGGCGCGTTCGTGCTCGTCGAGGCGGTCGAGGCGGAGGAGGTCGACGGGGCGGTCCTGCTGGCGGACCGCCCGCCAGTGCGCTGGCGGCTGGCCGGGCCCGGCCGGCTGCCCGAGGTGGTGCACGCCCGCGTCGAGGGCTCCATCCGCTCCCGCCACCACCGCGAGCTGCCCGGCGGCGGCGCCTGGTTCGTCCAGCGCAAGATCGCCGGGCGCGACGGCATGGTGCTGCAGGTCCGCCCCGATCCGGGCACCGACCTCGACACCGTCCGGTCGGTCGCCGGGTCGGTCGCGCGCACCTTGGACGGAGCCGCTCGCCCGTCCGATTGACCCCGGGACCGCTAAAACCGTACGCTCGTACTGTGAGAGTCGTCGACGGCACGGCCTGGGACCCCACCCGCTACCTCGACTTCGGCGACCACCGCTCCCGCCCGTTCCACGACCTGCTCGCCCGGGTCGGCGCCACCGCGCCGCGGCGCGTCGTCGACCTGGGCTGCGGGCCCGGCCACCTCACCGGCCTGCTGTCCCACCGCTGGCCGGACGCCGAGGTCAGCGCCCTGGACTCGTCGGCCGAGATGGTCGCCGCCGCCCGCGAGCGGGGGGTGACGGTCGAGCGCGCCGACGTCGTCGACTGGACGCCCGCCCCGGACACCGACGTCGTCATCACCAACGCCGTCCTGCAGTGGGTTCCGGAGCACCCGCGGCTGCTGCCGGCCTGGCTGGCCGCCCTGCCGTCCGGGGCCTGGTTCGCGCTGCAGGTGCCGGGCAACTTCGGGGCACCGTCGCACGCGCTGGTCCGCGAGCTGCTCGCCGAGCCGCGGTGGGCCGGGCGGGTGCGGCCGCGCGGGGAGAAGGCCGTCCCCGAGCCCGACGAGTACGCCGACCTGCTCGCCGACGCCGGCGCCGAGGTCGACGTCTGGGAGACGACCTACCAGCACCGGCTGACCGGCGACGACCCCGTGCTGAGCTGGATCACCAGCACCGCGCTGCGACCGGTGCGCGACGCGCTGGACGCCGACGAGTACGCGGCGTTCCGCGCCGAGCTGGCCCCCCGCCTGCGCGCGGCCTACCCGGTTCGCGCGGACGGCAGCACGTGGTTCCCGTTCCGCCGGATCTTCGCGGTCGCCCGGACGTAGGGCCGGGGCGCGAACGCCCCGGCCCCCGCGGTCAGCGCGTCACGTCACGCGCGTGCCGAGCACGGCGGCGACTTCCCCGGCGCCGACCAGCGGGCTCACCGTCACCCTGGTGCCGGTCGGGCCGTACTCCCGGTCGGTGACCCGCGTCCCGCCCGGATCGGCGCCCGTCACGCGGGTGCCGCCCGGATCGGTGCCGGTGACCCGGGTACCTGTCGGCTCGGCCGCGACGGCCGGTGCCGCCGTCGCCACCCCCAGCGCGATCGCCGCCCCGGCCAGCACGGCGGCCGTCGTCCTGCGCCTGATGCGCATGCGTTCCCCCTCGATCGGTGTCACGTGCCCCCACGACACGCGGAACCGAGCCTGCGGGGCAGGTCGTGCCGGACGCATCCGACCGGCGGAGGTCGGCCCGCGCCACCCCGGGGCGTAGGCGCCGGGTCCGCGGGTCCTCCCGGCGCGGTAGTGCGAGGCTGGCCCCGTGACCGAAATCAGCGCGGACCTGGAGCGGCGGCTGGCGGAGCTGTGGGCCGGCCAGGACGAGCACGAACCGGCCGGCTTCCGGGCCCGCATCGACGACGCGGTCGCCGGGCTCCCGGCCGACCACCCGGTCGCGCTGTTCGAACGGGCCTGCGCGAACGACTCCACCGGCCGGCCGGACCACGCGGCCCCGCTCTACCGCGCGGCCCTCGACGCCGGCCTCATCGGCATCGGGCGCCGCCGCGCGGTGATCCAGATGGCCAGCAGCCTGCGCAACCTCGGGCGCGCCGAGGAGAGCGTCGCGCTGCTGACGGCCGAGCGCGACCGCGGCTCCGACGAGCTCGACGACGCCGTCGCCGCGTTCCTGGCGCTGGCCCTGGCCGCCACCGGCCGCGCCCGGGAAGCCACCGGCCTCGCCCTCGCCGCCCTCGCGCCGCACCTGCCGCGCTACAACCGTTCCCTCGCCGCCTACGCCGCGGAGCTGCAGGCGCCCTGATGGCCCGTCCGGCGGCCCTGGTCACCGGGGCCTCGCGGGGTCTCGGCGCGCGCATCGCGGCCCGGCTGGCCGCCGACGGGCACCCGGTGGCGGTCAACTACGCCCGCTCGGCCGACGCGGCGCACCACGTCGTGCAGCGGATCACGGCGGAGGGCGGCGCCGCCCGCGCGTACCGGGCCGACGTCACCGACGACGCGCAGGTCGCCGCGCTGGTGGACGACGTGCGCCGCGACCTCGGCCCGGTCGGGGTGCTGGTGCTGAACGCGACCGGCCCGCAGCCGAAGGTGCCCGTCGACGCCCTCGACTGGCCGGATGTCGCCCAGCACCTGGACTTCTTCGTCCGCAGCCCGGTGCTGCTGCTGCGCGCAGTGCTGCCCGACATGCGGCGGGCCGGCTGGGGCCGGGTCGTGCACATCGGGTCCGACGTGGTGCAGCGGCTGCCGCCGGGCAGCTCGGCCTACGTCGCCGCCAAGGCCGCCCAGCGCGGGCTGGCCGGGGTGTGGGCGAAGGAGCTGGGCCCGCTGGGGATCACGGTCAACACCGTGGCCCCCGGCTGGATCCCCGTCGAGCGCCACGCCGACGCCGCCCCCGAGGCCCTCGCGGAGTACGAGGCCGGCGTGCCGCTCGGGCGGATGGGCGTGCCCGACGACGTGGCCGCCGCGGTGGCGTACCTGGTGTCGGACGCCGGCGGGTTCGTGACGGGGGCGTGGCTGCCGGTGAACGGCGGGAGCACGATCTCCTGAGACGCTGCTCCGCTCGCTAGAGCCGGCGCAACCCCTCCAGCACGCGTCGCATGAGGGCCAGGTCGGGGCCGGTGTCGGGCGTCGCGCGGTGGACCCGGACCAGGCCGGCGCCCACCAGGTCGCCCAACAGCACCGCGGCCACCCCGAGCGGCACGCCCAGCCGGGCGGCGAGTTCGGCGAACGAGCGCGGCCGCGCGCAGAGCGCGAGCGCGGCGCGCACCTCGGGCCGCACCGGTCGGTCGGGGGCGGGCAGGGTCGCGGAGAGCAGCGTGTCCAGCGACAACGCGACCGCCGCGCGGGTGCGGCCGCGGGTGAGGACGTAGGGGCGCACGGCCGCGCTCCCGGGCACGACGACCGGGATCTCGTCCGTCGTCGGCAACGTCGCGGTGGGGGTCGGCTCCGCGGTGATGGCGGGCGGCGGGCCGGGGGGCGTCCGCCTGCGCCGGCGCGGGCCGCCGAAGCGGGCGCCGGTCTGCCCGACCGGGTCGTCGGGCGGGGGCGCCGTGACCGGTGGGGCGACCGCGGGGTCGTCGACGTCCGGCCAGTGGGCTCGGTCGAACCGGGCTCCGGTGAGTCCCACCGGGGGGCGGGACACGACCTCGGCGCTCATGGCCGCAAGCCTGACCGCTCCGTGTTTCGCCTGGGTTCTCTCCGGATTACCGCACAGTCACCGAGTCGGTGCGCAGCGCATCCTCCCGGTCCGCCGGCCGCGCGAATCGATCGGGACGTGGCCCCCGGCGGTGGGCGAGCAGTAGTTTCGTAGCCGAGCGTCGCCGTCGCCGCTCGTCACCCGTGGTGCCGTGGGGAGTCCGCCTTGCCGTCCAAGCCCGTCCTGATGACCGTCGACGACGACCCGGGGGTGAGCCGTTCCGTCGCCCGCGACCTGCGCCGCCGCTACGGGCAGGACTACCGGATCGTGCGCGCCGAGTCCGGCGCCGACGCGCTCGAGGCGCTGCGCGAGCTGACCCTGCGCGGGGAGCCGGTGGCCGCGATCCTGGCCGACTACCGGATGCCGGGCATGAACGGCATCGAGTTCCTCGAGCAGGCCATGGACGTGGCGCCGCACGCGCGCCGCGCCCTGCTCACCGCCTACGCCGACACCGACGCCGCGATCCAGGCGATCAACGTGGTGGACGTCGACCACTACCTGCTCAAGCCGTGGGACCCGCCGGAGGAGAAGCTCTACCCGGTCATCGACGCACTGGTGGAGACCTGGCGCGCGGTCGGGCAGCGCCCCGTCGAGGAGATCCGGATCGTCGGGCACCGGTGGTCGGCGGAGTGCTTCGCCGCGCGCGACTTCCTGGCCCGCAACCAGGTGCCCTACCAGTACATGTCGGTGGAGGACCCGGAGGGCCGGCGGCTGCTGGAGGTCGCCGGGCTCACCCCCGACGACGTCCCGGTGCTGGTCACGCCGGAGGGCACGGCGCTGGCCTCGCCGTCGGACGCGGAGATCGCCACGGCGGTCGGGCTGACCACCGACCCGGCCACCGACTTCTACGACCTGATCGTCATCGGCGGCGGTCCCGCCGGGCTCGGCTCGGCCGTCTACGGCGCCTCCGAGGGGCTGCGCACGGTGCTCGTCGAGCGCCAGGCCACCGGCGGGCAGGCCGGGCAGAGCTCGCGCATCGAGAACTACCTGGGCTTCCCGGACGGCGTGTCCGGCGCCCAGCTCACCGACCGGGCCCGCCGGCAGGCCGCGAAGTTCGGCGCCGAGGTGCTCACCACCCGCGAGGTCGTGGCGCTGGAGGCGCGCGGTTCGGCGCGGGTCGTGCGGTTCGGCGACGGCAGCGAGATCGCCGCGCACTCCGTCGTGCTCGCGACCGGCGTCTCCTACCGCGCGCTGGAGGCGCCCGGGGTCCCCGAGCTCACCGGGCGCGGGGTGTTCTACGGCTCCGCGGCCACCGAGGCCCCGGCGTGCAAGGGCCAGGACGTCTACGTCATCGGCGGGGCCAATTCGGCCGGGCAGGCGGCGGTGTTCTTCTCCCGGCACGCCGCCACCGTCACCCTGCTGGTCCGCGGGCCCAGCCTGGAGGCGTCGATGTCCAGCTACCTGATCAAGCAGCTGGACGCGATCGACAACGTCACCGTGCGCACCGGCACCGAGGTCGTCGAGGCCGGCGGCGACGGGCACCTGGAGCGGCTCGTGCTGGTCGACCGGAACAGCGGCGAGCAGGAGAGCGTTAAAGCGGCGTCGATGTTCATCTTCATCGGGGCGGCGCCGCGCACGGAATGGCTGGACGGCGTGGTCGTGCGCGACGGGCGCGGGTTCGTCCGCACGGGCCCCGACCTGGTGGTGGGTGGGCAGCGGCCGCAGGGCTGGACGCTCCCGCGAGACCCGTACCACCTCGAGTCGAGCGTGCCCGGCGTGTTCGTGGCCGGTGACGTGCGAGCGGAGTCGGTCAAGAGAGTGGCCTCGGCGGTCGGCGAAGGCGCGATGGCCGTGACCCTGGTGCACCGCTACCTGTCGGAGCAGTGACATGGCTGGAACCGAGATGACCGGGACCGAGATCCCCACCCACCTGAGCACGGACGAGCTGCGCGGGCTGTTCCTGTTCGAGAGCCTCGACGACGAGCAGCTGGCCTGGGTCTCCGAGCACGGCGACGTCGTGGCGATCTCGGCCGGGGAGCAGATCCTCACCGAGGGCGAGCCGGCCCGCTGCTTCTACGTGCTGCTCACCGGGGCGATCGCGATGACCCGCAACATCGGCGGCGAGCAGGTGGAGACCACCCGCAGCGACTACCGCGGCGCGTACTTCGGGGCCACCCAGTTCTACCTGGAGGACGAGTCGGCGACGCTGTACCCGGTGTCGGTGCGCGCGCTGGCCGACGGCAGCATCCTCGCCCTGCCGCGCGCGGAGTTCGCGCAGGAGTTCGCCCGCTGGTTCCCGATGGCCAAGCACCTGCTGGAGGGCATGGTGCTCGGCCTGACCCGGGGCAACCAGGCGGTCAGCGAGCGCGAGCGGCTGCTGGCGCTGGGCAAGCTCTCCGCGGGGCTCACCCACGAGCTCAACAACCCGGCCGCCGCGGCCGGGCGCGCCGCCGACGCGCTGCGCGACAAGGTCGCCGGGATGCGCCACAAGCTCGGCATGATCGCCGACGGCAAGATCGCCGGGCCGCAGCTGCAGAAGCTGGTGATGGCCCAGGACGAGTTCGTCAAGAAGGTCCGCAACGCCCCCGACCTGTCCCCGCTGGAGGCCTCCGACCGCGAGGACGAGATCAGCGACTGGCTCGACGACCAGGGCATCGCCGGCGGCTGGGACCTGGCCCCGGTGTTCGTCAACGGCGGCCTGGACGTCGCCGACCTGGAGGCGGTGAAGCTCGCCTCGGACTCGGACGTGTTCGAGGGCGCCATCCGCTGGCTGTCCTACACGGTGGAGACCGAGAGCCTGCTGCGCGAGATCACCGACGCCACCGCGCGCATCTCCGACCTGGTGCTCGCGGCCAAGCAGTACTCCCAGATGGACCGCGCCCCCTACCGGATCGTCGACCTGCACGAGGGCCTCGACGCCACCCTGGTGATGTTCGGGCGCAAGTTCAGCGACGAGTCCGGCATCCGGATGGTCAAGGACTACGACCGGTCGATCCCCCAGGTCCCGGCCTACCCGGCCGAGCTGAACCAGGTCTGGACCAACATCATCGACAACGCCATCGACGCGATGCGCGGGTCCGGCGACGGCACCGGCACCCTCACCGTGCGCACCGCGCTCGACGGCGACCGCGTGCTCGTCGAGATCGGCGACACCGGGCCGGGCATCCCGCCGGAGGTCCGCCAGCGGATCTTCGAGCCGTTCTTCACCACGAAGCCGGTCGGCAAGGGCACCGGGCTGGGGCTCGACGTCAGCTACCGGGTGATCGTCTCCCGGCACCACGGCGAGATCACCGTGGTCTCCGAGCCGGGGGACACGCGGTTCCAGGTGCGGCTGCCCATCGCCGAGTCCTGAGCCGGTAGCGGCCGCCGCGTCACCTCGTCGGACGAGCGCCACTCTCGTGCCTCGCAGCACCGGGGTGTGCGCGCAGCGCGAGGGGTGTGGTCGCAGCCCGCCGGCGTGCTGCGACGACCCAGCCAGCGCTGCGGACTCCACGAGCGCTGCGACCAGACTCGGTGAATCTGTCAGTAGACGCTAACGGAAGCAGCTGCTAACGTTCGTGCATACCGACAGAGAGCTGGAGGCAGTGATGGCCCACCCCGTGGCGTTCTTCGAGGTACTGAGCCCCGACCACGAGCGCGCGCAGAAGTTCTACGCCGACCTGTTCGGCTGGACCGTGGACGCCGACCCGGGGATGGGCGGCTACGGCCTGGTCGACACCGGGGCCGGGGAGGGGGCGATCGGCGGGGGCATCGGAGCGTCCGAGGGGCCGGCCGACGCCGGCACGACGATCTACGTCCGCGTCCCCGACCTGGACGCGGCGCTCGACCGGGCCGTCGCGCTCGGCGGGGAGCGGCTCGTCCCACCGACCGACCTGCCCGGCGGGTACGGCCGGTTCGCCGTGCTGGCCGACCCGGACGGCAACCGGGTCGGGCTCTGGGCCTGACGCGATGACCGACACCGGTGCCGACCCCGACGGCGACACCGACACCGACACCGAGCACGCCACGGACGAGGCGCTCAAGGCGCTGGCCGAGCCCCGCCGGCGGGCGATCCTGCGGCTCGTGGCGCACGAGGAGTTGCCGGCGGGGCGGATCGCCGAGGAGTTCGAGGTCAGCCGGACGGCGGTCAGCCAGCACCTGGGCGTGCTCAAGGCCGCCGGGCTGCTGCACGAGCGCCGCGACGGCACCCGCCGGCTGTACCGGGCCCGCCCGGAGGGGCTGGTGGGGCTGCAGAGCTTCCTGGACCAGATGTGGGCCGGCTCGCTGGACACGGCCAGGAGACTGGTCGAGGCCGAGCGGGGGATCAGCGATGACGACCAGGCCGCCACGGCGGGGTAGGCGCCGCCGGGCGCCCGCCGAGCGGGGCGGGGTCGGGGAGTTCTGGGCGACCGTCCTGCGCCGCTTCCGCGACCACCTGCACGCCCCGCGCCCCGTGCACGACGACCGGGAGGACCGGCGATGACCGACCGCCAGACCGCGACGGCGCCGCACCGGCCCCCGGTGCGCCAGTCGACGCTCGTCCGCTCGGACGTCGAGCACACGTTCGACGTGTTCGTCCGCGAGATCGGGGTGTGGTGGCCACGCCTGCCGTACTCGATGGGCGGCGACCGGGTCCGCGACGTCACCGTGGAGCCGCACGTCGACGGCCGCGTCTACGAGACCTGGGACGACGGCACCGTCCGCGAGTGGGGCACGGTGCTGGTGTTCGACCGGCCGCACCGCTTCGCGATGACCTGGCTGTGCAGCCCGGCGCCGACCGAGGTCGAGCTGACCTTCTCCGCGCTCGGCCCGGCGCTGACCAGGGTGGCGGTCGAGCACCGCGGCTGGGAGGCGCTCAGCGCCGAGCAGATCAGCCAGGACTGCGCGCAGCCGGGCGGGTACGCGGCCGGCGGCTTCGACCGCGGCTGGGCCACCATCCTCGCCGCCCTCGCCGGGGCCGCGCACGAAGGAGACCGCACGTGAAGCACGTCCTGTTCTACGAGCTGGCCGAGGGCGCGATGGCCCTGGCCCAGCAGCACTACCCGGCCCACCGCGAGCGGATCGACGCGTTCCACGGGCGCGGGCTGATGCTGCTGGTGGGCACGTTCTCCGACGCGCCGGTCGGCGCGATGGCGGTGTTCAGCACGCGGGAGGCGGTCGAGGAGTTCATGGCCGACGACCCGTTCCTGCGCCACGGCGTCGTCGGCGCCCACCGGGTGCGGGAGTGGGACGAGGTCCTGCAGCCCTGACCGGCTACTCCAGGCGGGCCGCCGCGGGGGAGGGCACCGCGTCGATGAGGTCGGGCTCGCGCAGCCCGGCCGCCTCGAACGCCGCCCGCACCGCCCCGGCCACCACATCGGCCCGGGCGACCGGGACCAGCGCGATGGCCGATCCGCCGAACCCGCCGCCGACCATCCGCGCTCCCAGCGCCCCGGCCGCCCGCGCGGTCGTGCAGGCCAGGTCGAGCTCGTCGCAGGAGACCTCGTAGTCGCCGGCCAGCGAGGCGTGCGAGGCGTCGAGCAGCGGCCCGATCTCGGTGACCAGGCCGGCGTCGAGCAGCGCCACCACCTGCTCGACCCGGGCGATCTCGGTGATGGTGTGGCGCGCCCGGCGGGCCAGCTCGGCGTCGAGCCCGCCGAGCTGGTCGAGGGTGGCGCCGCGCAGGCTGGGCAGGCCCAGGGTGGCGGCGGCCTTCTCGACGGCGGCGCGGCGGTTGCCGTACTGGCCGTCGGCGAGGTGGTGGCGCACCTTGGTGTCGATCACCAGCACCTGCAGCCCGGCGTCGGCCGGGTCGAACGGGACCTGCCGGGTGGAGCCGTCGTGGGTGTCGAGCAGCAGCGCGTGCCCGGCCGTGGCCAGCAGCGCCGCGGCCTGGTCCATGCCGCCGGTGGCCGCGCCGACGACCTCGTTCTCGGCGCGCACGCAGGCCGCGGCCAGCTCGCGGCGGCCCTCCGGCGAGCCGCCCAGGCCGAGGCCGAACAGGTCGTCGGCGGCCAGCGCGGTGGCGCACTCCACCGCCGCCGACGACGACAGGCCGGCCCCGAGCGGGACGGTGTCGGTCACCAGCAGGTCGAGCCCGCGGACCGGGTGGCCGCCCTCGCGCAACGCCCAGAGCACGCCGGCGGCGTAACCGCCCCACCCGGCGGGGGAGCCCTGGCCGACCTCGTCCAGGTCGATCTCGACGGTGTCGCGCTCGGACACGCTGCGCAGTCGCAGGGTGGTGTCGTCGCGGCCGGCGGCCAGGACGACGGTGCGCTGGGCGATGGCGAACGGCAGGCACAGCCCGTCGGCGTAGTCGACGTGCTCGCCGATCAGGTTGACCCGGCCCGGGGCGGCCCACCGCCCGGCCGGCTCCCGGCCGAACTCCTCGGAGAAGCGGTTCACGCGGCCGCGTCCCGCAGCCGCTGGGCGATCCGCTCCGCGGTGGTGTCGACGATCCACGCACCGACCCCGGACTCCGACCCGGCCAGGTACTTCAGCTTGCCCGGGGCCCGGCGCAGCGAGAACAGCTGCAGGTGCAGCCGGGTGAGGTCGCGCCCGGTGTGCACCGGGGCCTGGTGCCACCCCGCGATGTAGGGCGGCCGGGGGTCGACCGAGACCGTGTCCTCGCCGAAGAACCGCTCCAGGCGCCGCAGCAGGTCGGGGTAGAGCTCGGCCAGCTCGGCGCGCTCGTCGTCGGTCAGCGCGGCGAGGTCGGGCGCCGCCCGGTGCGGCACGAGGTGGGCCTCGACCGGCCAGCGGGCCGCGGCCGGCACGTACGCCGTCCAGTGGGTGCCCTCCAGCACGACCCGGGTGCCGGCCTTGCGCTCGCCGTCGAGCACGTCCTGGAACAGGTCGCGGCCGGTCTGGCGGCGGTGCTCGGCGGCCCGGTCGAGCAGCTGGGCGGTGCGGGGGGTGACGAACGGGTAGGCGTAGATCTGGCCGTGCGGGTGCTGCAGGGTCACCCCGATCTCCAGCCCGCGGTTCTCGAACGGGAACACCTGCGCGATGCCGGGGACCGCGGACAGCTCGGCGGTGCGGTCGGCCCAGGCACCGATGACGGTGCGGACGCGCTCGGTGGGCAGGTGGGCGAACGCGGCGTCGTGGTCGCTGGTGAAGCAGACGACCTCGCAGCGACCGACCGCGGGCCGCTGCGGCCACAGCGGGTTCCCGTCCACCGCCGAGTCGACCCCAGCCGGGACGTCCACGGCCGGGGCCAGTGCGAACGACGGGAACCGGTTCTCGAACACGACGACGTCGTACTCGTCGGCCGGGATCTCCGACGGCTCGCGGCCGGGACGCGTCGGGCACAGCGGGCAGTGGTCGGCCGGGGGCAGGAACGTCCGGTCCATCCGGTGCGCGGCGACCGTGACCCACTCGCCGGTCAGCACGTCGAACCGCATGGTCGAGCCGGTCTGCACCGCCGGCAGGTCGCGCGTGTCGGGCGGCGGCACCCGGTCCGGGCGGCCCGGGTCGTCGAAGTAGAAGAGCTCGCGGCCGTCGGCCATCCGAGCGGGGGTGCGCGTTCCGGTCGGGCTCATGCGGCCAGCACCAGCCGTCCGCAGCTGCTCTCCAGCGCGTTGCGCGCCTCCGGGTCCAGGCCCGAGTCGGTGACCACCACGTCCACCTCGCCCAGCGTCGCGATCGTGCTCAGCCCCACCACTCCCCATTTCGAGTTGTCGGCCACCACGGCCACCCGGCGGGCGCTGGCCACCAGCGCCCGGTTGGTCTCGGCCTCGGCCAGGTTCGGCGTGGTGAACCCGGCCTCGGCGTCCATCCCGTGCACGCCCATCAGCAGCCAGTCGACGTGCAGGCGGCGCAGCGCGGCCACCGCGACCGGCCCGACCAGCGCGTCGGACGGCGTGCGCTCGCCCCCGGTCAGCACGACGGAGTGGTCCTCGCGGCCACCCTCGTGCAGCACCTCGGCCACGCGCAGCGAGTTCGTCACGACGGTGAGCCGGGGGATGCCCAGCAGCGCGGACGCCACGGCGTGCGTGGTCGTGCCGGCGGACAGCGCCACCGAGGCACCGGGCTCGACCAGCTCGGCGGCGGCCACGGCGATCGCCCGCTTGGCCGCCGTGTGCAGCACGGCCTTGGCCGCGAAGCCGGGCTCGTCGACACTGCTGCGGGCGGCCGTCGCGCCGCCGTGCACGCGGGTGACCAGGCCGCGACCGGCCAGCGCCTCGATGTCGCGGCGGATCGTCATGTCCGACACGCCGAGGCGCTCCACCAGCTCGGACACGCGCGCGCCGCCGGTGGTGCGGACCTCGTCGAGGATGAGCTCCTGGCGCTGGCGGGCCAGCATCTACTCCTCCTCCCGGACCACCGCGGCACTCCGCGCGGCGACCGTGACGCTACCTCCGGACGCCGCCCCGGGCCGGGCGTCGGCCAGCAGGTCGACCCCTTCGGTGCGCACCGCCACCGGCTCGTCGGTGGGGTTGAGGACGAACAGGTACCGCCCGCGGCGCACCAGCTCGACGCCCGGCGCCGGCACGTCCAGCCGGGTCGCGCAGGCTTCCCGGGCCACGCGGTCGGCGAGCGCCGCGGTGGCCGCCTCGTCCAGGCGCGTGCCCACGTACCAGGCCGCGCCCGCTCCGGCGGCCCGCCGGGTCAGCGCCGGGTCGCCGGGGCGCGGGCCGTCGACGAACCGGGCGAGCACCTCGGCGTCGGGCGCGGTGGCGTGCTCGGCCCACAGGTCGGCGCGGCTGCCGTCGTCCAGGGTGACCGTCTCGCCGGGCAGCAGCGGTGCGAACTCCTCGACGCGCACGCCGAGCAGGTCGCGGAAGGCGCCCGGGTAGCCGCCCAGGCGGATGCGGTCGTCCGGGTCGACGATCCCGGAGAAGTAGGTGACCAGCGCGTGCCCGCCGGCCTCGACGAACGCGCGCAGCCCGGCGGCCGCCGCGTCCGAGCACAGGTACAGCGTCGGCACCACGACGAGCCGGTAGCCCGACAGGTCCGACTCCGGGTGCACGACGTCCGCGGTGACGCCGAGCCCGGCCAGCGCCCGGTGCCAGCGGTTGGCCGCGTCGGTGTAGCGCAGCTCGGCGCTGGGGTGCGAGTCGAGGTCGCAGGCCCACATGGCCTCCCAGTCGAACAGCACGGCGACGTCGGCCCGCACCGGGCTGCCGGCGACCTCGCCGACCGCCCGCAGCGCCGAGCCCAGCGCCACGACCTCGCGGAACCGCTCGGAGTCGCGCCCGGCGTGCGGGACGAGCGCGGAGTGGAACTTCTCCGCGCCCGCCGCCGAGGCCCGCCACTGGAAGAACCCGACGGCGTCGGCCCCGCGGGCGACATGGCGCAACGAGTCGAGCAGCAGCTCACCGGGCCGCTTGGCCACGTTCACCGGCTGCCAGTTGACCGCCGAGGTCGCCGACTCCATCAGCAGCCACGGCTTCCCGCCGGCCACCCCGCGGGTGAGGTCGTCGGTGAACGCCTGCTCGGCCCGCGGCCGGGGCAGCCGGGCGTCGAGGTAGTGGTCCTGGGAGACGACGTCCTGGTCGGGCGCCCAGCGGAAGTAGTCCTGCTCGGTCTGGTGGGAGCTGACCATGAAGTTGGTGGTCACCGGGACGTCGGGGCAGATCCCGCGCAGCACGTCGCGCTCGGCGCGGTGGTAGTCCAGCAGGGCGTCGGAGCTGAACCGGGCGAAGTCGAGCTGCTGGGTGGGGTTCTTGAACGCCGGCGTGATCCGCGGCGGCAGCACCTGGTCGAACGACGTGTAGTGCTGCGACCAGAACGTCGTGCCCCAGGCCGTGTTGAGCGCGTCGACGTCGCCGTAGCGCTTCGCCAGCCACTCGCGGAACGCCGCCGCGCTCACGTCGCACCAGCAGCGCCCGTTGTGGCAGCCCAGCTCGTTGCTGACGTGCCACAGCCGCACCGCCGGGTGGCTCCCGTAGCGGCGGGCCATCTCGGCGACCAGGCGCAGCGCGTGCTCGCGGAACACCGGCGAGCTGGGGCACCAGGACTGCCGGCTGCCCGGCCACAGCGTCCGGCCGTCGGCGTCGACCGGGAGGATCTCCGGGTGCGCGGTGGTGAGCCACGGCGGGGGCGCGGCGGTGGCCGTGGCCATGTCGACCGCGATGCCGCCCTCGTGCAGCAGCCCGAGCACCTCGTCGAACCAGCCGAAGTCGAACCGGCCCGGCTCGGGCTCCACCAGCGCCCAGGAGAACACCCCGAGCGTCACGAAGCCGAGCCCGGCCTCCCGCATCAGCGCGATGTCCTCGCGCCAGACGTCGGGCGACCACTGCTCCGGGTTGTAGTCGCAGCCCATCGCGACGCCCGGGAACGGGAACTCGAACACGCAGCGCACGATGCGCGAGAGGACGTGTTGGAGTCAACACGTTCCAACAATGATTCAGCCGGATGCCAACATCAGTCAACAACGCGGGTGGCGAGGGCGGAGTCGAGCCCGGCGTCGGTGGCCAGGCGGGTGGCGAGCTCCCGGGCGCGGGGGAGGAGGGCGGGGACGTCGACACCGGTGACCCGGCCGTCGACGACGACCGGCTCCCCGTCGACCCACACCCGCGCCACGTCCCGGACGGACGCGCAGTAGACCAGCTTCTGGTACGGGTCGTGGATATTGGCCAGCGAAGGGCTGTGCTCGGGCAGCCAGACCAGGTCGGCGGCCTTGCCCGGCTCCAGGCTGCCGATCTCGGCGGCCATGCCCAGCGCGGTGGCGCCGCCGATCGTGGCCATGCGCACGACGTCGCGGGCGGTGATGGCGGTGGCCTGCAGGTGGTGCACCTTCTGCAGCAGGGCCGCGGTCTTCATGGTCCCCAGCATGTCCTGGCTGTCGTTGCTGGCCGGCCCGTCCAGGCCGAGGCCGACGGTGACGCCCTCGCGGCGCAGCCGGGGGACCGGGCACACGCCGGAGGCCAGGACCATGTTCGACACGGGGTTGTGGGCGACGGCGACGTCGCGCCTGCGGAGGACCGCGATGTCGTCGTCGTCGAGCCAGACGCAGTGCGCGGCCACGGTCTGGCCGTCGAGCAGCCCGGCGCGCTCGGCGTAGGCGATGGCGGCCGCCCCGCGGGTGACCCGGCACTGGGTCACCTCCTCGCGGACCTCGTGCAGGTGGACGTGCAGCCGGCCGGTGTCGGCGACCAGGCGCGCGGTCGCCGCGACCAGGTCGTCGGACGACTCGGGCACCGTGGCCAGCCCGACCCGGAACCGGCTGCGCCGCGATGCCGCCGCGGCGGCGGCCAGCGCCTCGTGCTCGGCGAGGATCGGCGCGAGCGGGCGGGGGCCGGGGGTGTCGGCAGCGCCGAAGCTGACGTCGCCGCGCAGCCCGAGCCGCTCCAGCCCGTCGACCACCCCGGGGGTGACGGGCTCGGCGCGGGGGGCGAAGCAGAACATGTCGGCGACCGTCGTGACCCCGGACAGCGCCATCTCCGCGCCCCGCAGCAGCGTCCCCACCAGCGCGATCTCGCGCGTGATGTGCGGCTCGATCGGCCCGACGACCTGTGCGAACCACTCCCAGAGCGTGTGCGTCTCGCCGATCCCGGACACCAGGCCCTCGGAGAAGTGGCCGTGGCAGCTGACGAAGCCGGGAACCAGGATGCCGCTGCCGTCACCGACGACCCCGACGTCCGGGGCGGCCGCCCGCAGCCGCTCGAACGCGTCGACGGCGGCGATCCGCCCGCCCCGCACGAGCACCGCGCCGTCGCGCAGTTCGCCGGCCGGGCCGCAGGTGAGCACGTGCCGGGCGCGAACGAGGATGTCCGGCGGCAGGTCGTGGTCCATCGGGGTGAGCGTAGCGGCGCGTCGGGGGCGACACGCCGGTCCGCGACCCGACCCCGGCGACCGCCACCTGACCCCCATCGTGTAGTCAGGCCGAGCCGCTCGGTGAGCGATCATTGGGCTGTCGCGCGGAGGGCCGACGGCCGCACGACCGACACGAGGACGGTGCCATGGGCCTGGCCAGAGCTCCCCGCCGGCTCGGTCACGCACGCCCGGCCCCGCTGCTCTTCGCGGCCGTCTGCCTGCTCGCGCTGGCCGGCTGCGCGGCCAGCGCCCCGGTGCCCACCGCGCCCGCCGCCGACCCCGTCGACCCGGCGCCCGTCGTCCTGGCGCCGGCCGCGCTGCTGCCCGACCAGCCCGTCCCGGAACCCGTCGAGCCGGTGGTGCTCACCCTCACCGGGAGGATCGGCACCACCAACGACGGCAGCGCGCTGGCGCTCGACCCGCCGACGCTCGACCGGTTGGGGCGGGTCCGGGTGACGCTGTTCGAGCCGTGGGTCAAGCAGACGCTCAACTTCGAGGGCGTCTGGCTCGACGACCTGCTGGAGGTGGCCCGCGTCGACCCGCAGGCCCGCTCGGTGCACATCACCGCGCTCGACGACTACCAGATCGACCTGGCGATCTCCGACGTGATGGCGGGCGGCGTGCTGCTGGCGACGCGCAGCGGCGGGGGCGCGCCCATCCCGATCGAGGACGGCGGCCCGACGCGCATCGTCTACGTCGGTGGCGTCCCCGCGGGGGCCAGCGCCGACCAGTGGATCTGGAGCCTCTCCACGATCGACGTGAGATGACCAGCCCCGAGCCGGCCCCGCGCTCCCGCCAGCCAGGGCCGCTGCGCGCCCTCGCCGTCCTGCTGACGGTCGCCATCATCGCGACGGCCACGTTCGTCGCCTCCAACGCGGTGCTGCTGCTGCGGGTCAACGCGCTGGCCCAGGCCACCCAGTCGCAGTCGCTGACCATGGCGAACACCCAGCGCGAGACGCTGCTGCTGCTCCAGCGCATCACCGAGCTGGACGAGACCGGTGACGCGCCCGCCATCGAGGTGCAGCGCGGCCTGGCCTACCGCCAGATCAACGTGGCCATCGCCTCCTACCCGGAGGGCTCGCCGGAGGCCGTCGAGCTCGCCGAGGTCAAGGTGGCGCTGTCCCGCTTCCCCTGGGAGCGGCTGGCGGCCACCGGCGCCGCCGACGAGTCGCTGCGGCGGCTGGCGACGGCGCTCGTGTCGAAGTCGGAGAAGCGCCTGCACGGCATGCACGTCGAGCAGGAGCAGGGCTTCTACGCGACCACGACCACCCTGCTGGACACCGGCCAGCGCGGCCAGGTGAGCTCGGTGGTGCTGGTCGTCCTGCTGCTCGGGCTGTGCTGGACGCTGGTGGCACGGGTGACCCGGCGCAGCCGCAGCGCCCTCGCCGTGGCCAACGACCAGCTCTACCACCAGGCCAACCACGACTCGCTGACCGACCTGCCCAACCGGGCCCTGCTGATCCGGCGGTTGCGCGCGGCGCTGGAGGCCAGCCCCGACGCCGTGTCCGTGCTGCTGATCGACCTGGACGGGTTCAAGAACGTCAACGACACCCTGGGCCACCCCGCGGGCGACGAGCTGCTGCGGATCGCCGCGCGGAGGCTGGAGGGCTGCGTGCGCGACGGCGACACCGCCGCGCGCCTGGGCGGCGACGAGTTCGCCGTGCTCAGCGTGGCCCGCTCGCCGTCCGGCGCGCCCGCGCCCACCCCGGACGGCCACGGGCTGCTGGTGGGGGAGCGGATCGTGGACGTGCTGCACCGGCCCTACCGGGTGGCGGGCCAGGACGTGCGGGTCAGCGCGAGCATCGGCGTCACCCGCGGCCACGGCGGCGCCTCCGCCGAGGACCTCATCCGCGACGCCGACATCGCCATGTACGCGGCCAAGAACACGGGGAAGGGCCGGGTCGCGGAGTTCGACCCGGAGATGCGGACGAGGGCGTCGCTGCGCACCGGCATGCAGCAGGAGCTCGCCGAGGCCGTCGAGCTGGGCCAGATCGAGGCGCACTTCCAGCCGATCATCGACCTGCACACGCTGCGCCCCACCACGCTGGAGGCGCTGGCCCGCTGGCGCCCCGACGGGCGCGCGCAGGTGTCGGCCGAGGAGTTCATCGCCATCGCCGAGGAGACCGGCACCATCAGCGAGATCGGCCGCGTGGTGCTGCGCTCGGCGTGCCGGGAGGCCATGTGCTGGCGCGCGCTCCCGGGCCACGGCGAGCTGTCGGTCTCGGTCAACGTGTCGATGCACCAGCTGCTGTCCGGGCGGCTCACCGCCGACGTCGAGGGTGCGCTTGCCGAGAGCGGCCTCCCCGCGGCCGCGCTGATCCTGGAGATCACCGAGAGCGCCTCGCTGGAGGACGCCGACCGGGTGAAGGCGGAGATCTCCGGGCTGCGCGCGTCCGGGGTGCGGATCGCGGTCGACGACTTCGGTTCCGGCTACTCGTCGCTGTCGTGCCTGATGCGCCTGCCCGCCGACCTGCTCAAGATCGACCGGACGCTGCTCGACTTCGTCACCACCCGCGACGGCTCGCTGGTCAAGGCGGTCGCCGAACTCGGCCGCACCCTCGGCCTGCTGGTGGTCGTCGAGGGCGTGGAGACCCCGGACCACCTCGCCCGCGCCCGCGAGGCCGCCTGCGACGCCGCCCAGGGCTTCCACTTCGCCCGCCCGATGCCACCGGCCGACGTCCCCGCCTACCTGGCGGGCTGGTCCGTCCCCCACCGGGCGGGCCAGGGCGCCGGCTCCGCCCGCGGCTGACCGTCAGCGGCGGGTGCCGTTCGGCGAGCTCGCGCCCGACTCGGCCTCGTGCCGCCCACCGGTGAGCTGCTCCTCGACCCGCGCCCGCACGACCCCCGCCGCCCCCTGCACCGCCGGGTGGTCGGCGATGCGCTCGTAGGTGCGCCGCAGCTGCTCGTAGCGCTCATGGCCCGCCTTGGCACCCAGCACGTAGCCGACAGCCGCGCCCAGCAAGAACTTCCACATGACGCCTCCCGGCTCCACTACCTGGTCGCCGCCCATCCTGCCGCAGGCCCGTGGCGGGTGCGCGCGGCGGGCAGGGGGGTCGATATCCCGGTGGAGGGGGTGCGCTAGAGTTCATACCGCCAACGGGGCGAGTCCCCGGAACAGACGGTCCTCCGTAGCTCAATTGGCAGAGCATGCGACTGTTAATCGCAGGGTTGTTGGTTCGAGTCCAACCGGAGGAGCTTCTCTCCCAGGTCAGAGCGTTATAGCTCGATCTTCGTGGTGATCGATCCACCGTTTACCCACCACTTTCGTCAGGGCCCACCTCCTCGCGCGGCTCGGTGGGCGCGATCGAGCGCGTCTGCTGCTTCCCGGCCGCCGGCGCGTCGGCCCATGTAGCGGTCCTGGGTCATGGACACCTTCGCGTGGCCGAGCTGGTCGGCGATCTGGCGGGCGGATAGGCCGGCGCGGTCGAGTTCGGTGGCGGCGGTCTTGCGGAACACGTGGCTGGTGACCCATGCGAACTCGGCGGAGCCGCGGGCGTGGCGGAGGTCGCGGGAGGTGTTCGACGGGTCACGCCAGCCGCCGATGGAGTCGGGGAAGACAGGCCCTCGCGTTCCGTTGGCGAGTTGGCGGCGGCGGAGCATGTCGATCGCGAACGCGGGCAGCGGCAGCGTCCGGGCACCGGCGAGGCTCTTGGTCGATTTGCGGATCAGGCCGGTGCCTTTGATCCGGATGACGGTGTGGTCGACGTGCACGACGCCGGCGTCGAGGTCGATGTCGTCCCAGTGCACGGCGAGTGCCTCGCCGATTCGGACGCCGGTGGCGAGCATCCACTCGCACAGGTCGGGTAGGTCCTTGCGGACAGCGTCCTGGTCCGCCTTCAACCGCTCGATCCACTCGGTCCGTTCGTCCGGCGTGAGGGCACGCGGGGGTCGTGCCGGGCGGCTGGTGATCCGGGCGATGTCGCGGACCGGATTGGCGGTGATCGCGCCGTGGCGGACGGCGATGCCGAAGACGCCGGAGACGACCGTGCGGGCGAGCTTGGCGGTAGCGGCGCCGCGGTGGATCCGGATGTCCTGGACGAACTTGTCGAGCCGCGGGACAGTCAGCTCGCCGAGGCGCAGCTCCCCGATGGCGGGTAACACGTGGGTCGTGAGGGTGGCCCGGTAGAGCTGGGCGGTGCTCGGCGAGCGCTGACCCTGGGCGGCGAGTTCGTCGATGGTGCTGATCCACTTCTCGGCTGCGACGCGGAACCGGGACTCCCCGGAGAGGCTGCCGGCTGCGCCGTGGCTGGCGCGGTCGCGCAGGTGCTCCTTCAGGCGGTTCTTCGCGGCCGTGGCGCTGCGACCGGTTCGTTCGATCTTGCGGGTGACGCCGTCGTGGTCCCGGAAGCGGGCGAAGGCGCGGTAGCCGGAGCCGTCGGCCAGCTTCTGGGTGGTGATCGCCCCGTAGGTGCCGATCGGCAGCGGTGGCCGCGGCATCGCCGGTCAGGAGGACTTGCGCAACTGGCTGTCGAACCAGTCGCGGACATCCTGAGGCCGGTAGCGGACGTAGCGGCCGACGCGGGTGCCCTTCGGGCCGTAGCCGGTCTGGCGCCAGTGGTAGACCGTCATCACCGGGACACCGAGGTAGTCGGCGACCTCGTGCACACCCCACAGCTGATCCTGTCCTCGCACCCCGCGACCTCCACCCGGTCCTTCATCCCGCTCGCACTGCCGGGACGGTCCCGCCAGAAGCGTTCGGACTCGTGGTCGGAGGTGCACTGAGCTGCTACTCCGGCGCGAACACGAACCAGCCACACCGCAGCGGAGGAACGGATCGCTCCGGCCACTCTTGGCTACGGTGAAGCCCGTTGTGGTCCTACCGACGCGTTCTCATCGGGACGTGCTCAACGGCGTGGTCGGTGTGTGATCGCGGCATTGTCGTGGTGGCTGCCCGAGCCCCCGAAGTATGACTAGGCGGGGCATGGACAGGCTCAGCCGTTGCGGTCGACGTAGCGAGGCGCGAGCTGCTCCATCTGCTCGATCACGAGCTTGATCGCGGCGGGCTGCTTGTCCGGCGGGTAGCCGTGCCGGACCAGCAGCCGCTTGATCGACGATCGGAGTTTCGCGCGCACATCGTCGCGCACGGTCCAGTCGGTGCGCACGTCTCGGCGCATAACGGCGACGAGGTCGCGTGCGATCTGGGCGAGCACGTCCTCGCCCTGGAGCAGGACGGCTGAGTCGTTCTGCGAGACGGCGTCGTAGAAGGCGAGCTGGTCGTCGTCGAGAGGGGGAGTGAAGCGGGCGCCGCGGGCGGCCTCGTCCCGGATCTCCTTGGCCATCTCGATCAGCTCGGCGATCACCTGGGCCGCGGTGAGTTGCTCGTTCGCGTAGCGGTTCATGAGCTCGGTGACCCGTTCGGAGAACAAGCGCTCCCGGGCGATGTTGTTGCCGGTGGCGCGGCGAGACTCGCCGAGCACGTGCTTGCGCAGCGCCTCGATCGCCAGGTGCGGGTTCGTCGCCGCCTGCGCTCTCGCGAGGTAGGCCGGATTGAGCTCGCTCAGCTCGGGCTTGTCGAGGCCGGCGGCCGCGTAGATATCGAGCACCTCGCCGGTGGTGGTGCTGTCGCTGATGAGCGCAGCGAGCAGTCGGCTGACGTCCTCGGGGATCGGCTTGCCCTCGGCGCGGCGGGCGTCCGCGTCGAACTTGGCCATGTAGACGCGGACCAGCTCGTAGAACTGGACCTCCTGCAGGTAGGGGCTGAGCATCTCGGATGCCGCGCACAACGCCCACGCGGTGGTCAGCTGCCGGGTGAGCCGCCGGAACCGGTCGGCTAGCGTCTCCTCCCCGTCGTCGACCTTGTTGCCAGGGGTGGTCGGGTTCCGCAAGTAGCTGGTGGTCGCCAGGGCGGCCTTGTCGAACGCATCGGGCTGGCCGCGCTTGAGCCGGGCCTTCCAGTCGAACCCGGCGAGCGCGCCGCGGATCTGGTCGACGAGGTCGCGGAACAGCGCTTCGGCGTCGGCAACGCTGCGGCCCATCGGCCGGGTCTCCTGGTCGCGCGGGCTGTACTCAGCTAGCGCCTTCTGCAGGTTGTCGGCAAGAGGGGCGTAGCCGACGAGCAGGCCGCTGTCCTTGCCGCGGAACGTGCGGTTGACCCGGGCGAGGGTCTGCATCAGCAGCGCACCCTTGAGGGGGCGGTCGAGGTAGAGGGTGTGCAGCGGCGGCGAGTCGTACCCGGTCAACATCATGTCCTTGACGATGACCAGTTCCAGCTCGTCGTCGGGGTCGCGCAGCCGCTCCTTGACCGTGGCGTTCTCCGACTCCTTCCGGACGTGCTCCTTGATGAGACCGGTGTCGGTGGCGTCGCCGGAGTAGACGACCTTGATTTTCCCGGTGGTGAGGTCCGGGGAGTGCCACTGCGGCCGCAGCGCAACGATCGCCGCGTACATGCGGGCGCAGATCTCCCGGGTGCCGCACACGATCAGCGCCTTGCCCGGCCCCTCGATCAGCGGCCGCATCCGTGTGCTGCGGGTCTCCCAGTGCGCCACGAGGTCGTCGGCGAGCAGGGCCAGGCGCTTCGGATCGCCGTAGACGGCGTTGACGACGGTCGTGCTCTTCTCGATCTGCGCGCGCTCGACGTCGTCGAGTCCGGCGGTGATCTCGTCGGCGGCGCGGTCGAGGTCCTCCTGGGTGACTCCCTTGTCCAGGCGCAGCTCGACCAACCGGGGCTCGAAGTAGACGGGCACGGTGGCGCCGTCCTCCACGGCGCGCGAGAGGTCGTAGACGTCGACGTAGTCGCCGAAGACCTCGCGGGTGTTGCGCTCGGCGTGCGAGATCGGGGTGCCGGTGAACGCGATCAGCGTGGCGTGCGGGAGCGCGTCCTTCAGGTGGCGGGCGTAGCCGTCGAGGTCGTCGTAGTGGCTACGGTGGGCCTCATCGACGATCACGATGATGTTGCGCCGGTCTGACAGGGTGGGGTGAGCCAAGCCGGCGTCGCGCTCGTCCTTGCTGCGGCCGAACTTCTGCAGGGTGGTGAAGTAGATGCCGCCCGTCGTGCGGTTGCTCAGCTCGTCGCGCAGCTCCGCGCGGCGGCGGATCTGCTTCGGTGCCTCGGGCAGCAGCAGGCTGGCGGCGAACCCGCTGAACAGCTGCCCGTCCAGCTCGGTGCGGTCGGTGATCACCACGACCGTGGGGTTGGCCAGCTCGGGAGCCCGCATGATCCGGTTGGTGTAGAGCTCCATCTCCATCGACTTGCCCGAGCCCTGGGTGTGCCACACGACGCCGGCCTTCCCGTCGCTGCGGACGGCCGTAACAGTGGAACCGACGGCCTTGGCGACCGCGAAGTACTGGTGGGGCTTGGCGATCCGCTTGGCCAGCGCGCCTGCGCCCCCGTCGAACGCGGTATACCAGCGCAACAGCTGCAGGAACCGGCCCTGGTCGAACACCCCGTGCAGGAGCAGTTCCAGCCCGGTGACGGGCTCGTCGCGCTCGTCGAGGCTGCCGGGCTCGACGACGGCGCCAGTGTCGTCAACGTTCCAGGGGGCGAAATGGTGCAGATGGGTGAACGGGGTGCCGTACCGAGCGGTCGCGCCGTCGGCGACGACCGTGAGCACGGCGAACCGGAACGCCTCCGGGAACTCCTGCACGTAGGTCCGCAGCTGCGCGTGCGCCGCCGCCACGTCGGCCGCTACGCTCCCGGCCTTCTTCAGCTCGATGATGCTGACCGGCATCCCATTGCAGAACGCGACGATGTCGAACCGCCGGTGTGCGTCGAGCCGCCGCACCGTGACCTGGTTGGCCACCAGCCAGTCGTTGTCGGCGGGGTCGGGCGCCAGCAGCCGGATCGTCGGCGTGACCTCGTGGCCGGAGTCGTCGACGTACGTGACGCCGCGGTACCCGCCGACGAGCCAGTCGTGGACGCGGTGGTTCTCCGAGATCGGGTCGGTCGAGCGCAGCGCGATGATGTCGGCGTACGCCTGCTGCAGATACACGCCAGGGACGTGGGGGTTGAGCCGGCGCAGCGCGTCGAGCAGCCGCGGCGTGAGCACGAGGTCGTCCCAGCTCTGCCGCTCGCCGCTGCCCGGCGCGATCGACGACCCGGACACCGGTGTCCAGGACAGCTCGCCGAGTTCCTCCAGGGCGAGGGTCTCCCAGTCGGCCTCGGACATGCCGGCGTTCTTCATCGTGGACCTCCTGGTCGGTGGGGGCCGACGGTAGGAAGACGACCGCCGCCCGTGCACGCCCGTGACCGATAAGGGGATCTATCAAGGGGCGTCGTCGTGGCCGAGCGGAGCGAGCTCGGCTTCGATGTCGGCGATGCTGGGCAGGCTCGACGCGAGCTCCTCGGTCAGGTTCGTGGTGAGCTCGGCGGTCCACTCGGCGACGCCGATCGGCGCCGAGTAGCCGCGCAGCGCGTACTCGGCGATGACGTTGTTCTTCGTCTTGCAGAGCAGCAGTCCGATGGTCGGCTTGTCGCCGGGGTGTGCGAGGAAGTCGTCCACCGCGGCCATGTAGAGGCCGAGCTGGCCCAGGTGTGACAGGTCGAAGTCCACGGCCTTGAGTTCGATCACGACGTAGCAGCGCAGCTCGGTGTGGAAGAAGAGGAGGTCGCAGTAGAACTCCTTGCCCCCCAACTCCAGCCGGACCTGGCTGCCCACGAACGCGAAGCCTCGCCCGAGCTCCAGCAGGAAGTCGCGGGCATGCTCGACGAGACCCTGCTCCACATCGCGTTCGAGCCGGGTCCGGGTGGTGGAGAGGAAGTCGAACAGGTACCGGTCGCAGGTGGCCCGCTGGCGACGTCGGGGTCGGGCTCCGGCAGGGTGTGCCGGAAGTTGCTGATCGCCTTCCCAGACCGTTCGTGCAGGCGCCGCTCGATCTGGAGCGCGAGGATGTCGCGGCTCCAGCCCTGGTCGAGCGCGGCCGCGGCGTACCACAGCCGCAGCTCGGGGTCGTCGAGCTTGCCGATCAGGGCGATCTGATGGCGCCAGGGGAGTTGTGCAACGCCGCGTTGCACAACCTCCCCGTCGGGCCAGGCCGCCGCGAACGCCCGCATGTACTTCCAGTTGCGCGGCGAGTAGCCGCGGGCGTCGGGGAAGCGCTCCCGCAGGTCGGCCGACAGGCGGTCGATCACCTTCGTGCCGTAGCACTCCCCGTACTGGCGCTCCAGGATCGCCCGGCCGATGGCCCAGTACGCGGCCAGCAATTCGGTGTTGGCGGCCGCGACGGCGCGCCGGTGGCTGAGCGAGACGTGCTCGGTGACCGAGGCCAGCAGCTCCGGATACCAGCCGGGGAGGATCGACGCCGGTGGCTTGCCCCGGAACGCGACCGCGGGATCGGGCGGCTCCACTACACCACCGCCTCCACCTGCTTCTCCGCGTCCTTCACGCGGAGGCGGCCTGACATGAGATGAGGGAGGAGGGTGTCGCGAAGCGTGGTGAGGCTCAAGGACTCCTGCTCGGCCGACAGAGCCGTCCGCCAGAGCGAGTCCATAGTGGGGTGCACGCGCTCGACCGCTCGTCGGGCCGGAACGCTTACGGGTTCGTCGAGGTGCCGTCGCTGGATGTGCCCCATCGTTGTGGCCTTGTCGGCCGCGATCGCCCGGAACTCGTCCAGCTTGCGCACCAGCAGTTGGTGGACAAGCCACACCGGATTATCGCCGGTGGGAATCACTTTGAAGATGTGCTGGTTGACGATGCCTTCCGGGCGGAACCATCGATGTACGGTGAGTGAGCCGGACCACGCAAAGAGGAGATCGCCGGGTCGGGCGAGGTTCTCGTCCGGAACCTTGATGTCGTTGCGCACGGTGGACTCACCGATGCCAGAGTTGAGCTCGGCAATTCGAATCACGACCCGACCGGTTCCCGTCGCGCCCTTGGTGTATGCGCGACCGTTAACGAATCGAGCCAGCTGGCTCAGTGAGCGTTCGGTCGGGTCGTCTTTTGCGATCGAGCGGAAAACTATCGCTGCGAGGTCTTCCGCGGCATCGCTCAGTCGAGTGTTCGCGGCGATCTTGTCGTCGAGTGCTGCGAGAACCCTCGCGATCTCATCCTGCTCGTCCCGGGAGGGAATGCAGACGTGCAGGGCCTTTGCGTCGGGGTAGTAGAGGGTCTGATGGGTCGTGCCATAGGAGAACTTCCGGATGCTCTCCTGCTCTAGCATCAGGACGTAGCGGAGGTAACTCGGCGACAGTTCGGGGCCGCACACCCAGTTGATGAAGTCCTGGCTTGTTGCCATAGGTGTGCCCATGATGATGGTGTACCCGACTGACGCTGTTCGGGAAAGGCATACTGTTCCGGCGGGAAGGACCCTCGTTGATGAATTCTCGACTCCGAGTTCGGTGATGTACTGCTTCGTCTTCGTGATGGTCTTGCCGTGGTTTCCTGTCGCGTCGCGGATCCCGATCCACGGGATGTTGCCGTTCCAGTACTCAGGATGGGATCGGCTTGGTGTGTGACCGCTTTCCATGCGTGCTATGTCGGTGAGCCGTCGCCATTTGAATCCGTCTGGGGCGGGGATGGAGGGCATCCCGATGCTTAGTGCGTACCGCCCCGGGATAACTGAGTCCGTGGCGACTCGACCGCCGGTGCGAGTCTCCTTCCTAGCCACTGATCCGCCCCAGCTGCTCCCGGACGACCACCGCGAGGCGCTCGCATTCGTCGAACTGCGCATACAACTCCTTGGTGAGCCGCTCAATCTTCCGGTCGAGCGGCTCGCCGTCGTCCTCGACCTCAGTAGTGCCGACGTAGCGGCCGGGAGTCAGCGCGTAGTCGGCGGCCTTGATCTCGGCGAGGGTGGCCGAGTAGCAGAAGCCGGCTTCGTCGGCGTACTCCGCGCCCTCCGCGGATGGCGTGCCCCGCCAGGCGTGGTAGGTCGAGGCGATCCGCGCGATGTCGGCGTCGGAGAAGGCGCGTTCGGCGCGGTCGACCATGTGCCCGAGGGTGCGGGCGTCGATGAACAGCACCTGTCCGGTGCGGTCGACGGAGCCGCGCTTGCCCGCGGTCTTGCCCTTGGTGAGGAACCACAGGCAGACGGGGATGCCGGTGGAGCGGAACAATTGGGTGGGGAGCGCGACCATGCACGCCACCAGGTCGGCCTCCACGATCTGGGCGCGGATCCGGCCCTCGCCGCCGGAATTGCTCGACATCGAACCGTTGGCCATCACGATGCCGGCGCTGCCACCCGGCTTGAGCTTGGACAGGATGTGCTGGATCCAGGCGTAGTTCGCATTCCCGGCTGGCGGCACGCCGAAGCGCCAGCGGGCGTCGTTCTCGTTGCGGGCCCAGTCCTTGATGTTGAACGGCGGGTTGGCCAGCACGTAGTCGGCGCCGTTGACCCCGGTGAGTTCGGGGTGCAGGTCGCGGGCGAAGGTGTCGCCCCACACCGGGCCGAGGTTGGCGTTGAGGCCATGGATGGCGAGGTTCATCTTCGCCATCCGCCAGGTGCGCTCGTTGAGCTCCTGGCCGTACACCGAGATCGCGGTGCGGTCGCGGTCGTGGGCCTCCAGGAACTTCTCGGTCTGCACGAACATGCCGCCCGAGCCGCAGCACGGGTCGTACACGCGGCCCGAGGTCGGTTCGAGCACCTCCACGAGCACCCGCACCACCCCGGCCGGGGTGTAGAACTCGCCGCCGCGCTTGCCCTCGGCCTTGGCGAACTTGTCCAGGAAGTACTCGTACACCTCGCCCAGCAGGTCGCGGGCCTTGCTCGCGCCCTCGCCGGTGAACCGGGCGCTGTTGAGCAGGTCGAGCAGCTCGCCCAGGCGGCGCTGGTCGACGCTCTCCTGGTTGAAGATCCGCGGCAGCGTCGCCTTGAGTGCCGGGTTCGCGTCCATGATCGCGGTCATCGCGTCGTCGATCAGGGATCCGATCGTCGCGCCGTCGCGCCCCTTGGCGTTCGCGGCCAGGAACTCCCAGCGCGCCACCGCCGGCACCCAGAACACGCCGCTGCCGACGTACTCGTCGACATCGTCGATGAGCTGCGCGACCTGCTCGTCGCCCATCCCCTCGGCCTCCAGCTCGGCCTGGAGCTGCTCGCGGCGCTCGACGAACGCGTCGGAGACGTACTTGAGGAACACCAGCCCCAGCACCACGTTCTTGTACTGCGACGCGTCCATCGAGCCGCGCAGCTTGTCAGCGGCCTTCCAGAGCGTGTCCTTGAGTTCCTTCATCGTCGACGGCGCCGCCGGGGCGGCCTTCCTGGTCCGTGGAGGCACGGGGGTCCTTTCCGTGGAGGTCGAACGCGCCCGCCGCGGTGCCCGCGACGAGCGCGGCGGCGAGCTGGTCGAGCTGGGTGATGCGGTCGGTGAGGGCGCGGCGGTGGCGATCGAGGTCGTCCAGCATGCCGGTCAGCGCCTCGGCCTGATCGGCCGGGACGGTGCGCACGCTCCAGGCCCGCCACGTCTTCGCGGTGGCGGGTTGCGCGGTGATGTCGGCGGCCAGCACGTGCGGCACGAACGCCGCCGACCGCGACCGCAGGGCGCGCGCGGGGAACGCGACGACCGCGCCGCCGTCGCGGTCGACGACCGCCGCCGGCCGCGGGCTCACGGTGAAGACGACGTCGCCGGGCTCGGTGAACCGCGCGGACTCGTAGTGGGCCGCCAGGACCAGCCGGTCGATGCCGACCCGGTCGGTGGCGCCGGTGAGGTCGGCCGGGCGGACGACGCGGACAGCGGCGCCCGGATCGAGGTGGGCGGTGTCGATCCGCAGCCCGGACAGCATCTCGACGTCCCGCTCGGCCACCGCGGTACCGAGGGTGACGATCGGGCCGCGGGCTGCGGCCCGGGGAGCCGGCTGCGGCACGGCAGGTGCCGGCAGCGGAGCCGCCAGCTGCTCGCGCAGGGCGCCCGCCTGCTCCGCGAGCTCCGCCGCCGTGTCGGTGCTGCGGGCAACCGGTCGGGGCACGACGAGGTCGTCGCGCTCCGCCCGCAGGATGCGGGTCGGGACGGAACGGGTGAACCGCGCCGTGTGCGCCCGCCACGGTCGCGCGTCCCGCAGGCCGGCCACGAGGTCGATCACCAGCTCCGCGATCGCGGTGCCGTCGAGGGCGGTGTCGGCCAGGTCCGCGACCAGCGTCCGGGCCTCGCCGGTGTCCGGTGGGGGAGGGCCGAGGCACCACAGCGCCAGCCGTGCGCGTGACCTGGTGGGGAGCAGACCGGCCGGGAGGCGGACCACCCCGCGCACCCGGTCGGTCCGCAGCAGCCCGTCGCGGAGCAGCGCGGCCTCGCCGCGCACCCGGTCGGTCAGCGCGGAGGCCGGCCCCAGGACCACCGCGCAGCGTGCGGCTTCCATGCCCAGCACGACGTTCTCGATCTCCTGCAGCAGGTCGACGTCGGGCAGGTCGGGGCGGCCCGGAGCGGGCAGCTGCATCAGGACCACGGCGTCGTCCGGCACGACGTACCCGCCGTGGCCGTCGGGCACGAGGGGTTCGCGCGCGATGTCGTGCACCCTGATCCGCCGCCGGGCCAGTCGACCTTCGATGCAGTCGACGTCCGGGGTGGCCACCGTGATCGCGGCGCCTTCCCCCGCCCGACGGGCGAGCTCGACGATCAGGTCGCTCGCGCCCGGTGTCGGGTCGACGTAGCAGGGTGTCGCGATCTCCGCGTGGGTGCCGAGGGCGAACGCGAGGTCGGCCACCAGGTTCCGGGCCGGGGTGGCGACCGCAGTGCGCGCGTGCCCGCTGCCGGGGCGGTGGGTGCGCCGCCGCATGAGCGACTCGAACGCCGCCGCCGCGTGGCCGGCCGCGTCGATGAGCAGCGCCGTGTAGCGGGCCATCGGCTCCAGCCGCTCGCCCAGTCCGAGGACCTCGGAGTAGAGGAACTCGTCGTCGGGGTCGACGTCGTCGGCGAGGTCCTCCAGGTCGTCGCCGTCGGTCGGCAGTCGGACGTCGAAGCTGCTCAGGCACAGCAGCGCCGTCAACCCGGCGAACACCGTGTCGTCGTCCTCGCCGGTGCCCGCCAGTGCGGCGAAGGCGGCGAGGTCATCGCGGGCGTGGGGGTTGCGGCCCAGGCCCGTCGTCTCCAGCCAGTCGACCACCGCGTGGCCGTCGAAGAACGGCTGCGTTCCCCGCACGTGGACGGGTGCGGGGAACGGCGTGCCCGACCCCGCGAAGCGCCTCCGCCACATCGACACCGGCGGGCGCTGCACCCGGGCCAGGAGTGCGACGTCGGGAAGGCTGACGTGCAGCACGTCGACCGTCATCGGACCTCCCCTCCGAACCCTCCGAATCCGTGGCAGGAGGATCCTAGACCCGGCCCCGTGGAACCACTCATGCAAGGCTCGATAAGAGGGGTTATCAAGCTCCTGCTTCCTCGAACGGGTGACGACTGGGCATCGTGTGCGACGTCACATCCGCCGATCGAAGCGAGACACTCATGACCACGCACGGCATCCTCCCGACGCGGGACGACATCCTCGCCCTCGCGCTCGGCCCCGCGGACATCGACCGGACCCACGACCCCGCCGATATCGTGCTCAGCACCCACGCGGTGCAGCGCTACCGCGAGCGCGTCGAGGGCGTGTCGCGGCGGCTCGCCGCCCGGCGCCTGCGGCGGCTGCTCGCCAGCGCCCGGTGGCGGTCCCGGCCGCTGCCCTGGACGGACGTCGTGCTGCACCCCGGCGCCGTCTACGGTTACAGCCCCGACCGCCCCGACGTCTGCCTGCTGCTGAACGGGCGGGTGCTGGTCACCGTGCTGTCGCGCCGGTTCCTGCGCCGGTCGGCCGCGGTGTCCCGGGCGGTGGCCCGGTGACCATCGACCTGCCGGCCGACGTCGAACTGGGCGATCCGGGCCGCACCGGCCAGGTGTGCCTCTACAAGATGGTCGACGACCGGCCGTTCGACGAGTGCTGGGAGCCGCCGGAGGACGACGTCTTCGACTCCCTCGACGTGCCCGATCTCGGGGAGGCGCTGCTGGTCTACGGCCAGCGGGAGCCGACGGTGTGCGGGTGGGTGGAGATGGTGCACGGCCTCACCGACGTCCACCTCGACCACTTCACGACCACGCGGGCGTCGGCGCTGCTGTTCGTCCGCGTCGGCGGTCACGGGTTCGCCCTGTCCTTCGGCGACGGCTACCGGCGGCTGGTGCGCTCCGCCGTCGACCGCGGCTTCGGCCTCGCCCTCGCCCTGCGCGTCATCGACGCCGATGCGGTGCGCCACATCAAGCGCGAGCACCTGACCGGCACCGGGCGGGTCGACACCAGCTCGGTGCCGGACGGGGACGCGTTGTGGTCGTTCGGCATCCGGGAGCACTCCGAGCTCGTCCGGCGCATCGTCGGCAAGGCCAACGACGACTCCCGGCTGACGCTCAGCCACGTCCGCAAGATGGCCAAGCGGGGGATCCCGCCGGTCAGCATCGACTTCGCCGACCGCGTGCGGCTGCCGCTCCCGCACTCGCCCCGGCACCTCCTCGCCGACCTCGCGGAGATCGTGCGCGTGCTCGACGAGGGCAAGGTCGACGACGACCTGGCCCCGCTGCAGTGGGTGCGCCGGCTCGGCGCGGGTGACCAGGAGCGGATCAATGCCGCCTGGGACCAGGCGCTGGAGCTGCTGGTGGGGTACGACGAGCGCGTGAGCCTCGCCTACCCGGCTGGCTACCACGGCGGCCAGGAGATCAGTCGCTTCGACGTGCAGATCGGCCGGAACCGGGTCGTCACCACCGACGAGATGGACCTGCGGTTCCTGCGGGAGGCACTGGAGGACCAGGTGACCCGCGAGGCGCGGCTGTCGGTGCTGGGCTCGGGGCGGATCACCGGGTTCGACGACGCCGGGGAGAAGATCGCCGACGGCGTGGCACCCCTGCACTGGTTGACGGCGTCGGTCGACCTGCCCGACGGGTCCCGCGCGGTGCTGCTCGACGGCGACTGGTTCGACGTGAGCGACGCCTACCGCGACCACGTCGACCGCATCGTCGGGGAGGCGTTCGAGCGGCGCCCCGACTGGGCGCTGCCGGCGTGGCGGTCGGTGCCCGCCGACCCGAAGACGCGCAAGACCGACGAGAAGCGCTACAACGAGCACGTCGGGACCCGGCCGGGCTTCCTCAACCTCGACCGCAAGCTCGTCTACTGCCGCACCCACCCGGGCGGCTTCGAGGCCTGCGACCTGCTCGGGCCGAACAACGAGCTCGTCCACGTCAAGCGGGTGAGCTCGAAGACCGGCTCGGGTCCGGTGAGCCACCTCATCGCGCAGGGCATCGTTGCCATCGAGAGCCTCACCGACCCGCAGACCTGGCAGAAGTTCGTGGAGACGGTGCGGGCGCAGGACCCGGCCCGCGCCGCGACGCTGGGCGCACGCCCCGCCGCGCTGGTCTACGCCATCCACCGCAGCAACGGCCTGCTCACCCCCGACAAGCTGTTCACCTTCGCCCGTTCGGAGATGGCGTCGGCGGCGACGATGCTCGCCAAGCTCGGGATACCCCTGCGGATCTGCGTCATCCCGTGACCGAACACGCCTGTAGTCGTTGCCCGGGACGCGCTGACCGGCATGGGGTCTGGCTCGTGGTCGGGATGACGTACTCCTACGCAACAGTCGATGGGTTCCCCCGCTGGCGGAGGTCCGCTGCGGGCGCTGCTGCCCGGCTGGACCTTGGCCTGCGTGTCAGGGCGGCTGGTTGGGGCCGGGTTGAAGCCTGTTGGGCGGGGCTGA
>NZ_JAHDTH010000129.1 GCF_018531445.1 Pseudonocardia lacus
CCGCGTGGTCGCGGCCGGTCGAACGGCGAGCAGCCGGCCGGACCCGCCGTCGAGACGGCCGAGTCCGCCGCCCTGCGCGCGCGCCTCGGCGCCGTCTCCTTTCGCGACGAGCAGCGGTTGGGTCGCCGGCTCGACGCCGCCGTCCGGGTGCGCGACGCCGAGGCCCGCGACCGCGACGTCGCCGCCGTCGGCAAGGCCGTCGAGGAGGCCGAGCAGCGCCTCGCCCGGCGCGCCGACGCCGTCCCGACCGTCTCCTACCCGGAGTCGCTGCCGGTCAGCGCCCGCCGCGCGGACATCGCCGCGGCCATCCGCGACCACCAGGTCGTCGTCGTGGCCGGGGAGACCGGGTCGGGCAAGACCACCCAGATCCCGAAGATCTGCCTGGAGCTGGGTCGCGGCGTGCGCGGGCTCATCGGGCACACCCAGCCGCGCCGGCTCGCGGCCCGCACCGTCGGCGCCCGGATCGCCGAGGAGCTGGGCACCGAACTGGGCGACAAGGTCGGCTGGAAGGTCCGCTTCACCGACCAGGTCGGCGAGAACACGCTGGTCAAGCTGATGACCGACGGCATCCTGCTGGCCGAGCTCGGCGGCGACCGGATGCTGCGCCAGTACGACACGCTCATCATCGACGAGGCCCACGAGCGCAGCCTCAACATCGACTTCATCCTGGGCTACCTGACCCGGCTGCTCCCCCGCCGCCCCGACCTCAAGGTCGTCATCACCTCGGCGACGATCGACCCGGAGCGCTTCGCGCGGCACTTCTCCGAGGCGATCGGCGCCCCGGTGCCGATCGTCGAGGTGTCGGGCCGCAGCTACCCGGTGGAGGTCCGCTACCGGCCCGTCGTCGACCCGGACGACCCCGACGCCGACCCCGACCGCGACCAGCTCGACGCCATCGGCGACGCCGTGGCCGAGCTGTCCCGCGAGGGCCCCGGCGACATCCTGGTGTTCCTGCCCGGCGAGCGGGAGATCCGCGACGCCGCCGACGCGCTGGCCAGGCGCGACCTGCGCAACACCGAGGTCATCCCGCTCTACGCCCGGCTGTCGGCCGCCGAGCAGCACCGCGTCTTCCAGCCGCACACCGGGCGCCGGGTCGTGCTGGCCACGAACGTCGCCGAGACGTCGCTGACGGTCCCCGGCATCCACTACGTCATCGACACGGGCACCGCCCGCATCTCCCGGTACTCGCGCCGGTTGAAGGTGCAGCGGCTGCCGATCGAGAAGGTCTCCCAGGCCAGCGCCAACCAGCGGGCCGGGCGCTGCGGTCGCGTCGCCGACGGCATCTGCATCCGGCTCTACGCCGAGGACGACTTCGACGCCCGCCCGGAGTTCACCGAGCCGGAGATCCTGCGCACCAACCTGGCCTCGGTCATCCTGCAGATGATCTCGCTCGACCTGGGCGACCCGGCCGAGTTCCCGTTCGTCGAGCGGCCGGACGCGCGATCGGTCGCCGACGGCGTCGCCCTGCTCACCGAGCTGGGCGCGCTCGACACCGCCTCGCACGGCCCCGAGCGGAAGCTGACGCCGGTCGGGCGGTCGCTGGCGGCGCTGCCGGTCGACCCGCGGCTGGGCCGGATGCTCGTCGAGGCCGACCGCACCGGCTGCCTGCGCGACGTCCTGGTGATCACGGCCGCCCTGTCGGTGCAGGACCCGCGCGAGCGCCCGGCCGAGCAGCGCCAGGCCGCCGACGCCAAGCACGCCCGGTTCGCCGGCGAGTTCACCGCGAACGACGCCACTCTGGATGCCGCCGGCTCGGACTTCCTGGCCTTCCTGAACCTGTGGCGCTACCTGGCCGAGAAGCGCGCCGAGCTGTCCGGCAACCGCTACCGCAGGCTGCTGCGCGAGGAGTTCCTGCACTACCTGCGCATCCGCGAGTGGCAGGACCTGCACCACCAGCTGCGCGCCGCCGCCCGCAGCGCCGGGATGGCCATCCCGGACGCCGCACCGGCCACCGACCCCGACCGCGTCCACATCGCCGTGCTGTCCGGGCTGCTCAGCCAGGTCGGCATGCGCGAGGAGGAGACCGGCAAGCCCAAGCCCGCCGGCAAGCCGGAGCGCCGCGGGGCGACGGAGTACCTCGGCGCCCGCGGCGCCAAGTTCATGATCTTCCCCGGCTCGCCGCTGGCCAGGAAGGGCCCGCGCTGGGTGATGGCCGCCGAGCTGGTGGAGACCTCCCGGCTGTTCGCCCGCACCGTCGCCCGGATCTCCCCGGAGTGGATCGAGCCGCTGGCCGAGCACCTGGTCAAGCGGTCGTACTCGGAGCCCCGCTGGTCGCGCAAGCAGGCCGCGGCGGTCGCCACCGAGCGCGTCACGCTGCACGGCATCCCGGTCGTCAGCGGGCGCACCGTGCAGCTCAGCCGCACCGACCCGGAGCTGGCCCGCGAGCTGTTCATCCGACACGCCCTCGTCGACGGCGACTGGGACACCCGCCACCGGTTCTTCCACGCCAACCGCGAGCTGCTCGACGACGCCGAGGAGCTGGAGCACCGCGCCCGCCGCCGCGACCTCGTCGTCGACTCCGAGGCGCTCGTCGCCTTCTACGAGAAGCGGGTCCCGGCCGACGTGGTCTCCGGGCGGCACTTCGACTCGTGGTGGAAGAAGACCTCGCGCCGCGAGCCCGACCTGCTCGACTTCACCACCGACATGCTGGTCACCGACCAGGCGGGCGCCGTCGACCGGGCGGCCTACCCCGACGCCGTCGAGGCCGGCGGGCTCACCCTGCCGCTGTCCTACGCGTTCGAGCCGGGGCAGCGCACCGACGGAGTCACCGTCGACGTGCCGGTGGCGGCGCTGCACCAGGTCGACCAGACGCCGTTCACATGGCAGGTGCCCGGGCTGCGCGAGGAGCTGGTCACCGCGCTGATCAAGACGCTGCCGAAGAACCTGCGCCGGCAGTTCGCGCCGGCCCCCGACCACGCCCGCGCCGTGCTGGCCCGGCTGCAGGCCGGCGGTGTCGAACCGGACGAGCCGCTGCTCGACGGCCTGGAGCGCGAGCTCGGCCGGATGCGCGGGGTGCGGATCCCGCGCGAGGCATGGGAGCTCGAGCGGCTCCCCGAGCACCTGACCGTCACCTTCCGGGTGGTCGACGAGCGCGGCCACGAGCTGGCCACCGGCACCGACCTCGACGCGCTGCGCGCGCAGCTGGCCCCGAAGGTGCGCGAGGAGCTGGCCAGCGCTGGAGCCGACATCGAACGCTCCGGGCTGACGTCGTGGGACATCGGCACGCTGCCGCGCGAGCACCGGGTGCGCCGCGGCCAGCACGTCGTCACCGGCTACCCGGGCCTGGTCGACCGCGGCGCGTCCGTCGACGTGCGGATCTTCCCGACGGCCGTCGAGCGCGACTCCGCCCACCACCGCGGCGTGCGCCGGCTGCTGCTCCTGCAGACGCCCTCCCCGGCCAAGCAGGTCCAGCGCGGCCTGGACAACGCGGCCAAGCTGGCCCTGTCCCGCAACCCGCACGGCTCCGTCGCCGCCCTGCTGGCCGACTGCACCACCGCCGCCGCCGACGCGCTGATCGCCGCCGCCGGTGGCCCCGCGTGGGACGAGCGCTCCTACACCCGGTTGCGCACGCTCTTCGCCTCCCGCCTGGGCTCCACCACCGTGCAGGTGCTGCAGGCCGTGCGCGGGGTGTTGACCGTGTGGCACAGGGTGCAGGCCGCGCTCGCCGACCTGCGCGCTCCGCAGCTGCGCGCCGGCGTCGCCGACATCACCGCACAGCTGCAGTCGTTGGTCGGGCCCGGCTTCGCCACCGCCGACGGCGCCACCCGCCTGGTCGACGTGGCCCGCTACCTGGAGGCCGTCGAGCGGCGGATCGAGAAGCTGCGCACCGACCCCGACCGCGACGCCGCGTGGACCGCCGAGGTGCGGGTCGTCGCCGACGAGTACGCCGCCGAGGTGGCCGCGCTGCCCGAGGGCGTCGACCCGGGCCCGGAGCTGCGCGAGGTCCGCTGGATGATCGAGGAGCTGCGCGTCGGCCTCTACGCCCACCCGATGCGCACCCGCTACCCGGTGTCGGTGGCGCGGATCCAGAAGGCGATCGACGCCCTGCCCCGCTGAGCGGCGGGTAGCCTGCGCGCCGTGGCGAGGATCTCCTGCTACGGGCCGCTCGGCGCGGGGCACGTCAACCCCACGCTGGGGATCGTGGCGGAGCTGGTGCGCCGCGGCCACGACGTGCGCTACTGGGCCCCGACCCCGTTCGCCGACCGGATCGCCGAGACCGGGGCCCGTTACGAGCCCGTCACCTCCACCTGGGAGGCGCTGGACCGCGCGGACATCCCGCAGATGCACGGCCGGGAACTGGTCCGGGCGATGGGGATGCTGCTGGACGAGACCGCGGCGCTCGTCCCCGTCCTCGCCGACGCCGAGCCCCCCGACCTCGTCCTGCACGACGGCCCGCTGGCCTGGTGGGGGCGGGTCCTCGCGCACCGCTGGGACGTCCCGTCGGTGGAGACGTGGCCGAACCTGGTGGCCAACCGGCACTGGTCGATGCGGGAGTACACGCGGATCAACCCGCTGAGCCCGCGGTTCCTGCGCACGGTCCTGCGCATCGGCCGCTACCTGCGCGGCCACGGCATCACCGACGTGCAGGGCTTCACCCGGGGCGACCCCGCCGACCTGCGGCTCGTCACGCTGCCGCGAGCGTTCCAGTACGCGGGCGACACCTTCACCGACGGCTACGCGTTCGTCGGCCCGTGCCTCACCGACCGCGCCTTCCAGGGCGGCTGGGCACCCCCGCCCGACGCGGCCCCGGTGCTGCTCGTCTCGCTCGGCACCGGCTACAACGACCTGCCCGACTTCTACCGGATGGTCGTCACGACGGCCGCGGACCGCCCCTGGCACGTGGTGATGGCGGTCGGCGACATGGACCCGGCGGCGCTCGGCCCGCTGCCGGCCAACGTCGAGGTGCACGACCAGGTGCCGCAGGTCGCCGTGCTGCGGCACGCGCGCGTGTTCGCCACCCACGCCGGGATGGGCGGCACGATGGAGGGCCTGCACGCCGGCGTCCCGCTGGTGGCGCTGCCGCAGATGGCCGAGCAGCGCGCCAACGCCGACCGGATCGTCGAACTCGGCCTCGGGCGCGCGCTCGACACCGCGGGCCTCACCGCCGACGCGTTCTGGTGGACCGTGCAGGACGTCGCGGACGACACCGCTGCCCGCGGCCGGCTGGAGTGGATGCGCGAGGAGATCGCCGCCGCGGGCGGGGCCGGCGCCGCGGCCGACGGCGTCGAACGCGTGCTCGCCCGCCGGTGATCGCGGGTCCCGCCGACTACCCTTCGCAAGCATGTCCCGCGCCGCCCCGATCCCGCCCGACGGCTCCTTCCTGCGCTCGCTCGTGGCCCGCACCGACCGGGCCGTGGCCGCGGCGGAACCGCTGGCCTCGACGCACGCGGGCGCCCCGGAGGACCTCCGCGACGCCGTCGCCGACGCGGCCGCGGCGGTGGCCGACGACCTCGTGGCGCTCTCCCACGACCTGCACGCCCACCCCGAGGAGTCGTTCGCCGAGCACCGGTCCGTGCGGGCGGCGGCCGACCTGCTGGCCCGGCACGGGCACGACAGCGAGGTCGGGGTCGGCGGGCTGGAGACGTCGCTGGTCAGCCGGGTCGGCGACGGCGGCCCGCACATCGCGGTGCTCGCCGAGTACGACGCGCTGCCCGGGATCGGCCACGGCTGCGGGCACAACATCATCTGTTCGACCGCGGTCGGGGCGTTCCTGGCCGCCGCGCCGCTCGTCGGGCGCACCGGCGGACGGCTCTCGCTGATCGGGACACCGGCCGAGGAGGGCGGGGGCGGCAAGGAGACGATGGCCCGCGCCGGCGTGTTCGACGACGTCGACGCGGTCATCATGCTGCACCCGTTCACCCACGACATCGCGATGCACCCGTTCCTGGGCAGGCGCCAGGTCGAGATGGTGTTCCGCGGGGTCGCCGCGCACGCCGCGGCGCAGCCGTTCATGGGCCGCAACGCACTCGACGCCGCCGTCGCGGCCTACCAGGGCGTCGCCGCCCTGCGCCAGCACCTGCCCGACGGCGACCGCGCCCACGGGGTCTTCACCGACGGCGGGGCCCGGCCCAACGTCGTCCCCGACCGCGCCGCCCTGCTGTTCTACCTGCGCTCCAGCGAGCCGGAGACGCTGCGCGACCTGGCCGCGCGGGTGGCCGCGGTGGCCGAGGGCGCGGCCGCGATGACCGGCTGCGGCGTCGAACTGCACTGGGACGCGCAACCGGCCTACCTGCCGATCCGGCCCAACCGGGCGCTGGCCGAGCGGTGGGCGGCCAACCAGGAGCCGTGCGGGCGCACGCCGCTGCCGCCCGGGGTGGTGCCGGAGTTCCTCACCGGCTCCACCGACCTGGGCAACCTGTCCTACCGGATGCCCGCCATCCACCCGATGATCGCCGTCTCGGAGCCGACCGGCGCCCTGCACACCGTCGAGTTCGCCGCCGCGGCGGCGTCCCCGGCCGGCGACCGGGCCGTCCGCGACGGGGCGCTCGGCCTCGCCCTCACCGCCGTCGACTACCTGGCCGACGCCGCGCTGCGCGAAGCCGTGCACGCCGAGTTCGCCGCCGCCGGCGGCCCACTGGACGTCCCGAGCTACTTCGACTGACCGATCAGCGGTAGGCCGAGCGGGCGGTGGGTTCGAGCTCGAGGACCTGCAGCGCGCCCGGGGCGAGGCGGGCGCGGGCGGCGGTGGCCTCGGCGGCGGACGGGTACGCGGCGAACCGCACGACCACCCGCTCGTCGCGGACGGGCAGGGCGGTGAAGTCGTTCTCGTAGGGCGCCGAGCGCAGCACGACGGCGGGCACGCCCAACGCCTTCTCGACCTCCCCCGCGTCCGGCTCGCCGTCGGCCAGGTGGACGACCCCCAGCACCCGCGAAGGCCCCGGTCGCCCCTCCCCCACCGCCGCCCGCTCGGTGAGCCCGAACGCCCCCGACACCGGCTCCAGCAGGAACACGTCATCGGAGTCGATCATCGTGGCGTTGGCGGCGGCGCTGTGGGCCTTCCACACCGGGCCGCCGTAGAACGAGATCAGCGCGCGCCGCCGGGCCGCCATGTCGTCGAACTCGCGGATCCAGACGAACCGGTCGGGCCCGTCGACGTCGTGGAACGTCCCCACGACCCGCGCCCCCACCGCGTCCTGGGACTCGACGAACTCCCGCTCGAACAGCTCGACCAGCTCGTCCCGCCGGCCCGGGTGCAGGGTGTACTGCCGCAGCTCCACGATGCTCACCCGCGGACGGTAGATCCCCTCCCCTGACAGGACACGTCAGCGAACCCCGTCGAGAACGACGTTGTCGTGATCAACAGGGCGAAACGATCACGACAACTTCGTTCTCGACGGCGGGGGCTACGGGTTGACGAGGTTGTGGAGGGTGGCGCGGGCTCCGTGCTCGTGCAGGGACGCGAGGTGGCGGCGGTAGGTGTCGACGAACCGGTCGTCGTCGACGAGGTCGCCGAACACCTGGCGGTTGCTGATGAAGGCGAGCGGGTCCTCGCGCTGGCGGCGGGCGATCGGGACGAGGGTGTCCTTGAGCGGGTCGACGACCTCGATGGGCTCGCCCTGCTCGTCGACGCCCTCGGCGTAGCGGGCCCAGGACGCGATGACCGCGACCGACAGCTCGATCCCGCCGCCGTTGGCCAGGTTGTGCCGGATGACCGGGAGCAGCCACTTGGGGATGCGGTCGGAGCTCTCCGCGCAGAGCCGGGCGACGGTGTCCTTCACCTGGGGGTTCGCGAAGCGCTCGATCAGCTCCCGCTTGTAGGCGTGCAGGTCGATCCCCTCGACCGGCAGCAGCGTCGGCGTGCCCTCCCGGTCCATGTAGGCGAGCAGGAAGTCGGCGAAGTCCTGGTCCTGGCAGACCTCGTGCACCAGCCGGTACCCGGCCAGGTAGCCGAAGTAGCACAGCGCCTGGTGGCTGGCGTTGAGCAGTCGCAGCTTCATCAGCTCGTACGGCTCGACGTCCGGCACGACCTGGACGCCGACGTCCTCGAAGGGGGGTCGGCCGAGGGCGAACTCGTCCTCCAGGACCCACTGGCAGAACGGCTCGCAGACCACCGGCCAGCGGTCGGAGACGCCGAACGACCCGGCGAGGCCG
The DNA here is from genome assembly GCF_018531445.1 of Pseudonocardia lacus. Lineage (GTDB taxonomy): Bacteria > Actinomycetota > Actinomycetes > Mycobacteriales > Pseudonocardiaceae > Pseudonocardia > Pseudonocardia lacus. The sequence continues at coordinate 8,092 of NZ_JAHDTH010000129.1, forward strand.
GCGCGGTCGTCGTCGGTGGTCACCGGGGTGATCCGGTCGACCATGCAGTTGGGGAAGTGCACCTCCCGCTCGACCCAGTCGCCCAGCTTCTCGTCGCGCAGGCGGGCGAAGGCGCTGAAGCTCCGGCGGGCGGCGTCGCCGTTGCCCTGGATGTTGTCGCAGGACAGGATCGTGAACGGCGGGACGTCGCGCTGCCGGCGGCGGACCAGTGCCTCCACGACCAGGCCGAAGGTCGTCGTCGGGGTGGCGCCGGGCTCCAGGTCGTGCACCACGCCGGGGGCGTCGGCCTGGAACTCGCCGGTCACCGCGTTGAAGTTGTAGCCGCCCTCGGTGACCGTCAGCGAGACGATGCGGGTGTCCTCGCTCGCCATCCGCTCGATCACCGCCTCCGGGTCGTCCGGGGCGAGGAGGTAGTCGACGATCGACCCGATGACCCGGGCGTGCTGCGAGCCGTCCGGGTGCTTCTCGACGAGCGTGTAGAGGTGGTCCTGCGCGGCCAGGGCGTCGCGCATCCGGCGGTCGCCCGGGAGTACCCCGACCCCGCAGATGCCCCAGTCCAGCGCCTTGCCCTCGTTCATCAGGCGGTCGAGGTACATGGCCTGGTGGGCGCGGTGGAACGCGCCGACGCCCACGTGCACGATCCCCGCCCGGACCGCGCCCCGGTCGTAGCGGGGCACGGCCACGGACGGGTCCAGCGAGGCCAGTGCGGCCGCGGTCAACGGCGTCACTACTTGATCGCTCCCAGCGAGAGGCCCTGGACCAGCTTGTCCTGGGCGGCGAACCCGGCGATGAGCACCGGCAACGACACCACGACGGCGGCCGCGCAGACCTTGGCCAGGAACAGGCCCTGGCTGGTGACGAAGCTGGTGAGGAACACCGGTGCGGTCTGCGCCACCGTGGCCGTGAGCACCCGGGCGAACAGCAGCTCGTTCCAGCTGAAGATGAAGCAGATCAGCGAGGTGGCCGCGATCCCGGGCAGCACCATCGGGATGACGATGGTGCGCAGGGTGCGCGGCAGCGAGCAACCATCCAGCGAGGCCGCCTCCAACACCTCGCCGGGCACCTCGGCCAGGAACGAGCGCATCATCCACACCGCGATCGGCAGGTTCATCGAGGTGTAGAGGATGACCAGCAGCCAGATGTTGTCCAGCATGCCGATGCCCTGGGCGATCAGGTAGACCGGCAGCAGGCCCGCCACCACCGGCAGCATCTTGGTGGACAGGAAGAAGAACATGACGTCGGTCCACTTGCGGACCGGTCGGATCGACAGCGCGTAGGCCGCCGGGATCGCCAGCACGAGGACGAGCGCGGTGGACAGCACGCTCGCCGTGATCGAGTTGAGCAGCGGCGGCCACGGGCTGGCCCCGGTGGAGGTGCCGAAGAAGTTCGCGTAGCCCTCCAGGCTCAGCGGCGCGAACAGCGACGGCGGGTTGGTGGCGGCGTCGTTCTCGTTGTGGAACGAGGTCAGCAGCATCCAGAGCACGGGCGCCACGAACAGCAGCCCGACGATCCAGGCGACGACGCCGAGCAGGGCGCCGGAGCGGTTGCGCTGCGGGGGTGGGGCGGTGGCCAGCCGCGACGGCGTGGCCGGCGGGGCGTCGATCGTGGCGGTCATCGGCCAGCCTCCTCGCGGAACAGCGACGACACGGTGCGCAGGGCCAGGGTCGCGATGATGATCGTGCCGATCACCACGATCACGCCGGCCGCGGAGGACCGTCCGTAGTCCTGGGCGTTGTAGAACGTCTGGTAGATCGTGAACGGCAGGTTGGCGGTGCCGAGGCCGCCGGAGGTGATGGTGAAGACGGCGTCGAAGTTCTGCACGATGTAGATCGAGCCGAGCAGCCCGCCCAGCTCCAGGTACTGGCGCAGGTGCGGGAAGGTCATGTAGCGGAAGGTCTGCCAGTTCGAGCAGCCGTCGATCTTGGCCGCCTCCATCACGTCGTGCGGCTTGCTCTGCAGGCCGGCCAGGATGATCAGCATCATGAACGGCGTCCACTGCCAGACCAGCGAGACCACGATCGAGCTCATCGGCCAGGTCGAGATCCAGTCGGGCTGCGGCGCCCCCTCCCCGAAGACCGCCGTCAACAGGCCGTTGAACAGGCCGTACTCGGGGTTGTAGAGGGCGTGCTTCCAGACCAGCGCGGCCGCCACCGGGACGACCAGGAACGGTGTGATCATCATGGTCCGGACGGCGCCGCGGCCGAGGAACTGCCGGTCCAGCAGCAGCGCGATGAGCAGCCCGAGGACGAGGCTGATCAGCACGACCGACACGGTCAGGACGATCGTGTTGATGATCGAGTCACGGGTGTTGACGTCGGTCAGGACGCGGGCGAAGTTGTCGAACCCGGCGAACCCGCGGTCGTCGGGGTAGTAGGCGTTCCAGTCCATGAACGAGATGACCAGGGTGCCGACGAACGGCAGCTGGGTCACGATGATCAGGAAGATCAGCGCGGGCAGCAGCGGTGCCCGGCGGGCCCAGTCGCCCACCTGCCGGACGGCCTCGCCGTTGCCCCCCGCCTTGCCGGTGGAGGACTTCGCCTGGGGTTCCAACGCGGTACTCACCGTGCGACCTCGCTGCGCTCGGTCGACGCTTCGCCAGGACGCTCTGTCGATGATTCGCTCGCAAGCCCGCTCATGATCCGTCCTCCAGCCTGGTCCGGTACCGCTCCGCCACGTCCTCGGCCAGCTCCTGGCCGCGGTCGAGTGCTTCGTCCACGGTGACCAGCCCGGCGATGGCCGAGCTGACCGACTGCGAGACCTGGGTCCCCAGGTCGGGGAACTCCGGGATGTCGACGAACTGGATGCCGATCGCCGGCCGCGGCTGCACGCCCGGGTTGCGCGGGTCGGCGGCCTCGATCGCGGCCTTGGTCTGCTCGGCGAAGGCGCCGGCCTCGGCCAGGTAGTCGGGGTTCTCGTAGGTGGAGGCGCGCTTGCCCGCCGGCACGTCCGACCAGCCGACCTGCTCGCCGACCAGCTGCTCGTAGTCCTTGCCGGAGGCCCAGGAGATGAACTTCCAGGCCGCGTCCTTCTTCGTGCTGGCCTCCTGGATGCCCCACGACCAGGCGTAGAGCCAGCCGGAGCTGTCGGTCTGCACGACCGGCGCCGGCGCGTAGCCGATCTTGCCGCGGACCGGGGAGTCGGCGGCCTCCAGCGACCCGGCCGCGGACGTGGCGTCGTACCACATGGCCGAGTTGCCCTGGATGAGGTTGTTCAGGCACTCGGTGAACCCGGCCTGCGAGGCACCGGTCTCGCCGTGCTCGCGGACCAGGTCGACGTAGAAGTTCACGGCCTCCTTGAACTCCGGCGCGTTGACCTGCGCCTGCCAGTCCTCGGTGAACCAGGTGCCGCCGAAGGTGTTGACGACGGTGGTCAGCGGGGCGAAGACCTGGCCCCAGCCGGGCTGGCCGCGCAGGCAGATCCCGGACATGCCGGGCTGGGCCTGGTCGACGGCCGCGGCGATCTCGGCGACCTCCTGCCAGGTCGGGTTGGCCGGCATCTGCACGCCCTTGGACTCCAGGACGTCCTTGCGGTACATGAGGAAGGACGACTCGCCGTAGAACGGCTCCCCGTAGATCTGGCCGTCGTCGCCGGTCAGCGACTCGGTCATGGGGGCGAGGATGTCGTCCTGGTCGAAGGTCGGGTCCTGCTCGATGAACGGCGTCAGCGGGGCGATCCACCGGCTGCGCGCGTAGATCGGGATCTCGAAGTTGCTCAGCGAGGCCACGTCGTACTGGCCGGCCTGGCTGGAGAACTCCTGGCTGATCTTGTCGCGGACGTCGTTCTCCGGAAGCACCGTGAAGTTGACGGTGATGCCGGTCTGGGCGGTGAAGTTCTCCGCTGTCAACCGCTGCAGGTCGACCATCTGCGGGTTGTTCACCATCAGGACGTTGATGCTGTCGGCGCCGCCGTCGCCCCCTCCGCCGCCGCCCCAGCCCGCGCAGGCGGTACTGGTCAGCATGACGGCCGCCAGCAGCGCTCCCCGTAGTCCGGCCCGCTTCATCGCGCTCCTCCCGGGATCGACGGGAGCGCTCAGATGAGCAGCACCCCGATCACACGATCAGACTGTGGTACCGCTCACCAGTAGTCAATGCGTCGTGTCAGAATGGGCGAACGAGCGCTCAAATGAGCACAGGGGGGTCGCGAGTGGTCACTGCAACGGGTGGGACCCGCGGCCCCGCGCACCTCGTGCTCACCGCGGCCGTCGCCCGCCGCTACTACCTCGACGGCCGCTCCAAGGTCGAGATCGCCGAGGAGTTCTCGCTGAGCCGGTTCAAGGTCGCCCGGCTGCTCGACGACGCCCGCGCCAGCGGCATGGTGCGCATCGAGATCGGCCACCCCGGCACCATCGACGTCGAACTGTCCTCCCAGCTCATGGCCACCCTCGGGCTCACCCACTGCGTCGTGACCGACACCCAGGAGGACGAGCCCGCCTCGCTGCGCGAGCACCTCGGCGCCGCCGCGGCCGAACTGCTCAGCGAGGTCGTCACCCCCGACGACGTCCTCGGGCTGTCGTGGGCGCGCTCGGTGAGCGCGATGGCGACGGCGCTCCGCAGCCTGGCCACCGTCCCGGTCGTCCAGCTGACCGGCGCGCTGGCCCGGCCGGGCGTCGACGACAGCTCGATCGAGCTCGTGCGCGAGGTCGCCCGCGTCTCGGGCGGCCCGGCGTACTTCTTCTACGCCCCGATGGCCGTGCCCGACGCGGCCACCGCCCGCGCACTGCGCCGCCAACCCGAGGTCGCGCAGGCGTTCTCCCGGATCGGGTCGGTGACGATCGCGCTGGCCGGGGTGGGCGCGTGGGCCCCCGAGCAGTCCACGCTCTACGACGCCACGAGCGAGACCGAGCGCGCCGCCCTCGCCGAGCGCGGCGTGTGCGCGGAGATCTCCGGCGTGCTCGTCGACGCCGCGGGCGAACCGGTCCGCTCCGCCCTGACCGACCGCATGATCGGCATCACCGCCGCGCAGATGTGCGCGGTCCGCGAGGTCATCGCGATCGTCTACGGGCTGGCCAAGGTCGACGCGGTCCTCGCCGCCGTGCGCGGCGGCATGGTCAACAGCCTGGTCACGCACTCGACGCTGGCCACAGCATTGATCGAAGCCGCCGGCCGGAAGGCCGCTCCGTGAAGGCCGCCGCCGAGGTGCCCCTGCACGGCGGCACGGCCAACCGCGGGCGCGTGCACCGCGTCGGCGACACCGTGCGCCGCCCCCTGCGCCCCACCAGCACCGCCACCCACGCGCTGCTGCGCCACCTGGAGGACGTCGGGTTCGACGGGGCGCCGCGCGTGCTGGGCGTCGACGACGCCGGCCGCGAAGTGCTCAGCTACGTGCCCGGCGAGGCGGTCACCGCACCCGCACCCGCGTGGGGCCTCACCGACGAGGCGCTGGCCAGCGTGGGCCGACTGCTGCGCCGCTTCCACCAAGCCGCCGCCGACTTCGATCCGACCCCCTACACGTGGGCGCACGAGGTGCCCGCGCCGTTCAGCGGCGGCGGCATCGCGCACAACGACCCCAACCTCGACAACGTCGTCTTCCGCGACGGCACGGCGGTCGCTCTCATCGACTTCGACCTGGCGGCGCCGGGGGCACCGGTGTGGGACGTGGCGGCGACGGCCCGGCTGTGGGCGCCGCTGCGGGCGCCGGTCGACGTGGCCGACGCGCGGCGGTTCCGGGCCTTGCGCAGGCTGCGGATCCTGGTCGACGCCTACGGGCTCGACGAGGATGGGCGGGGCTCCCTGCTCGCCGCTGTCCTGGACAGCCACTCGTGGATGTGCGACATCGTGCAGACGGGGGCCGTGGCCGGGGTGCCGGGGTTCGCGGAGTACTGGACGCCGGAGGCGGTTGCGCGGAACGAGCGGGCTCGGCGGTGGTTGCGGGAGAACGCTGCTGGGGTGGCGGCCGCGCTGCATTGAGGGGCCGCGCTCGGTTGAGCGGGTGGCGGTCGCGTGGTCCTTTTGGTCGCTCCGTTGCGTTGAGCGGTGGTCCTTTTGGTTCGCTCCGTTGCGTTGAGCGGTGGTCCGGTTGGGTTTATCGATAGCGTGGTTGCGCTGCCGGCCGTACCCCAGGAGGGGCTCATTTTGCGTGCGCACACACCATTGCTTGCGCGAAGACTCGCTTGTTGTCCCGCTGCGTAAAACTCGACCCCGAACGTTTGTGCGAGTAGAATCGGAGACATGATCCCGACCGAACTCGCCGCCGCCGGCGACCTCCTCCGCGAGGTCGCCGCGCGTTTGCGCGAGAACGATTCCGGGATGGACGCCTCCGAGGTGATCGCCGCACTCGCCGCCACTCGGGAATTGAGTCGACTGGTCTCGCAGATCCAGGTCGAGACGGTCGCGGTGCTCCGGCGCAGCGGGGCGTTCGCCGCCGCGGGCCATGCCCGGCCGGAATCGGCCGTGGCCTCCGTGCTCGGTGTCGACCGGGGGCGGGCGCGCGAGATCGTGCGGGTCGCCGAACACCTCGACGCGGCGACCTCGCCGGCGATGGCCGCCGCGTTCCGCGCGGGGGCCGCGAGCCTGGAGCAGGTCGACCGGATCGCTCAGCTCGCCGGCTCGGCCGTGGCCCGGCGGCTCCCGGCCGATGCCTGGGCCGGGATCGAGGAGCAGATCGCCGCCGCCGCGGGCACCAGCACCACCCGCGAGCTGGCCAAGTACGGCACCGAACTGGTGCACGCCTACGACCGGGTCGATTCCGACGAGGACCGGGCGCCGGTGCAGGTCAACGAACTGCACCTGACCCCACTACCCGGTGGTGGCGGGAAGATCCACGGGATCATCGAAGACCCGGTCCGGTTCGCCACCATCGCCGCGGTGATCGACGCCAAGGCCGCGCCGCGGACCGCGGAAGACCAGCGCACCGGCCCCGAGCGGGCCGCCGACGCGCTGGCCGAGGTGTGCGGGTTCGTCGCCGACCACGGCGACAAGACCCTGCCCAGCACCGGCGGATGGCGCCCGCACCTGCTGCTCACCGTCGAACTCGCCGACCTGGAGAACCGCGCCCAGGCCGCCTGCCTGGACTTCGGCGGCCACCTCGACCCCTCGGCACTGCGGATGCTGTGCTGCGACGCCGCGGTCACCCCGATCGTCATGAACGGCACCGGGAAACCCCTCGACGTCAGCCGCACCCAGCGGATCATCCCACCGGCGATCCGGAAGGCGATCACCGCCCGGGACCGCGGATGCGCCCACCCCGGATGTGACCGGCCACCGAGCTGGTCGGAGATCCACCACATCCGCGAATGGTCACAAGGCGGAGCCACCCGGGTCGACAACCTGGTCATGCTGTGCCGGCTGCATCACCGCGAAATACACTCCACCGCCTGGGCGGTGAGAATCGCGGCCGACGGACTACCGGAGTTCATCCCTCCCGCCTGGGTCGATGCGAATCGCACACCACGGCGGCATCCGAGAATCACCCCGGATCCGGATCCACCGTGCCCGGTTCAGGCCGAGCCCGTTCGGAGGCTCACCCATGCCGGTCGCTGAGTTGTGGGGCGCTGGCGCCCACGAATCCCTCGGAGCCCCTGCTCGATCAGAGGTCGCCCGCCGCGAAGGCGCCGCCGGAGGCCCCTCAAGAACGCCGCAGGCCCCTCAAGGCCGAAGCTCCTCAGACACCCCTGCCGAACCGAGGAGAACCGTCAGCCGAGGACAGCCGTCACATAGCCGAGCGGAACCGCAGCGACCACGACGCAGCCGATCAGCCAAGCCCAGACCTGCCCGACGGCGCGAGCACGGCTACCGGCGACCGCGAAGACGATCGCGGGCAGGGTCGCCGCCAGACCGCCACCGGCGAGCAGCGCGACCAGGCCGAACTCGCCGTAGGCCAGGGCGAAGATGCCGATCATGAAGGCGGTGCCGATCGGCGGGAGGGCCATGAGGGCCAGCAGCACGACACCGGCGATGTGGAGCGCGTCGGTGCGGCGGCGCGGCGCGGACGGCGGGACGTACAGCGTGGTCATGACGAGGACGCTAGGCGCGCGGGGACGGCGGGACATCCGTGGAGCTACTGAGCAGTAACCAAGGCCCTGACCCCGGCGGTGAGCACGGCGGCGACTACGGCCGGGGCTCGCCATCACCCGCCGGCAGTGAGTGTGCTGGAACCCTGGCGCGGGTGATGGCGAGGACTCGGAACGATCGTCGCTGCACCTCCCCTCCTCGCGCGGACACGACCGCGGACGGTGGCCAGACCCCCGCGGGCGGGCTCGGCGGAACTCGGGCTCGTGGTTGCGCGCAGGGTGCTCGGGCGTGCCGGGCTCCGGAGCGTCTCCCGGGCTCCCGGACCGCGCCCACCAGGATTTATAACAGCGGAACCGTTGACGATCATGACGGGTTTCCGCCCGAACGGTCACGCACCGTCGTCCCGCCGGACGTGTCCGGACTGCGTCAGTCGACCTGCAGCACGCGGTCCAACCCGGCCAGCGTGAGCATCCGCCGGGCCGGACTGCCCTCGGGCGTGCGCACCCGCACCGGCCGGTCCGCGCGGCGGGAGAGCTCGGCGAGCAGCGCCACGCCGGCGCTGCTGATCCAGCACCGCCGGTCGAGCACCAGGGTGACCGTGCCGGCGCGGTCCAGCTCGGCCAGCAGGTCGGCGCGGACGTCGGCGACGCCCGCGAGGTCGAGGTCGCCTTCGACGTGCAGTTGGGCGCCGTCCGGTCCGGTCCTCCGGCGCAGGACGGCCCCGGTCCGCGGCTCCGGCGGGGGCGTCGCGTCTTCCGAGGAGGGGACCGCCCGCGTCGACCGGGCCGTCTGCGGCACGTCGACCGGGACAGCGGGGATGCGGAACCGCACCGTGGTGCCGTCCGCGCCCGGGGTGACCGTCAACTCCTCGGCGAGGTCCCGGATCAGCGACAGCCCGCGGCCGCGGAAGCCGGGGTCGTCCGGCGGGGGCCGCCAGTGCCCGCCGTCGACCACCCGCACGGCGACGGCGCCGCCGCGCAGCCGGTCCAGCCCGACGTCCACGCCCGCCGGGACGCGGCCGAGGTAGGCGTGCTCCACGGAGTTCGTGACCGCCTCGCCGATCGCGAGTTGCAGGTCGGTGAGCCCGTCCTCGCTCATGCCGATCGCCTCGCACCACGCGCCCACCGTGCGGCGCAGCACGCCCAGCTGCTCGGGTTCGGCGTCCAGCCGCAGCCGCAGCGGCCCCGGCAGCAGCCGGGCCAGCACGAACGCCACGTCGTCCGGGGCGGAGCGGCCGGCGACCATGCGGTCGAGCAGCTCGTCGGCGATCTCCTCCGGGGGGCCGACCAGCTCGCCGAGCACGCCGGCCAGCCGTTCGAGCCCGCGGTCGACGACCTCGTCGCGGCGCTCGAACAGGCCGTCCGAGCAGAGCAGGATGGTCGAGGCGACGTCCAGGCGCTCCCGGGCCTGTGCGTAGGGCGGGCGGCCGGTCACCCCCAGCGGAGTGCCGCGGCCTCCGGTGAGCGGGCGCACGACGCCCTCCGGGTCGACGACCAGCGGCGGCGGGTGGCCCGCGCAGGCGTAGCTCAGCTCGCCGGTATCGAGTTCGAGGACCGCGCAGGCCACCGTGCTCGCCCGCGCCCCGGTCACCCGGCGGGCGAACAGGTCGAGCTGCTCCAGCGCCCCGGCCGGGCCCTGTCCGTTGACCAGGTTGGCGGCCAGCGCGCTGCGCAGCTGGCCCATGACCGCGGCCGCCGCCGGGCCGCGGCCCACCACGTCGCCGACGACGAGGGCGATCCGCTCGCGGCCCCCGTCGGACAGCTCCAGCACGTCGTACCAGTCGCCGCCGGCCTCGGTCCCCGCGGTGCCGGGCAGGTAGCGCGGGGCCAGCGCGAGCCGGTCGAGGTCGGGCAGCTGCTGGGGCAGCAGGCTGCGCTGCAGGACGACCGCCATCTCGTGCTCGGTCTCGCGCAGCCGCGCCCGGTCGACCGCCTGCGCGCACTGGCCGGCCAGGGTCAGCACCACTCCGCGCCGGTACTCGTCGTAGGCGGGCGCGGTGTCGAAGCGCAGCCCGAGCACGCCGATGGCGCGACCGCCGACCAGCAGCGGCGCGACCTTGTGGACCGGGTAGACGTCCTGCTCGCCACCGGCCGTCCACATCGGCTCACCGGTGCGCAGCGCGTGCCGGAACGGGTGCTCGACGCCGGCGGGCAGGTCGCCGGGCGCCTCCGCGGGGTCGTAGCCCCGCACCGCCATCGGCCGCAGCTGCCCGCCCTCGCCGACCAGCATGACGACGGCCGAACGGGCCTGGGTGCCGGCGATGGCGTGGGTGACGGCCACCTGCGCGACGGCGTCCACCCCGACCGCGCGCGAGAGCGCGGTGGCCACCGCGCCCAGTCGCTCGGCCGCCCGGCGGGCCGAGGTCTCGGCGCGGTACAGGTCGGCGCGGTCGAGGGCCTGCGCGGCCAGTTCGACCGCGGCCACGGCGGCCGCCCGCTCGTCGTCGGCGAAGTCGTGCTGGTCGGCGAAGCCGACCCCGACCACCCCGAGGCAGCGGTCGCCGACGAGCAGCGGGACGAAGCCGAGAGCGACCATCCCGGCCTCCCGGACCACGGGCCAGGTGCGCGGCTCCGTGCGCTGCCAGGTGCTCTCGTCCGGGATCCACAGCGGTCGGCGGTCGCGGAACGCGCGCGACGCCGGGATGTTGGCGCGTCGGGAGAGGCTGTCCCAGCTGCGCGGCACGAGATCGGTCCAGCCGTGCCGGGCGATCAGCCGCAGCGGCCCGTCGCCGGCCGCCGACCAGACCCCGACGAACCGGCAGCCGAGCAGGGTGGCCAGGTGGTCGGCGGCGATGGCGGCCACCTCCTCGGAGGTGGCCGCGGCCGACATGCGGGCGGTCGCCCGGTGCAGCAGGGCCAGCCGCTGGCTGGTCGCCTGCTCCTGCTCCAGGAGCCGGGCGTTGTCGACCGCCGCACCCGCCCGGTGGCCGATCTCCACGACCAGGTCGAGGTCCTCGGCGTCGAAGGCGACCCGGTCGGCGGCGCGCCCCAGCGCGACCAACCCGAGCACGCGCCCGCCCGCGACCAGCGGCGCCACGATCCCCGAGCCCACGCCGAGCGCCTCGTCGGGTTCGGTGACGACGAGGCGAGCCCGGCGGGTGCTCGCCACCTCGGCCAGCAGTTCGACGTCGCTGGGGTGGGCCAGCAGCGCCGGCTCCACCGCCGGGTCGGCCGCGGCGGCGGCGCGCATGACCGCGGGCCCCTCGCCGTGGTGCTCGTGCACGCGCACGAGGTCGGCCACCCCGTGCTCGACCAGCGTCCTGGCCAGCGCCCGGAACCGGCCGACCGCGCCGCGCTCGACGTCCAGGGCGGTGGCGACCTCGGCGAACAGCAGGTTGCGCCGGCGCTCGCGGTGCTGGGCGTCGACGTCGAGGCAGCCGCCGACGAACCCCGTCGGGTGCTCGTCGGCGCTGACCGGGGCGCCCCGGTCGAGCACCCACCGGTGGTGGCCGGAGGCGTGGCGCAGCCGGTACTCCACCTCGAACGGCGCCCCGGCGACCGTGGCGGCCTCGCGGACCTCCCGGTAGCGCCTGCGGTCGTCCGGGTGGATGCGGTCCTGCCAGGCCCGGCCCAGCTCGGCGGCGGTGGCGTCGGTGGCCCCGGCGAAGTCCAGCCAGCCGCGGTTGACGAACTGGCGCTCGCCCGCCGCGTCGTCCACCCAGATCATCGCGGGCGTGGCGTCGGCCATGGCGCGGAAGCGCCGCTCGGCGGCCCGCCGGGTTCGCCCCAGCTGCAGGTGGCTGCCCACCCTGGCCACCAGTTCGCGCGCGGAGAACGGCTTGACCAGGTAGTCGTCCGCGCCCGCGGCCAGGCCCTCGACGGCCGCCTCCTCGCCGGCGCTGGCCGACACGAGCACCACCGGCACCCCGGCGGTGGACGGGTCGGCGCGCAGCGCGCGGACCAGGTCCAGCCCGCCGGGGCGGGCGTCGTCGGGTCCGGGCAGGGCGACATCGGCGACGACCAGGTCGGGTGGGTCGGCGGCGGCCGCGGCCAGCGCCTTCGCCCCGTCGGCAACGACCTGGACGTCCCAGGTCTCGGCGAGCAGCCGGGCGATGTAGGCGCGGATGTCGGGGTCGCCGTCGGCCACCAGTACCCGCCCGGCGGACGCGCCCGCGGGCGCCAGCAGCTCCGGCACCGGCGGCTCGGCCCGCTCCGCGCCGGGCAACCAGCGCCGCGCCTCGGCCAGGAACGGCTCCGCGGCCTCGCTCGTCGAGCGCGCCGCGGGGTCGGGCGCGGCGGCCAGCGCCTCGGCCGGCAGGTGCGCCAGCCCCATCGGCATCCGCACGATGAACACACTGCCGATGTCGACGGTGCTGGTCACCTCGACGGTGCCGCCGTGCAGCTCGACGGCCTGCCGGACGAACGCGAGCCCGATGCCGCTGCCCTCCGCCGAGCGCGACTGCACCCCGCGCACCCGGTGGAACCGGTCGAACAGCCGGGGCAGCTCGTCCTCCGGGATCCCCACCCCGGTGTCGATCACCCGCAGCTCGGCGTACCCGTCGTCGGCGCTGACCTCGACCCGGACGCCGCCGTCGAAGGTGTGCTTGACCGCGTTGCTCAGCAGGTTCAGCACGACCTTCTCCCACAGCTGCGGGTCGGCCCAGACCGGGCGCGGCAGCGGCGGGCAGTCGATCTCCAGGATGAGCCCGGCGCGCTCGGCGGTCGAGCGGAACAGCCCGGCCAGCTCCGCGGTGACCGTGCCCAGGTCGACCGGGACGAACGCGGCCGCATCCCCGCCCGCCTCCAGGCGGGAGACGTCGAGCAGGTCGTCGACGAGCTTGAGCATGCGCGCGGCGTTGCGCTCCAGCACGTCGACGTCGGGGCGCAGGTCGGGCGGGACGCGCTCGCGCAGCTGCTCGACCGGGCCGAGGATCATCGACAGCGGCGTGCGGAACTCCTCGCCGAAGCCCGCGATGAACCCGGCCCGGGCCCGCTCCTGCTCGCCGATCGTCGCCGACCGCCGCTCCCGGATCCGCGCCGCGTCGGCGACCGCCACCGCGGCCGCGACGTGGTCGACGACGAGCTGCAGGAAGGAGCGCTGGTCGGCGTCGAACGGCAGCGCGGGCGGCACCCCCAGCAGCACCCCGACGACCGGCCGGCCGTCGGCGTCGGCGACGGCCGCGCTGGCGGCCACCGTCGAGCGCACCCCGCGCCCGCTGACCAGCCCACCGGGCAGCTCCACCATCGTGAACCCGACGACGTCGGGCACCGGCAGGTCGGGGACCCGGTCGCCGAACCCGGCGGTGGCGACCAGCTGCACCTCCTCCCGGTCGGGCGGGGTGCGGTAGAGCGCCGCGAACGGGACGTCCCACTGCGCCCCGTCGAGCACCTCGGCGATCCGCTGCAGCACCCGCTCCACCGAGCCGGCGCCGCGCCCGGCCTCGGCCAGCCGGGCCAGCAACCGAAGCCTGCGCTCCCCCACGACGCGGCGGGTCGTCTCACTGGTGACGTTGAACACACCGGCGACCCGGCCGTCGGCGGTGCGCAGCGGGCTGAACGAGTAGTTCCAGTAGGTCTCCTCGGCGAACCCGCGCCGGTACATGACCAACCGGTCGTCCTGGCGGCCCTGCGGCTCCCCGGTGCGCAGCACGCGCTCCAGCAGCGGCCCGATGCGCGCCCAGATCTCCGGCCAGACCGCGCGGATCGGCGCGCCGAAGCCGTCGGGGTGCTTGTGCCCGGCCCCGGGCACGTAGGCGTCGTTGTAGAGCAGCGCGAAGTCGGGGCCCCAGCACACCGCCAGCGGGTGCGCCGAGCCCAGCAGCAGGTCGACGGTGGAGCGCAGCTCGGGCGGCCACTCGGCCACCGGACCCAGCACGCCGATCGGACCGTCGCCGGACAGGATCCGGGCGATCTCACCGTGATCGGGGCGGGTCACGCTGCCACGATGCCGGATCTCCGGCGTCGGCGGCCACGCGGGGCGGCCGAGCCCGTGATCACACCGGCGACCCGGCTACCGGTGGGCATCGAGCCAGGCGCGGAGGTCGGCCAGCGGGCCATCGCGCTCGGGCTCGTTGTAGATCTCGTGCCAGAGGCCGTCGTACCAACGCACGGTCTTGTCCTGGGTGCCGCGCAGTGCGGCGTCCAGGGCCCGGGTGCCGGCGGGGTCGGTGAGGACGTCGAGGCTGCCGTGCTGCAGCAGCACCGGCATCGTCAGCTCACCGGCCCGGTCCACCAGGGCGAAGCCGTCCAGCAGCGCCGACATCAGGCCCAGCGTCGGCTTGCCCTGGTGCACCAGCGTGTCGCCGCGGTAGGCGGCCACCACCTCGGAATCCTTGCTGATCTTCGTGACGTCGATGCCGACCGGGCGCAGCCGACCCCCGACGCGCGAGAGCAACCGCAGCACCGGGACCGCGGCCGCCGGCACCTGGCCGCTGGCCAGCGCGGGCGCCGAGAGCACCAGCCCGCGCAGGTCGTCGGGGTGGTCCAGGGCGTAGGCCAGGGCGATCTGCCCGCCCATGCTGTGGCCGAGCAGGAACACCGGCAGGCCGGGGTGCAGCGACGCGACGTGCCGGCGGAAGGCGTCGAAGTCGGCCAGCCAGTCGGCGTAGCGGTCCAGGTGGGCGCGGCGGCCCCCGGAGTGGCCGTGGCCGCGGTGGTCGAGCCCGTAGACGGCCCAGCCGTCGGGCCGCAATGCCTCGACGACGTTGCCGTAGCGGCCGGCGTGCTCGCCCAGGCCGTGGCAGATCAGCAGCACCCCGCGCGGCTCGCCGGCCGGCAGGTGGCCGCGCCAGTACAGGCTCACGCCGCGGGCGCCGTCGAGGCGGCCGTCGACCTCCCGGGGCACGCCGGGGTCGTCAGGGGTGTGCTCGTCGTCGGGCACCGCTCACCTCCGGGGTGGGTCCTGGTCGCCGCCGCCGCGCAGCAGGTCCGCCACGTCGGGGAACTCCGACCCCGCGTCGTCGGCGCCGGGCTGCGCGAGCGCGGACCGGAGTTCCACGTCCCGGCGCACCGCGGTCTCCTCCGGGACCACCAGCAGCGTCGCGAACGGCTCGCAGCCGGCCGCGGCCACCGACAACCCGTACTCCCCCGCCGGCACGTCGTCGAGGCGGAAGCCGCCGTCGGCGGCCGAGTCGACGGCGTCGACGATCTCGCTGTCCTGCACGAGCGTCACGCGCGCCCCCGCGATGGGGCCGTCCTCGCCGTACACGCCGCCGGAAACCGACGCCGACCGGGCCAGCGCCACCACCGCGGTGGCCGGGCCGTCGACGACGGTGACCGCCACCGCCACCGACTGGTGCGCGGGCGCGCTCGCCACCAGCATGTACGCCCCCGGGCGGGGCGCGTCGAGGCTGCCGGTGCCGTCGTCGCCCGCCCTGCCCGACGCGACCCGACGGCCCCGGTCGTCGAGCAGGGTGACGGCGGCGCCGCCGACCGCGGCGCCCCCGTGCCCGGCGACGCGGAAGCGCACCGGCTGCGCGGCGCCCGCGACCTCGGGCTCCGGCTCGGGGTCGTGCGGGCTGGCCAGCGACACCACCGGGACGGTCTCCGGGCGCAGGCCGGGGTCGGCGTAGCCGAAGGTGCGCAGCAGGGCCAGGTCGGCGGCGGCCTGCTCGGCCGCCTGCTCGGCGGGCGA
>NZ_JAHDTH010000130.1 GCF_018531445.1 Pseudonocardia lacus
CGGCCGCGCCCGGCACCACCGGCACCGGCGCCGGCGGCGAGCCCACCCCCGTCACCTTCCTCAACGTCCTGCCGATCGAGAGCCTGACGTTCACCCCGGAGATCATCGCCAAGGCGGCCGGGCTGTTCGAGCGCGAGGGCCTGGACGTGCAGTTCCAGGTCACCCGCGGCAGCGCCCAGGCGATCCAGACCGTGATCGCCGGCGGCGGGCTGCTGACCCGGGTCGGCGACAGCGAGATGATGGTCGCCACCGGCGAGCGCTCCGCCCCGATCAAGGTGGTCGCGCAGCCGTCGCAGGTCTCCACCCTGCGCATGGTCTCGCTGGCCGACGACCCGATCAACGGGCCCGCCGACCTGCGCGGGCGCACCATCGGCATCCCGTCCGAGGGCGGCACCAGCGAGACGCTGGTCGACATGCTCTCCGCCACCGGCGGGCTCGCCGAGACCGACGTGACCAAGCAGGTCGTCGGCGTCGCGCCGGGCGTGTTCGACCTCGTCCGGCAGGGCCGCATCGACGGCTACGTGGTCAGCATGGACACCGCGCGCGTCCTGCAGGGCCAGAACCCGGACGTCGTCGTCCTCGACCCGTCGCAGTCGATCGCGTCCGGCACGCAGGTCTACATCACCTCGCAGGCCGCCGTGGACGACCCGACCCAGCGCGACGTCGTGCAGCGCTACCTGCGCGCCGTCCGTGACGCGCAGCAGATGGTCATCGACGACACCGAGCTGGACAAGACGCTGGAGATGCTGGGCTCCCAGTACGACATCCAGATCCTGGACGACCCGGAGCTGGCCAAGGCGACCCTGCGCGACTACACGGCCAGCTGGCAGGCCAACGGCTCGCTCATGCAGGTCGCCCCGGACAAGTGGGGGCAGGTCTACCAGGAGTCGGTGAGCGTCGGGCTGGTGTCCGCAGGCCTCGACCCGGCCGGCTGGTTCACCAACGACCTGCTGGGGCAGGGCTGATGGGGAGCCCGTCGCTCGACAAGGGCGGCACCGGCACCCTCGCCGCCGAGGGCGCCGCCGAGCTCGAGGTGCAGGCGGTCGACAAGACCTACCGCGCCAGGGCGGGCGCCTCGACGCACGCGCTCAGCGACATCTCGCTGTCGGTGGCCCCCGGCGAGTTCATCTCGCTGGTCGGGCGCTCGGGCTGCGGCAAGACCACGCTGCTGCGGATCCTGGCCGGCCTGATCGCCCCGACCAGCGGGCGCGTGCTCGCCGGCGGGCGCGACCTGTGGCAGGGCAGCAAGCGCGACCCGGCCGCGCTGGGCAAGTTCGGCCTGGTCTTCCAGGACGCCAACCTGTTCCCGTGGTTCTCCATCGAGGACAACATCGCGCTGCCGCTCAAGCTGCGCGGGGTCGACAAGCGCACCCGCCGGGCCAAGGCCGCCGAGCTGTGCGGGCTGGTCGGGCTCACCGGGTTCGAGAAGTCCTACCCGCGGGAGCTGTCCGGCGGCATGCGCCAGCGCGCGGCGATCGCCCGCGCGCTCAGCTACGACCCGTCGGTGCTGCTGATGGACGAGCCCTTCGGGGCGCTGGACGCGCTGACCCGCGACCGGATGAACCTGGAGCTGCAGCGCATCTCGGTGGCCACCGGCGCGACGGTCGTGTTCGTGACCCACTCGATCACCGAGGCGGTGTTCCTGGCCGACCGGGTGGTGCTGCTCTCGCCGCGCCCGGGGCGCATCCGCTCGATCACCCGGGTCGGGTTCGACCGCCCGCGCGAGCTCGACGTCGAGAGCGAGCCCGGCTTCCAGCACGTCGTGCGGACGCTGCGCCACCAGCTCGACGAGGAGGACTGATGGAGCCCATCGCGAAGGCCCGCTGGCTGCCCTGGGCCGGGACCACGGTGGTCCTGCTGGTGACCCTGCTGGCCTGGCAGCTGGCCGTCACCGTGTTCGGCATCTCGCCGTTCACCCTGCCCACCCCGGCCGCCGTCGGCGAGGCCGTCGTCGACCTGCTCAGCACGCCGTCCACCTGGGGCCACATCGGGGTGACGCTGTTCGAGGTGGCGGTCGGGTTCCTGGCCGCGCTGGTGTTCGGGCTGGTCGCCGGCGTCGTGCTGGGCCGGGCCGAGTGGCTGGAGCGGGCGGTGCGCCCGGTGCTGGTGGCGGTGCAGGTGGTGCCGAAGGTCGCCTTCATCCCGCTGTTCGTGATCTGGTTCGGCTTCGGCGTCACCTCGAAGATCATCATGGCGGCGACGCTGGCGTTCTTCCCGATCATGCTGAACGTGATGCTGGGGGTGCGGTCGGTCGAGCGCGGGCACCGCGACGTCATGCTCGGACTGGGGGCGAAGCGGTGGCCGACGTTCCGGGACCTGGAGCTGCCCAGCACCATGCCCTACGTGTTCGCCGGGATGGAGGTCGCGGTGGTGTTCGCCGTGATCGGCGCGATCGTGGGGGAGTACCTGGGCGGGAACGAGGGGTTGGGCTACCTCGTCGTGGTCAGCCTGAACGCGCTCGACGCGCCGGGGTTGTTCGCGGTGATCCTGCTGCTGGCGGTGCTGGGGTGCCTGCTCTACGCCGTGGTCAACGGGGCCAAGCGGTTCGCGATCCCGTGGCACGACTCCGTGGTCGGGCGCGAGGTCGCCTGACCACCGGGTCCGCCACCGGGAGCCGGGTCCTTCGGGGCCCGGCTTTCGCGTCGCGGAAACCCGCTCCCGCCGGGAAGGGTCGGCCGGCAGGGTCGTAAGGGCCGCAGTGAGCGCCGTCACGGCGATCACGGCCCACCGGCCAACCACCGAACGATGGGGGCGCCCGACCCATGACCACCCCGACCACTTCCGCCCGCGGTGCGGGCGAGGCGCCGCAGACCCGGCCGCCGACCACCCGCGCGGCGGCCTGCTTCGCGCCGCGCGAGCCGTGGCGGATCGTCGAGCTGGAGCTGGACCCGCCGGGCCCGAACGAGGTGCGGGTCCGGTTCCACGCGGCCGGGCTGTGCCACAGCGACGACCACATCCAGAAGGGCGACGCGATGATGCGCTTCCCCTGCGTCGGCGGCCACGAGGGCGCCGGCGTGGTGGAGGAGATCGGTGCCGGCGTCACCCGGGTCGCCGTGGGCGACCACGTGGCCTGCTCGTTCATCCCGGCCTGCGGCACCTGCCGGTACTGCTCCACCGGTCGGCAGAACCTGTGCGACGCCGGCAAGAACGCGGCGACCGGCGAGTTCGCCGACGGCACGTTCCGGTTCCACTACCAGGGCCAGGACGTGGGCGGGATGTGCGTGCTGGGCACGTTCGCCGAGCGCGCGGTGATCAGCGAGTTCTCCTGCGTCAGGATCGCCGAGGACATTCCGTTCGAGATCGGGGCGCTGGTCGCCTGCGGCGTCCCGACGGGCTGGGGCACCGCCGTGTACGCGGCGGGGGTGCGCCCGGGGCAGACGGTCGTGGTCTACGGCAGCGGCGGGGTCGGTTCGAACGCCGTGCAGGGCGCGCGCCACGCCGGGGCGAAGAACGTGGTCGTGGTCGACCCGGTGCCGTTCAAGCGCGAGATGGCCGAGCTGCTGGGCGCCACCCACACGTTCCCCGACGCGGCCAGCGCGCACGCGTTCGTGGTCGAGGAGACCTGGGGCGAGCTGGCCGACCACGCCCTGATCACGGTGGGCTCGCTGCACGACGAGGTGATCGACTCGGCGCTGCAGGTGGTCGGCAAGACCGGCCAGGTGACGATCACCGCGGTCGGCAACGGCTCGATCAACCACGGGGCCGGGATGTTCATCGGCTACCAGCGCCGGGTGCAGGGCGCCATCTTCGGGCAGTGCAACCCGCAGTTCGACATCCCGCGGCTGCTGGGCCTGTGGCAGGCGGGCGACCTGAAGCTCGACGAGCTGATCACCCGCCGGTACCGGCTCGACGAGGTCAACCAGGGCTACCAGGACATGCTCGACGGCAAGAACATCCGCGGCATCATCGTCCACGAGCACTGAGGCCGCGACGTGACGATCAACGAGACGATCACCGAGACGACCGGCGGGGGCGCCGGCGCGGGCGTGCGCACCGAGCTGCAGCTCATCGGCGGGCAGCGCGTCCCCGCCGCCGACGGGCGCACCATTGACGTGCTCGACCCGGCCACCGGCGCGGTCATCGCGACGGTGCCGCGCGGCGGGTCGGCCGACGTCGACGCGGCCGTCGACGCGGCCGAGGCGGCGTTCCCGTCCTGGCGCGACACCAGCGCGACCGAGCGCGGCGCGCTCATCGCCCGCTGGGCCCAGCTCGTGCGCGAGCACGAGGCCGAGCTGGACGCGCTGGAGAGCCGTGAGGTCGGCCGCCCGCACTGGGGGCCGCCGCCGATGGCCCGCATCCTCACCTTCATCGCCGGGCAGGCCGACAAGGTGCAGGGGCTGTCGCTGCCCACCCACACCCCGGACGCGATCGGGTTCACCCTGCGCGAGCCCTACGGCGTGTGCGGCAGCGTCATCCCGTGGAACGCGCCCGGCCCGATGTTCGCCAACGACGCCGCCGCGGCCATCGCCGCCGGCAACACCCTGGTGATCAAACCGGCCGAGGACGCCCCGCTCACCGCGCTGGCGCTGGCCGCGCTGGCCCACGAGGCCGGCGTCCCGCCGGGCGTGCTCAACGTCGTCACCGGTTACGGCCCCGAGGCCGGGGCGGCGATCCCGGCCCACCCGCGGGTGCGCCGGATGAGCTTCACCGGCTCCCCGGCGACCGGTTCGGCGGTGATGTCGGCCTGCGCGACCAACCTCACCCCGCTGCACCTGGAGCTGGGCGGCAAGTCGCCGCAGGTGCTCTTCGCCGACGCCGACCTGGACAAGGCGGTGCCCGCGATCGTCGCCGGCATCACCCTCAACACCGGCCAGATCTGCGCGGCGGGCTCCCGGGTCGTCGTCGAGCGGTCGGTGCACGCCGAGGTCGTGCAGCGGCTGGCCGAGCACATGGGCCGGGTGACGGTGGGCCCGGGCACCGAGCGCGTGCGGATGGGCCCGCTGATCAACGCGAAGCAGCGCGATCGGGTGCTCGACTACGTGCGCCTGGGCCGCGAGGCCGGCGCCGAGCTGGTCACCGGCGGCGGCGTGCCGGACGGGCTGGACAGCGGCTTCTTCGTCGAGCCCACCCTGTTCGACCGGGTCGACCCGGGCATGCGCATCGCCCGGGAGGAGATCTTCGGCCCGGTGCTGTCGGTGATCGCGGTCGAGGACGAGGCCGAGGCCGTGGAGGTGGCCAACGGCACCGACTACGGGCTGGTCGCCTCGGTCTGGACGAACGACATCGGGCGGGCCGTGCGACTCACCCGGGCGCTGCAGGCCGGCCAGGTCGCGCTGAACTCGGCGCTGGGCGCCGGGGTGATCGGCGGCCCGTTCGGCGGCTACAAGCGCTCGGGCTTCGGGCGCACCATGGGCGCGGACGCGGTGCTGGAGCACACCCAGGTCAAGACGGTGGCGTTCCGTGGCTGACCGGGTGCGGACGCGGGTGCTCATGGAGCCGCGCCACGGCGCCCGCTACGCCGACATCCTCGCCCTGGCCACGGCGACCGAGGACGCGGGCTTCGAGGCGTTCTTCCGCTCCGACCACCTGATGGGCGTCGACCCCGCCGACCCGACCTACCTGCCCACCGAGTGCTGGTCGACGCTGGGCGGGATCGCCCGCGAGACCAGCCGGGTGCGGCTCGGGGCGCTGGTCGGGGCGGCGACGTTCCGCTGGCCCGGGCTGCTCGCCGCGGCGGTGGCCTCGGTCAACGAGATGAGCGGCGGGCGGGTCGAGCTGGGCCTGGGCACCGGCTGGTACGAGCGCGAGCACGCCGCGTTCGGCATCCCGTTCCCGGCCTCGGGCACCGAGCGCTTCGACCGGCTCGCCGAGCAGCTCGCGATCGTCACCGGGATGTGGCGCACCCCGTTCGGCGAGGCGTTCTCCTTCGTCGGGGAGCACTACTCGGTCGCGGAGAACCGCACGCCGCCGCGCCCCGACCCGGTGCCGCCGGTGATCGTCGGCGGGACCGGGGCGAAGCGCACGCCCGCGATCGCCGCCCGGTTCGCCGACGAGTTCAACGGGGCGCTGGCCCGCGACGGCGCCGAGCTCGCCGCCCGCTACGCCGCGTTCGAGCGGGCCTGCGCCGACATCGGCCGCGACCCGGGCACCGCGCGGCGCTCGGTGGTGGTGCCGGTGGCCTGCGGCGCCTCGCCCGCCGAGGTGCGGCGCCGCGCCGCGGTGATCGGTTCGGAGCTGATGCGCGGCAACGCCGCGATCGGCTCGCCGGACGCGGTGGTCGAGCACCTCGACGACCTCACCGGCGCCGGCGCGGACACCGTCTACCTGCACATCTACGACATCCACGACCTCGAACACATCGCGCTCATCGGCGCGGAGGTCCTGCCGCGGCTCGCGCGAACCGCGTCCCCGTCCACACCCACCGGGAGCCACCGATGACGACCACCACCCGCGCCGGCATCGCCCGCGCCGCGCACCAGGGCTGGGAGATCGCCGAGCTCACCCTCGACGAGCCGAAGGCCCACGAGGTGCGGGTCCGGTTCCACGCCGCCGGCCTGTGCCACTCCGACGACCACATCACCCAGGGC
The DNA here is from genome assembly GCF_018531445.1 of Pseudonocardia lacus. GTDB lineage: Bacteria > Actinomycetota > Actinomycetes > Mycobacteriales > Pseudonocardiaceae > Pseudonocardia > Pseudonocardia lacus. Next base: position 6,528 of record NZ_JAHDTH010000130.1, read on the forward strand.
GACGCGCCCGTGCGCTTCCCGATCGTGGGCGGGCACGAGGGCGCCGGCGTCGTCGAGGCGGTCGGCCCGGACGTGCGCCGGGTGGCGGTCGGCGACCGGATCGTCTGCTCCTACATCCCGGCCTGCGGCTCCTGCCGGCCGTGCTCGACCGGGCACCAGAACATGTGCGTCACCGGGCTCAACGCCGCGACGGGCATGTTCCTCGACGGCACCTACCGGTTCCACCTCGGCGAGGAGGACCTGGGCGGGTTCTGCTCGCTGGGCACGTTCTCCGAGCGGGCGGTCGTCTCGGAGTGGGCGTGCCTGCCGCTGGCCGACGACATCTCCTTCGAGATCGGCGCCCTGGTGGGCTGCGGGGTGCCCACCGGCTGGGGGTCGGCGGTCTACGCGGCCGGCGTGCGGGCCGGCGACACGGTGGTGATCTACGGGGCCGGCGGGGTCGGCTCCAACGCCGTGCAGGGCGCGCGCTACGCCGGCGCCAAGAACGTGGTGGTCGTCGACCCGGTCGAGTTCAAGCGCGACATGGCCAAGGTCTTCGGGGCCACGCACACCTTCGCCGACGCCGGCGAGGCCCACGACTTCGTCGTCGACGCCACCCGCGGCCAGCTCGCCGACCACGCCATCTGCACCCCCGGCGTGCTCACCGAGCAGGTCGTGCAGAGCGCGGTGCAGGTGACCGGCAAGTCGGGCAAGGTCACCGTCACGGCCGTCGGCAAGATCGACGAGCGGGCCGTGAAGGTGCACGCCGGCCAACTGATCCTCTACGCCAAGCAGGTGCGCGGCGCCCTGTTCGGCGACTGCAACCCGCTCTACGACGTGCCCAAGCTGCTCGATCTGTACCGCTCCGGCGACCTCAAGCTCGACGAGCTGATCACCCGGAAGTACCGGCTCGACGAGCTCAACGACGCCTACCGCGACCTCGCCGACGGGAAGAACATCCGCGGCGTCGTCGTGCACGAGGTCTGAGATGGGCACGTTCGTCGCACCCGAGGACCGCGAGGCCGTCACCGAGCTGCTGCGCGGGCAGCTGGAGGGGTTGGCGGCGCGCTCGCCGTTCTACGCCGACCTGTTCGCGGCCCACGGCGTCGGCAGGGGGAACATCTCAGCCGCGTTCGCCGGCCTCGACGACCTGGCCGCGTTCCCGTTCACCGACAAGCAGATGCTGCGCGAGTCGCAGGCCGCCACGCCGCCGCTGGGCCGGCACGCCGCGGTGGCCATGCCCGAGATCATCCGGGTGCACGCCTCCACCGGCACGACCGGTCGGCCCAGCTGGGTGGGCGTCACCCGGCGCGACGCCGCGGCCTGGACCGACATGGTCGCGAACGCCTTCCGCACGATGGGCGCCGAGCGCGACGACGTCGTGCTGCACGCGGCCGGGCTGGGCCTGTTCGTCGGGGGCCTGCCCATCCGCGACGCGCTGGAGCGGATCGGGGCCACCGTCGTCCCGGTCGGCACCGGCGCCTCGGAGAAGGCGGTGCTGGCGATGGAGACGCTGGGCGTCACCGCGCTGCACTCCACCCCCTCCTACGCCCGCTACCTCGCCGAGCACCTGCGCGCCGCCGGGCGCGACCCGAAGGAGTTCGGGCTGAAGAAGATCTTCGTCGGGGGCGAGCCGGGTGGCGGGGAGCCGGCGTTCCGGGCGCACGTGGAGTCCGAGTGGGGCGCCACGGTCACCGAGGGGCTGGGCAACGCCGACATGGCCCCGGTGATCTTCGGCGAGCCGCCCGCCTCGGCGGGCATGCGGTTCACCGGCGGCCGGCACGTGGTCGTCGAGCTGATCGACCCCGACACCGGCGAGCCCGTCGACGTCGAGCCCGGGGCCAGCGGCGAGCTCGTCTACACCTCGGTCGACCGCGAGTGCTGCCCGCTGGTGCGCTTCCGCACCCGCGACCGGGTGCGCGTCACCGGCGTCGGCGCCGACGGCGCCCCGCTCATCCGCTGCATCGGGCGCACCGACGACATGCTCATCGTGCTCGGCGTCAACGTCTTCCCCTCCGCGGTGCGCGACCTCGTGCAGACCCTGCACCCGCGCACCACCGGCGCCGTGCAGATCGTGCTGCCCCGGCAGGGCCCGCGCGTCGAGCCGCCGCTGCGGGTGGAGGCCGAGTGGGGTCCGGGCTGCGGTGCCGACGGGGACGCCGACGGCGCCCGCGAGGTGCTCGGCCGCGAGCTGGAGACGTTGATCCGCAACCGGCTGTCGGTGCGTGCGGCGGTGACCCTCGTCCCGCCCGGCTCGCTGGAGCGCTCGGAGATGAAGAGCCGGTTGACCCGGCTCGCCGGTTAGAAGGGGGCCACCGTGCCGAACGCCATCCTCGACCCCACCGGTCGCACACCGGTGCCGCGCGAACCGGGCGGGGCTCCCCGCGCGGCCCGCCGGCCGGACCTGACCGGCGCCCGCATCGGGCTGCTGGAGAACACCAAGCACAACGCCGACCGCATGCTCGACGAGATCGCCGCGCTGCTGGTCGCCGAGCACGGCGCGGCCGAGGTGGTGCTGCGGCGCACCAAGCAGGCGTTCGCGCTGCCGGCCCCCGACGAGCTGGTCGCCGAGTTCGTCGAGGGCTGCGACGTCGTCATCACCGGCGTGGGCGACTGCGGGTCGTGCAGCGCCTCGGCCGTCGCCGACGGCGTGGTGTTCGAGGCGGCCGGCCTGCCCGCCGCGGTCATCTGCAGCGACGCCTTCGTCACCACCGCCGACGCCATGGCCGACCTGCGCGGCGCGCCCGGCTACGCCTACGCCACGACCGCGCACCCGGTCGCCGTGCTCAGCCCCGAGCAGGTGGCCGACCGGGCGAAGCACCTGGTGGCCGACGTGGTCGCGCTGCTGACGGACGGCAGCCGGTGACCGACCTCGACCCGGGCAGCCTCGACCCGGGCAGCCTCGACCCGGACATGGCGCAGGCAGCCATCGAGCACTGCTACGAGCAGGGCTGGTCGGACGGGCTGCCGCTGGTGCCGGTCTCGCGGCCGCTGCTGGAGCGGTTCCTGGCCACCGTCGACCGCGCCCCCGACGAGGTGATCGGCCACCTCCCGCAGTTCGACCGCTCGGTCACCGTGGAGCTGGCCGCGATCAACGCCGCGATGGCGGGCTGCCGGCCGGAGTACTTCCCGGTCGTGCTGGCCGCGTGGGACGCGCTGGTGCTGGAGCGCTCGACCGGCGGCGGGGGGTGGCAGTCCACCTCCGGGCCGGCCCCGCTGATCGTGGTCAACGGACCGGTCGCGACCGAGCTGGGGATCAACGGCGCGGGCGGGGTGTTCGGGCCGGGCTTCCGGGCCAACATGACGATCGGGCGGGCCATCGGGCTCATCGTGCGAAACGCCTACGGCATCCGCCCGCACGTGCTGGAGCAGGCCACCCAGGGCCTGCCCGGGCGCTGGACGATGTGCATCGCCGAGAACGAGGCCGAGAGCCCGTGGGAGCCGCTCTCGGTCGAGGCCGGGGTCGGGCCGGGCGTCTCGGCGGTGTCGGCGACCCTGCTGCGCACCAGCGAGTTCGTCGACAACCGGCACACCTCCAGTGCGGAGCAGTTGCTGGCCGACTTCGCCGACACCCTCTCGCGCACCGGCGCGTGGATCTTCCGCAACGCCTCGGCCGGCGTCGTGTTCTGCCCCGAGCACGCCCAGATGCTGGCCGCGGCCGGCTTCGGCCGGGCCGAGGTGCGGGCCTGGCTGGCCGAGCACTGCGGGCGGATGGTGTCCGACCTGGCCGCGGTGGGCAAGGACGGGCTCGGCGACAAGGGCGTCCGGCACGCCGACGGCACCCGCGAGGCGGGCTTCGACCCGCTGCTGGCCTCGGCCGAGCCGAAGAACCTGCTGCTGGCCGTGGCCGGGGCGCGCAACGCCGGGATCTCGATGGTCGTGCGGATCTTCTCCGACTGGTCCGGGCGGGCCGTGCCCGTGCGGGCCCGCGAACGGGCGGAGGTCGGCGCATGACGGACCCGACGGACCCGTTGACCGACCCCTTCGCCGACGCCGGCCCCGGCTGGATGCGCGGGCGCACCGCGCTGGTCACCGGCGGCGGGCAGAACGGCACGCTGCCCGGCGTCGGGTACGCCACGGCGGTCGTGCTGGCCGGGCACGGCGCCCGGGTCGCGGTGCTCGACCGCGACCCCGCCGCGGCGCGGGTGAGCGTGGAGCGGATCGAGAAGGACGGCGGCGAGGCGCACGCCGTGATCGCCGACGTCACCGACGACGCCGCCTGCGGGCGGGCGGTGGCCGAGGTCGTCGAGCGCTTCGGGGCGCTCGACGCGCTGATGAACAACGTGGCGGTCGGCGACCGCGCCGGCCTGTTCGACGTCGGCCCGGACCGCTGGGACGAGCTGATGTCGCTGAACCTCAAATCGGCCTGGCAGGTCACCCGGCACGCGGTCCCGGTGCTGCCGCCGGGCGCGGCGATCGTCAACGTCTCCTCGGTCGGCGCTTCGGCGCGCGGGCCGGGCATGGTCTACAACGTCGCCAAGGCCGGGCTGGAGAACCTCACCGTCGGTGCCGCGGCCACCCTGGGAGCGCAGGGCATCCGGGTCAACACGGTGCGGGTCGGGGCCATCTGGGGCGCGTTCGCGGCCCGGAACATGTCCGAGGACATGCGCGAGCGGCGCCGGCAGGGGATCGGGCTGGGCACCGAGGGCACCTCGTGGGACATCGCGCACGCGGCGCTGTACCTGCTCTCCGACCGGGCCCGCTGGGTCTCCGGGCACACGCTGACCGTGGAGGGCGGACCGCCGCGGCGCTTCCCGCCCGGCCCGCCGATCACCGAGGTCGCAAAGTGACCCGCATCGCCCTGGTCACCGGCTGCGGCAAGCGCGACGGGATGGGCCAGGCCATCGCCCACCGCCTGGCCGGGGCCGGGTACGCCGTGCTGGTCAGCGACCGGGAGAAGGCGGGCGTGCTCAACACCCGCCAGGAGCGCGCCGGGGTGCTGGAGCGCAACCGCTGGGACGGCCTCGACGAGCTGGTCTCCGAGATCCGGGCCGCCGGCGGCACCGTCGAGGCCGCGCTGGGCGACATCGCCGAGCCCGACGACGCCCAGCGCTTGGTCGACACCGCCGTGGAGGCGTTCGGCCGGCTCGACGTGCTGGTCAACAACGCCGCCGCGCCGCAGGGCCCCGACCGCGCGGACATCGAGGCGGTGCCGCTGGAGGTCTGGGACCGGCTGATCCGGGTCAACCTCACCGGCACCTACCTGATGTGCCGGGCCGCGGTGCCGGTCATGCGCCGGCAGCGGTACGGGCGCATCGTGTCGATCTCGTCGATGGCCGGGCTGTCGGCGGCGCCGTTCAGCACCGCCTACTCGGCGTCCAAGGCGGGGGTGATCGGGCTGACCCGGTCGCTGGCCATGGACGTCGCGGCCTGGGGCATCACGGTCAACGCGATCTGCCCCGGGCTGGTGGGCACCAGCCGGGCGATCCTCGACCCCGACCCGGCGCTCGACGTCGACGCCACCCTGGCCGCGCGCGGCCGGCGGATCCCGGTGGGCCGGGTCGGGCTGCCCGAGGACATCGCGGCCGCCGTCGCCTACCTGGCCGGCGAGGACGCCGGCTACGTCACCGCGCAGACCCTGGTGCTGGACGGCGGGGGGTTCTCGGCGTTCCCGCTGCCCGGGCCGCAGGACCCGCCACCCAGCCCGTCCCCAGCGCAAGGAGCCAGCCGTGACTGACATGGTCCGGGCCGCCGTGCAGACCGCGCCCCGCACGATCGAGCTGCGCGAGTTCCCGCGCCCGCCGCTGGGCCCCGACGACGGGCTGCTGCGGGTGGAGGCCAACGGCATCTGCGGCAGCGACGTGGAGATGTTCCGCGGCCACATGGGGATGCGCGGCGGCCCGACGATCCCCGGCCACGAGCCGCTGGGGATCGTCGAGGAGGTGGGGGAGAAGGCCGCGCAGCGCTGGGGCGTGCAGCCCGGCGACCGGGTGGCGCTGGAGGTCATCGTCCCCTGTCGGTCCTGCCACGACTGCCTGACCGGGCGCTACCAGTCCTGCCGGCACCGCCGCTTCGGGCACGGGGTCACCCCGATCGACGTGGCGCCGAGCCTGTGGGGCGGGTTCGCCGAGCACCTGTACCTGACCCCGGGCGCCGTGCTGCACAAGGTCGACAAGGACCTGCCGGCCGAGCTGGCCGTCATGTTCAACCCGCTGGGCGCGGGGGTGCGCTGGGCGGTGCACCTGGGCGGGGCCGGGCTGGGCGACACGGTCGTCGTGCTCGGCGCCGGGCAGCGCGGGATCGCCTCGGTGATCGCGGCCAAGGCCGCCGGGGCCGGCACCGTCGTCGTCACCGGGCTGGAGGCCGACGCGCACAAGCTGGCGCTGGCCCGCCGCTTCGGCGCCGACCACACGCTCACCGTGGACGGGCCCGACGGCGTCGACGTCGTCGAGGCGGTCAACGACCTGACCGGCGGCGCCGGGGCCGACGTGGTGCTGGAGCTGACCCCGATGGCCCACGCGCCGGTCGAGCAGGCGCTGCTGGCCGCCAAGCACGGCGGCACCGTCGTGCTGGCCGGGCTCAAGGGCAACGCCCAGGTGCCGCTGCGCACCGACCTGGTCATCAACCGGGCGCTCACCGTGCGCGGCGCCTACGGCGTCGACGCCAAGGGCTACGCCGACGCGATCGCGATCATCGAGTCGCGCCGGTTCCCGCTGGAGGAGCTGCACACCCACACCTTCGGCCTCGACGACACCGAGCTGGCCCTGCGCACCGCGGGCGGCGAGGTCGAGGGGGAGCTCGCCGTCCACGTCTCCGTCCACCCGAACGGCTCCTAGGAGGACCAGTGCTGGTCGACGCGCACACCCACGTGCTGCCCCGGGACTACCCGGCCGGCGCCCCGGAGTGCTTCCCGCGCATGGAGCCGATCGACGGCGACAGCGCGCGCGAACTGCTCTGGGGCGCGCTGCGGTACCGCGCCCGCGACGTGTTCTTCGACGCCGAGCGCCGGGTCGCCGAGCAGGAGGCCGAGGGTGTCGACGTCGAGGTGCTCAGCCCGATGCCGCCGCTGCTGCGCTACGACCTGCCCGCCGCGGAGGGCCTGTCGCTGGCCCGGCACGTCAACGAGTTCACCGCGGCGCTCTCGGCGGCCGCGCCCGGGCGGCTGATCGGGTTCGGGATGGTCCCCATGCAGGACCCGGACGCGGCGGCCGCGGAGCTCAAGGCCATCCGCGACCAGGGCCTGTGCGGGGTGGAGATCACCTCCAACGTGCTGGGCGCCTCCATCGGCGAGGAGCGCTTCCGCGGCTTCTTCACCGAGGCCCAGCGCCTCGACCTGCCGGTCTTCGTGCACGCCATGCCCGCGGCCACCGACCGGCTGCCCAAGAGCGCGGCCGGCACGTACGTCGTCGGCCTGGAGGGGGCGATGGCGGCCGCGTCGATGATCGCCGGCGGCACCGCGGAGGCCTGCCCGGACCTGCGGATCTCGTTCAGCCACGGGGCGGGCGGGCTGGCGATGATGCTGCCGCGCGCGCAGTACTTCTGGGCCGGCACCTGGAACGAGGAGCCGGCGAAGCCGGACCGGGCGATCGCGCACGTCGGCCCGGCGCCGCTGGAGCTGGCCCGCCGGTTCTGGTACGACGGCGCGGTCTTCGACCGGCGCGCCGTGCGCTACCTGGTCGACCTGCTCGGCGCCGACCGCCTGCTGGTCGGCTCGGACTACCCGGCGATGCCGCGCGAGGAGCCGGCGGGCGCCACCGTGCGCAGCGTCGAGCTGACCCCCGAGCAGCTGGAGGACGTCACCTGGCGCAACGCCTTCCGCTGGCTGGGCACCCAGTCCGCCCGCTGAGCCGGGACCGCTTCTAGCCGACCCGGGCGGAGATCGAGCGGGTGATCGCGGTGGCCACCTGCTTCAGGGCGGCGGCCAGCTCGCGGGGGCGGGCCCGCTCGGCCTCCACCACCACCGAGATCGCCGCGGCCACCTCGCCGTCGGCGCCGTGCACCGGCACGGCGACGGCGAGGTTGGGCAGGGTGATCTGGCCGCGGGCCACCGCCACCCCGCAGCGGCGGATCTGGGCCAGCGAGCGGCGCAGCTCGCCGGGGTCGGTGACGGTCAGCTCGGTGAAGCGCTCCAGCGGGCCGGCCAGCACCTGCTCCTGCAGCTCGCGCTCGGCGTAGGCGAGCAGGACCAGGCCCATGCCCGAGGCGTGCATGGGCCAGCGGTCGCCGACCCGGCTGCTGATCGGGTGCCGGGTGCGGGCGCGCATCGTCTCGACGTAGACGACCTCGACGCCGTCGCGCACGCCCAGGTGCACGTTGCCGCGGGTGGTGCGATGCAGGTCGTCGAGGTAGGGGAAGGCGACCTCGCGCAGCTCCAGCCCGCGCGGGGCCAGCGCCGAGAGCTCCAGCAGCCGCAGGCCCACCGCGTAGCGCCCGGCGGGGTCGCGTTCCAGGGCGCCGAAGCTGACCAGCTCGCCCACCAGCCGGTGCGCGGTGGGCAGGGTCAGGTGGGCCCGGCGGGCGATCTCGCTCAACGACAGGGTGCGGTGCCGGGGGCCGAACGCGTCCAGCACGGACAGCACCCGACCCGCCGCGGTCGGCCGCGGTCGCGGGCCCTGCGCCGGCGGCGCCGCAGCGTCCCGGCACGCCTCCCGGTCCGCGCCGCGCTCCGCGTCCCGTTCGGCGCGCCGCCCCGTCCGTGCCTGCGTAACCGCCAGCTCGCCCACGCCGACTCCTTCGTCCAGCGCCCGTCCTTGCGCCCCAAGTCTCACGGTGCGCGGCCCGCCGTCACAAGCGCCCCCGGGAGCAACCGGACCGGGACGTCCGTCGCGGACTTGTCTTCCGCCCCGCGAAAGCGGGGTCTGCCCCGGCGGTCCGGCTCCCCGACGCTGGACGCCGTTGAGTGAGCCCGGTCACGGCTCCACCACGGACCTCGGACCCAGGAGAACGACATGAGACGGCTGCGGTTGCGGTACTCGGCCGCCCTGGTTGCGGCCCTGATCGGCGTGGCGGCGTGCGGCGGGGGCGGTGGTGGCGCGCCCGCGCCCGACGCTGCGGCGGCCGGCCCGCCGCAGCGCGGGGGCGAGCTGACCGTGCTGGAGGACGTGGCCTTCGCCGGCGGCTGGCCGACCGGCCTCGACCCGGCGACCAGCACGACCGGCGGCGCGAACGTCTCGCAGATGTCGGCGATCTACGGCGGGCTGTTCCGGCTCGCCGCCGACGACGACGGCTCGAACGCGCGCGTCGAGCCGAACCAGGCCGAGAGCTACGAGCTGCTCGACGACGGCCGGACGGTGCAGCTCAAGATCCGGCCCGGCATCGCGTTCAGCGACGGCACGCCGATGGACGCCGAGGCCGTCGCCTTCAACTTCACCCGCGCCGTCAACTCGACCTGCACCTGCAACCCGCGCTGGCCGCTGGCCGAGAACGGGATCACCGTCGTCGACCCGCAGACGATCCGGCTGACGTTCACCCGGCCCTTCGCCGCGGTCATCAACTCGTTCCCGGTGTCGAACACCAACTGGATCGTCTCGCCGACGGCGCTGCAGCAGCAGGGCGAGGAGCAGTTCAAGATCACGCCGGTCGGGGCCGGACCGTTCACGGTGGTGTCCAACCAGCTGTCCTCGGAGCTGGTGCTGGAGCGCAACCCGACCTACTTCAAGGAGGGCCTGCCCTACCTGGACAAGCTGACCTTCCAGTCGATCGGCGGCGACCAGCCCGCCTACCAGGCCCTGCTGGCCGGCCAGGCGCAGGCCTACGAGGGCCTGAGCACCACCCCGCTGCTGGAGGCCGCCCAGCAGCAGGGCCGGATGACCGTCACCGTGCAGCCGCCGACCTCGCCCTACGTCATCCAGCTCAACACCAAGGACGGGCCCTTCGTCGACCCGCGCGCCCGCGAGGCCATCTACGCCGCCACCGACTTCGAGGCCATCGCCCAGGGCCTGTTCCGCGGCCTCTACCCGGTGAGCCAGACCTTCACCGGGCCCGGCGGGCTGTTCCACCAGGAGAAGGTCGAGGGCTACCAGGGCCACGACGTCGAGCGGGCCAAGCAGCTGGTGGCCGAGCTGGGCGGGCTGACGGTCAACCTCGGGACCCTGCGCGCCTACGTCGCCCAGCAGGTGATGACCGCGCTGCAGACCCAGTGGCAGGAGGCCGGCATCACGGTCACCACCGAGACCTACGAGCTGTCCACCCTGGTCCAGCAGTTCAACTCCAACCAGTGGCAGGCGATGCTGCAGACCGCGGGCGCCTGGGACCCGGCCTCCGGGGTGGGCGTGGCGTTCCGGTTCTCCTCCACCTCGCCGTTCAGCGGCGTGGCCGACCCGGCGCTCGACCAGATGCTCAACGACGCCGCGGCCACCGTCGACCAGGCCGAGCGGGCGCGGCTGTACACCGAGGCCGGCAAGTACATCAGCGACAACGCCTACGCCCCGTTCGGGCTGGCGTTCGCCGCGGCCAACCTGGCCACCGAGGGGGTGCACGGGCCGGGGCTCACCACCAAGATCCCGCCGATCGTGGTGAACGCCGGCATCCTCTGGGACGAGGTCTGGCGGGCGGCGCCGCAGTGACGGTGGCGACCCGGCCCGGCGCGGACGCCGACCGGGCCCCGGGGAGGCTGGCGGCGCTGCTGGCCTCACCGGGGGCCCGGCTGGTCGGCAAGCGGCTGCTGATGGCCGTGCCGATCCTGCTCGGGGTGAGCGTGCTGACGTTCTGGGTGCTCAACCTGATCCCCGGCAACGCCGCCCAGCAGCTGCTCGGCCCCGAGGCGACGCCCGAGCAGGTCCGGACGCTGGAGCAGCAGCTCGGCCTCGACCAGCCCGGCTACGTGCGCTACCTGGGCTGGCTGGGTTCGGCGGTCACCGGCGACCTGGGCACCTCGCTGGTCAGCGGGCAGCCGGTGACCTCGCAGATCGGCGAGCGGCTGGCGGTGTCCGGGGAGCTGGTCGGGCTGGCCTTCGTGGTCTCGCTCGGGCTGGCCATCCCGGTGGCGCTGCTGGCCGCCTACAAGCCGGGCCGCATGTTCGACCGGGTCAGCATGCTGGTCTCGATCACCGGGCTGTCGGTGGCGAACTACGTGCTCGCGCTGCTGCTGGTGCTGCTGTTCGCGGTGGAGCTGGCGCTGTTCCCGGCGATCGGGTTCGTGCCGCTGTCGGAGAGCGTGGCCGGCAACCTGCACTCGATGGCGCTGCCGGTCGCGGCGATCGCGTTCCCGCTGTTCTGCTTCTACACCCGGTTCCTGCGCGGCGACCTGGTCGACCAGCTGCAGGGCGAGGACTACGTGACCACCGCCCGGGCCAAGGGCATCGGGCCCGGCCAGGTGCTGCTGCGCCACGCGTTCCGCAACTCGTCGTTCGGGCTGATCACCGTCGTCGGGCTCAACCTGGGCACGCTGATCGGCGGCACCGTCATCGTCGAGCAGATCTTCGCCCTGCCCGGGATCGGGCAGCTGATGCTGCAGGCGATCAACACCCGCGACTTCGTCGTCGTGCAGGCCTGCGTGCTGGTGTTCGCGATCGTCGCGGTGCTGGCGAACCTGCTCGCCGACCTGCTCTACGCCGTGCTCGACCCGAGGATCCGCTATGGCAGTCGTTGACGCCGCGACGGCCACCGTCGCGTCCCGGCCCGTCGGGGGTCGGGCCGGGGCGTGGTGGCTGCGCAACCTGGAGATCGCCGTGCCGGCCGGGGTCGTCGCGCTGGTCGTGCTGGCCTGCTTCGTCGGGCCGCTGGTGCTGCCGGTGCCGCCACCGGTCGGCGGCAGCGTGCTCGAGTCCTACCTGGACGCGGGCTCGCCCGGGCACCTGCTGGGCACCGACCCGAACGGCAACGACATCTTCTCCCGCATCCTGCACGGCGGACAGTCCTCGCTGACCGTCGCGGTCGCGGTGAACCTGCTGGGCCTCGCCGTCGGCGGCACCCTCGGCGCGCTGTCGGGCTACCTCGGCGGCGCGACCGACACCGTCATCATGCGGGTGCTCGACGTGCTGATCGCGTTCCCGTCGCTGGTGCTGACCCTGGCCGTGGCGCAGAGCCTGGGCGCCTCCCAGACCAACACCGTGCTCGCGCTGGCGTTCTTCAGCATCCCGGCGTTCGCCCGGATCTCCCGCGCGGCCACCCTGCGGCTGCGGGAGCTGCCGTTCATGGCCGCCGCGCAGCTGTGCGGGACGCCGGGGTGGCGGGTGCTGGCCCGCCACGTCGCGCCCAACATCGCCCCCCAGCTGATCACGTTCGGCATGCTCGGGATGGGCATCGTGATCGTCATCGAGGGGGCGCTGAGCTTCCTCGGACTGGGTATCCCGCCACCCGCGCCGAGCTGGGGCAACATGATCGCCCAGGGCCAGCAGAGCCTGTCGGCCACGCCGATGCTGGTGGTGTGGCCGTGCGTGGCGCTGTTCGTGACCGTGCTGGCGTTCAACCTGCTGGGGGAGACACTGCGCGCCCGCTGGAGTGGCCGATGAGCGAGCCCGCGAGCGAATCATCCAGCACAGCGCCCGCGCAGCGCCGACCGAGCGCTAGCGAGGGAGTGCGATGAGCGAGTTGGCGAGCGAACCGGTGGCGCAGCGCGAGGACGTGCTGGGCACCGCCACCGCCGACGCCCCGGTGCGGGGCCCCGCGCCGGACCCGGCCGAACCGCTGCTGGTGGTCGACGACCTGCGGGTCCGCTTCGTCGGCCGCGGGCGCACCGTGCACGCGGTCAACGGGCTGAGCTACTCGCTCGCGCCGGGCCGGACGCTGGCGATCATCGGCGAGTCCGGGTCGGGCAAGAGCGTGGCGGCGCGGGCGCTGATGGGCCTGCTGCCGTCGACGGCGAGGGTCAGCGGCTCGGCCCGCTTCGACGGCACCGAGCTGGTCGGGCTGTCCGAGCGGGAGGCCCGCCGCCACCGCGGCGCCGACATCGCCATGGTCTTCCAGGACCCGGCGCGCTCGCTCAACCCGACGATGCGGATCGGCGTGCAGATCGCCGAGGCCGTGCGGGCGCACTCCGACCTGGACAAGGCGGCCGCCCACCGGCGCGCCGTCGAGCTGCTGGCGATGGTGCACCTGCCGGCCCCGCAGCGGCGCTTCCACGAGTACCCCCACCAGCTCTCCGGGGGGATGCGGCAGCGGGTGATGATCGCGATCGCGCTGGCCGGCGAGCCCCGCCTGCTGGTCGCCGACGAGGCGACCACCGCGCTGGACGTCACGACCCAGGCCCAGATCATGGAGCTGCTGCTGGAGCTGCAGCAGCGCCTGGGCACGGCCATCGTGCTGATCAGCCACGACCTCGGGCTGGCCGCGAGCTACGCCGACGACGTCGTCGTCATGTACGCGGGCCAGGTCGTCGAGCGGGCGCGCACCGCCGACCTGTTCGCGCACGTGCGGATGCCCTACACCGGGGCGCTGCTGGGGGCGATCCCGCGCCTGGAGCGCGAGCCGCACTCGCTGCTGCCGGTGGTGCCCGGGCAGCCACCGGACCTGTCGGCGCTGCCGGGGGGCTGCCCGTTCCGGCCGCGCTGCTCGTCGGCCACCGACGAGTGCGCCGAGGGCCCGCCGCTGCGCGAGCACGAACCCGGCCACTGGTGGGCGTGCTGGCACCCCCTGCCGGACGCACCCGTGAAGGAGGGCGTGTGACCACGCTGGAGAAGGGGACCGCGCCGGTCGACGGCCGCCGCCCCGGCGAGGAGCTGCTCAGCGCCCGCGACCTGGTGCAGGAGTTCCCGGTGCGGGCGGCCGGGGGGGTGCGCGGCGGGACCGTGCACGCGCTCTCCGGCGTCTCGTTCGACATCCGGGCGGGGGAGACGCTGGGCGTGGTCGGGGAGACCGGTTCCGGGAAGTCCACGCTGGCCCGCTCGGTGATCCAGGCGCCGCCACCGCGGTCGGGCTCGGTGGTCTTCGAGGGTACCGACCTGACCCGGCTGCGCCGGCGCGCGCTGGTGCGCGCCCGCCGCGAGATGCAGATGGTCTACCAGGACCCGTACGGTTCGCTGAACCCGCGCTGGCGGGTCAGCGAGCTGGTCGAGGAGCCGCTGCGCGGCTACGGGGTGCGCGACCGCGGGCCGCGGGTGGCCGAGCTGCTCGACATGGTCGGGCTCGACCCCTCGGTCTACGGCAGGCGCCGCCCGCACGAGATGTCCGGCGGCCAGTGCCAGCGGGTCGCGATCGCCAGGGCCATCGCGCTGAACCCGGCGCTGGTCATCTGCGACGAGGCGGTGTCCTCGCTGGACGTGCTGATCCAGAGCCAGGTGCTCAACCTGTTCGAGCGACTGCGCCGCGAGCTCGGCCTGAGCTACCTGTTCATCTCCCACGACCTGGCGCTGGTCAAGCAGGTCAGCGACCGGGTGGCGGTGATGCACCTGGGGCAGCTGGCCGAGGTCGGCCCGGCCGAGGCGCTCTACCGCGGCCCGCGCCACCCCTACACCGCCGCCCTGCTGGACTCCATCCCCGGCCTGGACGCCCGCACCGGGCGCCCGCGCCGTCCGGCGCCGCTGGCCGGCGAGCCGCCCTCCCCGCTCGACCCGCCCTCGGGCTGCCGCTTCCGCACGCGCTGCCCCCGGGCGCGGGAGCGGTGCGCGGTGGAGGAGCCCGTGCTGGTCGAGCGGGCGCCCGACCACCGGGTGGCCTGCCACTTCCCGATCGAACCCGGCACGCCCACCGGGGCCGACGCCCCCGCCGACGCCGCCGAGAGGACCACCCCGTGACCGAGAGCGCAGCCGGGAGCCCGGCCGACGGCGACGACCGTGCCCTGGCGGACCTGCGGCGCACGCTGGCCGCCGACGACTACGGCCTGGAGGTGACCCGCGCGGGCACCGACGTGCTGGCGCGGATCACCGCGGGCCCGCAGGCCTGCGCCGACTGCCTGGTGCCCCCGCCGATCATGCGCGGCATCCTGGGTCGGGCACTCGGCGTGGCCGAGGAGTCGATCTCGGTGCAGTACCCCGCGGAGTCCGAGCTGCACTGAGGGCCGGCACCGGGAGCCGCAGCGCGCCGGCGGCTGCGCGGCGCGGTCGACGCCGTCTTCGCAGACTCCCCGTAGTCCTCGCAGGTGCTGTGCACTCTGCGCCGGCTACACCGCCCCTGCGAAGACTCCGCGAGCGGTGACGACACCGCGAGCGGTCGGGTCACCGCATCAGCCGGCGAGGACGGCCGGGCGGCGGTCGGCCCAGGGCAGCGCCCGCTCCAGGTCCGCGGCCAGCGCCAGCAGCGTCGCCTCCTGGGCCAGCCCCGCCGCGAACTGCACCCCGATCGGCCAGCCCCGCTCGGAGGTCGCCAGCGGCAGCGAGATCGCCGGCATCCCGGTCACGTTGGACAGCGCCGTGAAGCCGGCGAACGCGAAGATCCGGTGGTACCAGCCGCGCGCGTCGAGGTCGGGGTCGTTCGCGTCCAGGTGCCCGAGCTCGGTGTTCGGCGCGCACATCGTCGGGGTCAGCAGCACGTCGTGCTCCTGGTGGAACGCGGCCATGGTCCGGGTGGCGGCGTTGAAGGCGCGGTCGGCGGCGTAGATGTCGGTCGCGCGCAGGGCGCGGCCGTGCTCGGCGCAGGCCAGGGTGGTGGCCTCCAGCGTGTCCGGGCCGGGGGTGACGCCCAGCGCGGCGGCGAGCCCGTCGACGCCGTCGGCCAGGAAGCTGCACCAGGCGATCAGGTTGGCCTCGTCGAACGCCTCCGCGTCGAGCGCGGGCGCGGCCTCGACGACGGTGTGGCCGAGCCCGGCCAGCGCGTCGGCCACCCGGCGGACCGCGGCGACGCACTCCGGGTCGACCGTGCCCGTACCGGACAGGGGCGTGGTGCTGACCGCGACGCGCAGCGGGCGGCTGCCGGCGCGCGCCAGTTCGGCGAACGACCCCTGCGGCGCGGGCAGCAGGTAGCGGTCTCCCGGCTCGCTGCCGTGCACGGCGTCGAGCAGGCCCGCGCAGTCGCGCACGGTGCGGGTCAGCGCGAACTCGATGCCCAGCCCGAGCAGCGGGTCGGCGTAGTCGGGGCCGACGGTGGTGCGACCCCGGGTCGGCTTGAGCCCGACCAGCCCGCACGCCGCGGCCGGGATGCGGATGGAGCCGCCGCCGTCGTTGGCGTGCGCCACCGGCAGCGCCCGCGCCGCGACGAGCGCCGCCGAGCCGCCGCTGGAGCCGCCGGGGCTGCGGGTGGTGTCCCACGGGTTGCGCACCGCCCCGGTGGCGACCGGCTCGGTGCTGGCGTTGAAGCCGAGCTCCGGGGTCGCGGTGACGGCCATCGCGGCCAGCCCGGCCGCGCGGAACCGGCGCATCAGGTAGCTGTCGGCCGGCATCGGGACGCCGGGGCCCAGCAGCCGGCTGCCCGCCCGCTGCGCGACGCCCTCGGCGTGCAGGACCAGGTCCTTGATCGCGAACGGGACGCCGCCGAAGGGGCCGGCGGCGTCGTGCGCGAGCGGTTCGGCGAAGCGCTTCCCGACCAGCGGGTTCAGCTCGCCCGCCACCTCGTCGATCGCGGCCGCGGCGGCCTGCTGCACCTGCGCGGCGCTCACCTCTCCGTCGCGGATCAACCCGGCGAGGGCGGTGGCGTCGTGGGCGGCGTACTCGTCGATCCGCATGGTTCCTCCTCGCCCCGCTCCGCCGCGGGTGCGCCGGCACGCTAGCCCCGCGCGGCGGCGCGGGGCATCGGCAGAACGACCGATCCGTTCGGGAACGGGGCTGGTGGGGACGGGATCCGGCCGTACTGTGGGCCGGTGACCGCCCCGCCGCCCTCGCCGCGGCTGCGCGCCGCCCGGGAGCTGCTCGGGCTGCTGCGCGGCCGCCCG
>NZ_JAHDTH010000131.1 GCF_018531445.1 Pseudonocardia lacus
ACCAGCGAGTCGCAGCGACGAAAGGCCCTACCGGGCTGGATCCACGAGTACAACCATCACAGACCCCACACCGCCATCGGACGGGTCCCGCCCATCACCAGGTTGACCAACCTGTCCGGTCAGTACAACTAGCGGGGCAGGCCCAGCTTGCGGGCGCAGGCGGGCCAGGCGCCGAAGCCGCCGCGGTCGTCGACGACCTTGTCGGCCACCGCCATCTGCTCCTCGGGGCTCGCCTGGTGGGGTAGGGGCGCGTAGGCGTCGCCGCCGTAGGCCTTCCACGTCCGGGCGTCAAACTGCAGGCCGCCGTAGTAGCCGTTGCCGGTGTTGATCGCCCAGTTGCCGGTGGCCTCGCACTGCACCAGCCGCTCCCAGGTCTCCTTGTTGGCCACGGCGGGGGCGGTGCCGTCGGCGATGGCGGCCTCCTCCTCGGCGGTCGGCTCCTTGGTGCCGACCCGGATGACCCGCGGCTCGGGGGCCGTGGTGCCGCCGGCGCGGATCTGCTCGCGCCGGACCTCCTGGCCGTTCTGCACGTGGACGCGCATGACCGCGGTCTGCTCGCCCGGCTTGCCGTCCTCGACGACCTCCTTCTCGCCGCGGGGCATCTCCGGGTCCTCGATGATCTGCTCGGGGGCCGGGATCTCGCGGGTCACGACGACCTCGCCGATGCCGTTGCGCACGACCTGGACCGCGGTGCCGTCGACGAGTGGGGTGTCGCCGGAGGGGACGGAGACGTCGTCGGGGCCGAGTTCGATGCCGCTCTCGGCGAGCAGGCCACCGACGGTGCCGGCGGTGGTGGTGAGCGGGGCGGGCGCGGCGGTGCCGTCGGCGAGGGTGACCGAGCGCGGGATGCGCAGCTCCAGCGACATGCCGGCGAGCGGGATGATCGAGCCGGGGTCGGCCGACATCTGCAGGGGCTTGACCTCGACGCCGAGGCCGCGCAGGGCCTCGTCGACCGAGTCGGCGGTGGTCCACACCTGGCGCTCGGACATGCCCTCGACGAGGGTGAGCGGGCGGGCGCGCTCGACGATGATCTCGTCGCCGTCGACCAGGTCGGTGGCGGGCGCGGGCGAGATGCGGTCCTGCGGGGTGGGCACCATGCCGGCCGAGGCCAGCGCGGTGCCGACGTCGGAGGCGAACGTGTGCAGGGTGCGCTCGCTGCCGTCGACGATCAGCGTGACGGTCTTGTCCATCGCCACGGCGGTGGCACCGCCGCCCAGCAGGGCGACCAGGACGGTCAGGACCGCGGCGCGGGCCAGCCCGCCCGACGACGTGCGCGCGGGCTCGGGGGCGCGGCGCCGGCCGCCCGTGGTGGGGGCGGGGCGCTCGGCGAGGGCGGTGCCGGTGCGGGCGGACGCCGGCTCGACGGCGGCGAACCGGTTGGTGTCGGCGTCGGCCGGGCTCGCGGCGAGCGGGGTGCGGTGGATGCCGGTCGCCGGTCCGGCGGCGAAGGTGCCGGTGGCCTGGCCGCCGGTCGGGGCCCGGTGGGCGCCGGTGGGGAACGCGCCGGTGGGCCGGGCGTTCGCGGTGGGCGCGCGGTGGGTGCCGGTGGCGAACGTCCCGGTGGCCTGCCCGGTCGCCGGTGGGGCGCGGTAGGCGCCCGTCGGGTGGGCGCCGGGGTCGACGACGGCGACGGGACCGGTCGGCGGTTCGAGCTCGGTCTCGGTGACGGGCTCGGCGGCGGGCGCCGTTCCGAATCGGCCGGTGGGGCCGTTCAGCGCTGCGGACGAGGTGTCGAACAGGCCGGACGAGGTGGCCTCGACCGCGGGAGCGGGGGAGCCGTCGAACCAGGAGGCGGAGTCGTCCGGGGTGTCGGCGCCGGCGGACCGGGCCGCCTGCTCGATCTGGACGCGCGCGGCATGACGTCGCGCGCGAGCAGAAACGTCGACCACTGGAATCCAGACGTCCGTCGGTCCGGGCAGGGGAGGAATTCAGACGGTCACGGTGGCCCGAGGGCGTTGGTTCGTGCGGGGAGCGCCCCGGACCACCGTGACCGCCGTGCTGGGGAGCGTTACCCCACCCCGGCTTTCGCGATCACAGAACCGTAACGGGGAGTGAGCACCATCGCCGAGCCGCAACGCCGTGTGAGCGCCGAACGGCCCCGCTGCTACGCCGAACGAGCACCTCAGGGGCCGGGCGCCACCGAAGATCGAGGTTGCGTCAGCTCGTCGAGCCGAAACACCCGCTCGGCGTTGCGCCCGGCGCTCGACGCCAACCGCTCGTCGTCGACGCCGCGCAGGTCGGCCAGGCCGCGGACCGTCCACGGGAGGCAGTACGGCTCGTTGGCCCTGCCGCGGTGCGGGTGCGGGGTGAGGAACGGCGCGTCGGTCTCCACGAGGAGCCGGTCCTCGGGGACCAGTACCGCCGCCTCCCGCAGCGACCGGGCGTTGCGGAACGTGACCGGCCCGGCGAACGACAGGACGTAACCGGCGTCGACGCACTCGCGGGCCATGGCCGCGTCGCCGGAGAAGCAGTGGAAAACCACCGTCTCCGGTGGGCCCTCCTCGCGCAGGATGCGCAGGACGTCGTCGTGCGCGTCCCGGTCGTGGATCATCAGCGGCTTGCCGAGGCGCTTGGCCAGGTCGATGTGCCAGCGGAAGGCGGGCTGCTGGCGCTCGGCGGGCGAGTAGTCCCAGTAGTAGTCCAGCCCGGTCTCCCCCACCGCGACCACGCGCGGGTCGGCGGCGAGGCGCTCGATCTCGGCGTAGTCGTCGTCGGTGAGCTCGGCGGTGCGGGTCGGGTGCAGGGCGACGGCCGCGCTCACCCGCGCGTCCCAGTGCGCCGCCTGGACGACCCACCGCGCCGAGGGCAGGTCGTCGGCGACCGTCACGGCCCGCGCCACCCCCACCGCCTCGGCCCGGTCCATCGCCGCCACCACGTCGGCGGCCGTCTCGCACCCGCACGCGTCCAGGTGCGTGTGCGCGTCCACGGTGGCCGCGCCGAGCGGCTCCGGAGCCGGCGGCCGCTCCCCCCGCCCGCTCACCGCCGCCCACCCCGCCGTTCGGCAGAGCGGAGTTCAGGAAAGCCACGATGCTGCCCGCAGGGTTCCTGAACGTGGCTTTCCTGAACCGCGAGACCGGGGTGGGCGGCGGCGGGGGGTGAGGGCGGGGGCGGTGGGGCGAGCGGGGCGAGCGGCACGGTCAGGGCTGGTCCGGGTGCTGGATGGGGGCCCACTCGGGGCCCGTCTCGCCGAGCGCCGGGTCGAGCTTGGTGAAGATCGGCGTGGGCTTGGCCAGCGGTCGGCCGATCTCCACCGGCGTCGACGCCCACGTCGCCCGCTCGCCGGCGTAGTCGCCGGTCAGGACCGGGTAGGCGGGGCCGTCGCCGAGGTCGTCGACCTCGCGGACCTCCGGCTGGGCCGCCCACACCCCGCTGCCGCCCATGGCCTCGTGGACCTGCTGGGCCGCGTGCGGCAGGAACGGGGTGAGCAGCGTGTTCGCGTCCTGCACGACCTGCAGCGCGGTGTGCAGGATGGTGTCGCGGCGGTCCGGGTCGTCCTTGCGCTTCCAGGGCTCCTGGTCGGACAGGTAGCGGTTGGCCGCGGTGACCACCCGCATGGCCTCGCCGACCGCCTGCTTGAACTTGCTGCGCGCGAGCAGCCCGCCCACGGTGTCGAACGCGGCCCGGGAGGTGGCGAGCAGGTCGGCGTCGGCCTCGGCGGGGGCGGTCGGCTTCGGGATCGACCCGACGTTCTTGTGCGCCATCGAGATGGACCGGTTGACCAGGTTGCCCCACTCGTTGGCCAGCTCGAAGTTGGTGCGCCGGACGAACTCGTCCCAGGTGAAGTCGGTGTCCTGGTTCTCCGGGCCGGCCGTGGCGATGAAGTAGCGCAGGGCGTCGGGGCCGAACTCGCGCAGGAAGTCGGTGACGTAGATGACCGTGCCGCGGCTGGTCGAGAACTTCGACCCGCTCATGGTCAGGAACTCCGACGAGACGATCTCGCTGGGCAGGTTCAGGGTGCCGAACGCGCCCGGCGAGCCGCCGTGGTCGCCCGCCCCGTTCTGGCCGAGCAGCAGGGCCGGCCAGATGACGGAGTGGAAGACGATGTTGTCCTTGCCCATGAAGTAGTAGCCCTTGGCGTCCGGGTCGGTCCACCACTGCTTCCAGGCGTCCGGGTCGGGGCCGCGCCGGGCCCACTCCACCGACGCCGACAGGTAGCCGATGACCGCGTCGAACCACACGTAGAGCCGCTTCATCGGCTGGTCGCGCCAGCCGTCCAGGGGCACCGGGACGCCCCAGTCGAGGTCGCGGGTGATCGCGCGCGGCTTCAGGTCGTCGACCAGGTTGGTCGCGAAACGCAGCACGTTGGGGCGCCAGTCGGTGCGCTTGGACAGCCACGACCCCAGCGACTCGGCGAACGCGGGCAGGTCGAGGAAGAAGTGCTCGGTCTCGACGAACTCCGGCTTCTCCCCGTTGATCTTCGACCGGGGGTTGAGCAGGTCGGCCGGGTCGAGCTGGTTGCCGCAGTTGTCGCACTGGTCGCCGCGGGCGGCCTCGTAGCCGCAGATCGGGCAGGTGCCCTCGACGTAGCGGTCGGGCAGGGTGCGCCCGGTCGACGGGCTGATCGCGCCCATCTGGGTGCGCGGCACGACGTAGCCGTTCTTGTGCAGCGCCAGGAACAGCTGCTGGGTGACCTCGTAGTGGTTCGAGGTGGTGGTGCGGGTGAACAGGTCGTAGCCCAGCCCGAGGCCGTGCAGGTCCTCGACGATCACCCGGTTGTACTTGTCCGCGGTCTGCCGCGGGGTGAGCCCCTCGTTGTCGGCCTGCACCAGGATCGGGGTGCCGTGCTCGTCGGTGCCGCTGACCATGAGGACCCGGTCGCCCGCCATGCGCCGGTAGCGGGAGAAGACGTCGGAGGGCACGCCGAAGCCGGAGACGTGGCCGATGTGCCGGGGGCCGTTGGCGTAGGGCCAGGCCACGGCGGTCAGGACGGACGAACTCATGCGATCAGCGTAGGCCCCGGCCGCCACCGGGTTCCCCGCCGCCACCGCGGGCCGTCCGAGCGGGCCGCGACGGCGGGGGTGGCCCCGCGGGGACCACCCCCGCCGCGGTCTGGTTGCCGCGGCCCGTCCGCCCGAACGTGGACGGCGTGAACGACACCAGCAAGCTCGTGATCGTGGTCGGCAGCGTGCGGGAAGGGCGGTTCGGGCCGACGGTGGCCGCCTGGTTCGCCGAGCGGGCCGGCGCCCACGGCGGGTTCGACGTCGAGGTCGTGGACCTGGCCGACGTCGAGCTGCCGCTGGCCCTGCCGGCGGCGCCGCCGAAGTTGGCCGGCGCGGACTACCCGCGCCCGCCCGGCATGGCCGCGCTGACCACCCGGCTCGCGGCCGCGGACGCGTTCGTCCTGGTCACCCCGGAGTACAACCACAGCTACCCGGCCTCGCTGAAGGCCGCGATCGACTGGCACTTCGACCAGTGGACGGCCAAGCCGGTCGCCTTCGTCAGCTACGGCGGCGCGGCCGGCGGCCGGCACGCGGTGCTGCACCTGGAGAACGTCCTGACCGAGCTGCACGCCGTGACCGTGCAGAGCGGCCTGGCGTTCCCGCAGTACTACCTCAACTGGGCGGACGGCCAGCCGACCGATCCGGAGGCCGCCGGGACCGCGAAGGCCCTGCTCGACCAGCTGGCGTGGTGGGCCGGGGCGTTGCGCAGGGCGCGCGCCGAGTCGCCCTACCCGGCGTAGGCGGGGTCGTTCTCCGTTCGGCCTGTCGCCCGCCCATGCGGAGCTCCGCATCCGACGGCTGGTCGGGTCGCGCGAGAGCGGTTCTCGTCCGATCTGGCTGGACGAGAGCCGCTCTCGTCCGCGTGTGCGCGGCGGCCCGCTACTCGGCGGCGCCGCGCAGCTCGTTGAGGGCGCGTTCGACGCCGGCCCGCGACGGCGCCTCCCCCGCGCCGACGGCGGCCTGGTAGTCGTCGAGCTCTCGGGCGGCGCCGGCGACCAGCTCGCGGCCCTCGACGGGGGCGTCGCGCCCGGCGAGGTCCAGGCGCAGGACCCAGCCGTCGACCTCGAGCCGGCCGGTGCGGGCGTACACGACGTCGTCGACCGCCGGCCCGTCGGCGACGGCGGTGGCCAGCTCGGCGAGGCTGCGGTCGAGGCCGGTCGTGTAGGCCGCCCAGGTGTGCTCGTCGACCTCGTCGCAGAACTCGTGCACCCGCTCCAGCCTGTGCCGCAGCTCACCGAACCCCGCCCGGATGTCCTCGGCCGCGTCCGGGCGGGCCACTGCGATCTGCTCGGCAGCCCCGTCCAGGCGCTGGCGCAGCTCCTCCAGGCGCAGCCGCGCACGTCCGTCCAGCCCATCGCTCACGGGAGGAGGCTAGGCGTTGCCCGCTCCGGCAACCAGCCGCGGCCGTCGACCGGCGTGCCCCGCACGCCGACCGGCTCGTCTACCGTGTCCAACGTGAACGTGGAGGTCACCCCGCTGCCCGGGATCGGGGTCAAGAAGGATTTCGCGCTGCGTGGCGGCCGCCGTATCGGCGTCATCACCCACCGCGACGGGAAGATCGAGCTGATCATCTCGAAGTCCGACGATCCGGACGCCTGCCTGGCCGAGCTGCCCCTGTCCGTCGACGAGGCCGCGGCGCTGTCCAACCTGCTCGGCGCGCCGCAGCTGGTCGCGCAGCTCAACGCCGAGCACCAGGACCTGCCGGGCATCCACACCCGCCAGATCCCGGTCGGGGCGCCGTTCGACGGCCGCACCCTGGGCGACACCGCACTGCGCACCCGAACCGGCGTCTCCGTCGTCGCCGTCATGCGGGCCGGCCAGGTGCACCCCAGCCCCACCCCGGACTTCACCCTGACCGCGGGCGACCTCATGGTCACCGTCGGCACGACGGAGGGGCTCGACAACGCCGTCAAGATCCTCAAGCGGGGCTGATCGGGCGTGGAGCACACCGCGCTGGAACTCATCGAGCTGGGGGCCGTGTTCTTCGCCCTCGGCCTGCTGGGCCGGCTGGCCGGGCGGATCGGCCTCTCCCCGATCCCGCTCTACCTGATCGGGGGTGTCTTCTTCGGCACCGGCGGGGTGATCCCGCTCAGCGGCATCGAGGGCTTCACCGCGATCGCCGGCGAGGTCGGCGTCGTCCTGCTGCTGCTCCTGCTGGGCCTGGAGTACTCGGCGTCCGAGCTGGTCACCGGGTTGAAGCGGTCGTGGGCGGCCGGTCTGCTCGACATCGTGCTCAACGGGGCGCCCGGCGCGATCGTGGCGCTGATCCTGGGCTGGGGCCCGGTCGGGGCGTTCGTGATGGCCGGGGTCACCTACATCTCCTCGTCCGGCATCGTCGCCAAGGTCCTGTCCGACCTGGGCCGGCTGGGCAACCGGGAGACCCCGGTGGTGCTGTCGATCCTGGTGTTCGAGGACCTGGTCATGGCCCTCTACCTGCCGATCCTGACCGCGGTGCTGGTCGGCGTCGGGCTCGCCGGGGGGCTCACCGCGGTCGCCGTGTCGCTGGCCGTGCTGGCCGTCGTGCTGCTGGTCGCGCTGCGCTACGGGCACCTCGTCTCGAAGGTCGTCGACTCCCCCGACCGCGAGGTGTTCCTGCTCAAGGTTCTGGGGCTGGCGCTGCTGGTGGCCGGGTTCGCCTCGGCCATGCAGGTCTCGGCCGCGGTCGGGGCGTTCCTGCTGGGCATCGCGATCAGCGGGTCGACAGCGGAGAACGCGACGAAGCTGCTGGAGCCGCTGCGCGACCTGTTCGCCGCGGTCTTCTTCGTGGTGTTCGGGCTCAACACCGACCCGAGCGCGATCCCGCCGGTGCTGGGCTGGGCGGTCGTGCTGGCCCTGGTCACCACCCTGACGAAGGTGGGCACCGGGTGGTTCGCGGCCCGGCAGGTGGGGATCGGGCCGCTGGGGCGGGCGCGGGCCGGGGCGGCGCTGGTGGCCCGCGGCGAGTTCTCGATCGTCATCGCCGGGCTGGCCGTCACCTTCCCGGGCATCCCGCCCGAACTGGCCGCGCTGGCCACGGCGTACGTGCTGCTGATGGCGGTGCTGGGCCCGGTGGCGGCGCGGGTGGTCGAGCCCGTCGCCCGCTGGGCGCGCACCCGGATCCCGGCCCGGCGCCAGGCCGCCGCGCCGTCCGCCGGCTCCTGACCCCGTCGAGAACGACGTTGCGGTCGGTTGGACCGGTCCACACCAGCGGTGACGTCGTTCTCGACGGTCAGGGGCGGGCGAGGGCGGCGTTGTAGAGCTCCCGCTTGGGGACGCCGGCCGCGACGGCCACCGCGCTGACCGCGTCCTTGAGCCGCTCACCGTCGGCGACGCGCTCGTGCACGGCGTCGACCAGGCTCTCGATGCTCGGGGCCGCGCTCGGCTCGGCGCCGCCCAGCACCACCGTGATCTCCCCGCGCACCGGGCCCTCCTCGGCCCAGGCCGCCAGTTCGGCGAGGGACCCGCGGCGCACCTCCTCGTAGGTCTTGGTCAGCTCCCGGCACACCGCGGCCGGCCGGTCGGCGCCGAGCACCTCGACCGCGACGGCCAGCGTGGCGGCGAGCCGGTGCGGCGACTCGAAGAACACGACCGCGCGCGCCTCGGTGCGCAGCGGCTCCAGCCAGCGCCGCCGCTCGCCGTCGCGGCGCGGGGCGAAGCCCTCGAAGCAGAACCGCTCGCTGGGCAGGCCGGAGAGCACCAGCGCGGTGGTCACCGCCGACGGCCCGGGCAGGCAGGTCACCGGCAGCCCGGCCGCCGCCGCTGCGGCGACGACCCGGTAGCCGGGGTCGGAGACCGCGGGCATCCCGGCGTCGGTCACGACGAGCACGGTCCGCCCGGCGCGCACGTCGTCGAGCAGCCCGGGCAGCCGTGCCGCCTCGACGGCGTCGTAGTGGCTCACGACCCGCCCGGTGACCGCGACGCCGAGCGCCGCGGCCAGCGAGCGCAGCCTGCGGGTGTCCTCGGCGGCGATGACGTCGGCCTCGGCGATGGCCTCGACGAGCCGGGCCGAGGCGTCGCGGGCCTGGCCCAGCGGGGTCGCGGCCAGCACCAGCCGGCCGGGGGCGCCGCCGGCACCGGCCTCGTTCGGGGAACCGGGACTGTCCGCTGACTCGGGGGGCACACGCGGCAGCCTACGATCGGGCGCGTGGCCCTCCGCACCGTCGACCCCGCGGGGCCGCCGGCGCGCCCGGCCGCGGACGACCCGCCGTGGGGCAGCGAGCCGTTGGGTGGAGGCCCGCCGCGGCGCTCGCGGCCCACCGACCCCCTGGCGCGGCTGGGCCCACCGCCCCCGCAGGACCGGTTGCGCGGGTGGCTGGTCACGGCCGCGCTGGCGCTGGTGGCGACACTGGTCCGGTTCCCCGGCCTGGGGCAGCCCACCGACCGCGGCACCCCGATCTTCGACGAGAAGCACTACGTGCCGCAGGCCTGGCAGATCCTGCGCAACGGCGGGGTCGAGGACAACGCAGGCTACGAGCTGGTGGTGCACCCGCCGCTGGGCAAGCAGCTCATCGCGCTGGGCGAGCTGGTGTTCGGCTACGACCCGGTGGGCTGGCGGGCGGCGGCCGCGCTGTTCGGGGTCGTCGCCGTCGTGCTGGTGGTGCGGGTCGCCCGCAGGCTCACCGGGTCGACCCTGCTCGGTGGGGTGGCCGGGGTCCTGCTGATCTGCGACGGCCTCTCGCACGTGCAGTCGCGCGTGGGCATGCTCGACGCGTTCGCCGCGACGTTCGTGCTGGCCGCGTTCGCCGCGCTGGTTCGCGACCGGGCCGACGTCCGCGCCCGGCTGGCCGCGGCCGTGGCCGGCGACCGGATCGCGGCCTCGCCGTACGGGCCGTGGCTGGGCGTGCGCTGGTGGCGGCTGGCCACCGGGGTGCTGCTCGGGCTGGGCTGCGCGGTGAAGTGGTCGACGGCGTGGTGGGTCGCCGCGTTCGGCGTGCTGCTGGTCTTCTGGGACGTGCGGGCCCGGCGCGCCGCAGGGGTGGCGCGACCGTGGCGCGCCGGCCTGCTGCGCGACCTGGGCCCCGGCCTGTGGGCCCTGGCCCTGGTGCCGGTGCTGACGTACGTGGCGTCGTACTGGGCGTGGTTCCGCAGCGAGACCGCGATCGACCGGTTCGCCGTCGGCACGAAGATCGGCACCGACGGCCCGTGGTCGTTCCTGCCCGACGCGCTGCGCTCGCTGTGGTACTACCACGGCAAGGTCCTGGAGTTCCACGCCTCGCTGACCACCGCCGCCTCGACCACCGGCCCGCACCCGTGGGAGTCCAAGCCGTGGAGCTGGCCGATGGGCCTGCGCCCGATGCTCTACCACTACGCGGGCGACATCGGCGGCTGCGGCGCGGGCCGGTCGGATTGCGTGAGCGCGGTGATGCTGGTCGGCACGCCGGCGCTGTGGTGGCCCGCGCTGGTGGTGCTGGCGCTGGCCCTGTGGCGGCTGGCCACCCGCTTCGACTGGCGCTACGGGGCGGTCCTGGTGGCCTACGGGGCCGGGGTCGTGCCGTGGTTCATCGCCTACGAGCGCCAGATGTACTACTTCTACATGGCCCCGGTGGCCCCGTTCCTGGTGCTGGCGACGGTGCTGGTGATGGGCGAGGTGCTCGGCCGCGCCGGCGCCTCCGACGAGCGCCGCCGGACCGGGCTGCTGGTCGTCGGGCTGTGGGTGGGCGCCGTGGTGGCCAACTTCGTCTGGCTGTGGCCGATCCTCAACGGCGACCCGATCACCCCGGAGATGTGGAACGCCCAGCTCTGGCTGCCGTCCTGGCGCGGCTGATCACCGGGCGGATCTCGGCGTCGGACCCACGTCGCGGGTCGGCCCGGCCCGCGCTGGGGCAAGATGGCGGCATGCAGTCGCAGCAGGACGTGGCCGCTGCGGTCGGCCGCAACGTCCGCGCCCTGCGCCGGCAGCACCGGATGACGGTCGAAGCGCTCGCCGCGACCGCGGGCGTCAGCCGGGACACGGTCGTCCAGATCGAGGCGGCCCGCGCGAACCCCAGCATCGCCACCCTGTGCGGGCTGGCCGCCGCGCTGCGGGTCGGGGTGGATTCGCTGGTCGACGGCGACGCGCGTCCGCAGGTGCTGCTGCGCCGCGACGGCGACGCGCCGCGGCTGTGGAGCAGCCCGGCCGGCAGCAGCGCGATCTTCCGGATCGGCACCGACCCGCCGGATGCGGTCGAGCTGTGGGACTGGTCGCTGCAGCCGGGCGACTCGTTCGACGGGGAGGCCCACCCCATGGGCACCCGCAAGGTGCTGTCGGTGCTGACCGGCCGGCTGGGGCTGCGCATCGGCCGCACCGCGCAGCGGCTGGGCCCCGGCGACACGGTGGTCTTCCAGGCGCACGCCCCGCACCGCTACACGGGTGAGGGCGACGGGCCGGCCCGCTTCGTCATGGCCGTGCTGCAGCCCGGCGACACCGGGCAGGTCGGGCGGGCCGGCATCGCCCAGGCCGAGGTCCCGCTCGACGACCCGCTGCCCTGACCCGCTCAGCAGGTGTCGAGCCGGAACGGGCGGTGGACCGGCGTGACTTCGAGGGTGCCGGCCTCGACCTCCGAGCGGTAGGTGCAGCCGGGCGGCGTCGTGACCTCGACGGTGTCGGCGTCGACGAACCGCGCCGTCGGCACCGGGCCCTCTTCGAGGCCCTGGTAGACCATGCTCTCCTGGGCGAAGGGGCCGCTGCCCGCGCGCACCACCACGGCGTAGGCCGGGTCGATGGTGGCCCGGCCCTCCAGCACCACCAGTTGCCGACCCTCGGAGTCGGACTCCGAGATCGGGACGCTCTCGCTGACCAGCTGCGAGGCCAGCCACACCAGCGCGATCCAGCCGACCACCGCGACGCCCCCGACGACCGCGACCAGCCCGCGCAGCAGACCCCGCCTGGCGACCACCGCGAACGCGACCGTGACCAGCACGATGGCGACCAGCACGGCCCCGGACGTGTACCAGCGGGCGTGGCGCAGGTGGAAGGGGTCCATCACGGAGAGCCCGCCCAGGCCCACCGCGAGCAGGGCCAGCGCCATCAGGATCACGGCGCTGCGCAGTCTCGACATGCGCGCATCCTGGCCGGTGCCCGCCCGCGGGCGGGCACCGGGCTCAGGGGGCGTCAGGCAGCGGCGGGTGTGGCGTAGACGATGTAGTTGTCGACGTAGCTGCGCTTGGCCTCGTCGAACTCGCCACCGCAGGTGATCAGCACGAGCTTGCGCTCGCCCTTGGTGTCGAACACGTCCTCCGGCAGCGCGGACTTCACGGTCTGCTTGGTCTCGCTGACCTCGAACTGCCACTTCTCGCCGAGGCCGTCGACCACGGTGATCGGGTCGCCCTTCTTGAGCTCGGTGAGCCTGGCGAAGTACCCGAGCCCGGCCGCGGCCGAGTCGACGTGGCCGGCGATGAGGGTGGTGCCCTTGTCGGCGCCCATCGGCTTGCTGCCGACCCACCAGCCCAGCGTGTCGATGTCCTTGGGGATGTTCAGCGCACCGTCGTCGGCCACGTTGACCAGCCCCACCTCCGCGGGGCCCGCCCCGGCGATCTCGACCGACGCCGGGGTGACGTTGGCCGGGCCGTCGTCACCGGGTTCCGGCTGGGTCGGCGCGGACGGGGCGGGCGCTGCCTGCCCCGCCGGCGCCGACCCAGCCGGGAGGGGTGCCCCGGCGGTCCCGCCCGGCGTCCCACACGCCGTCAGGACGAGCGCCAGGAGCAGCCCCGAAGCGGCCGCGCGGCCGGCGAACCGAACGCCCATCAGGCGTTGTCGTCGCCGGTGCGGCGGCGGAAGGCGATGGCGCCACCGGCGGCGGAGGCGATCAGCAGCACGCCCCCGGTCACGGCACCCGCGCCGGGGCCGGACTGCGCCGCGGCGAACTGGCCGCCGTTGCCGGTGTCGATGATGTCGGGCTTCTCCTCCTTCTCCGCGGACTTCAGCTGGGCCCGGGCGACGCCCGACGGCGGCTGGAAGCTCTCGGAGTGGGTGTTGATGTACCAGCCCTCGGGGTTGTCGATGATCCGCTTGGCCAGGTCGGGCTCGACCTCGACCTCGGCGGCCTTGCCCTCGTCGACGGCCTCGGCGTCGAGTTCGATGACGACGTCACCGTTCTCGCCCTTCTTGCCCTTGTGGATGTGGGCCGCGCTGATCGTCTCCGAGTTGCCGGTGACCGTGACCGTGTAGGTCATGTCGCCGTCCTCGGTGAGCGAGATGCTCGCGGTCAGGTCGGTGTCCTCCTCGCCGGAGCCCTCGGGCACCTCCTCGTCGCCGCTGCCCGAGGCGCTGAGGGTGAACCACTCCTTCTTCCCACCGTCGTCGTCCTGAGCGGAGGCCAGGCCGGTGAAGCCCAGCAGCGAGGCGGCGGTCAGCGCGCCGACCGCTGAAGCGGCACCGATCAGACGTCGCACAGTCATCGAGAACTCCTTCGGTGGGGATCGTGAGCCGGTGCTCCTCAGCCCGACAACCGACGACACGCGGACTCCCCACCGCTGGTTCACACGAGTTCCACGGAGGCCGCCGGGAGGCGGTGAACGGCGGACGGGGAACGGCCACCGGTCGAAACCGGCCACACCGGACAGATCCGACTCCCCGTCGAGGACCGCACGACTCGTTCACCGCCCCCGCTCTCCCGCTGGCCGGATGCCCACGATCGGCCCGACACGAGTCGATCTTCCGTCCGTGGAGTCCTGCTCAGCGCGGCCCGGGCGCGCGGTGGGTGTCGGGGACGGCGTACCCGAACGCCGCGCAGAGGGCGCGCACGTCGGCGAGGTCCTTCGCGGCCGGCGGGTAGGCGGTCTTGAACCGCAGCATCCACTCCGGCGCGATGCAGCGCACCGCCTGCCCGGCCAGCACGCCCGTGCCGGTCAGCGACTCCGGCGGGTAGGCGATGCCGAACGAGAGCGCCCCGGAAGCGTCGAACGCGTACACGTGGACGTCGACCCGGCCGCCGCGGTCGTCGGCCAGGACGTAGTTGGCCGCCGACCCGTCGCGGCCCGTGCGGCGGTAGCCGTGCTCCCCCAGCACGGCGAGCAGGACGGGCTCGTCCGCCCGGTCGACGGCGAGGTCGAGGTCGGCGTGCGGGCGGGACTGCCGGCCCAGCAGCGCGTCGACGCACCAGCCGCCGTCGACCCGGACGGCGGCGCCGCGCTCGTCGAGGGCCCGGTAGAGGCGGACGACCTCCTCGACGAGCACGCCGCGGGAGCCCGGGTCAGTGCGCGGTGCGGCGACCGCGCTGGGCCATCGTGCTGGCGCCGAGCCCGCCGACGGCGAGCCCGCCGATGACGAACGCGATGATCGCGGCGCCCCCGCCGTCACCGGTGGCCCGGTCGCCGGACGTGGCGGGCTCGCCGAGCCGGGCCTGGCAGGCGAAGCCGTCGTGGTCGGGGTCGACGCGGTCGGCGTCGGCGATGTGCGCGTCGAGCGCGGCCTGCGCCTCGCTGCGGCTGGCGAAGTCCGGGCAGGACTGCGGCAGCGTCGTGTCGGCCGCGGCCACACCGGACGGCAGCAGCGCCGCGACGGCCGCGACGCCCAGCGCGGCGAGTGTGGTGCGGAGCCTCATGGCGTGTCCCCCCGGTCGGCGATGACCGCGCCGCGATGCGACGCACACCGAATTCTCGCACCAGACGTTTTCTCGTTACGTGCAGTGCACCTTTCTTTCGGCTGCATAACAACTGGTCAGAGCGGGCAACCGGATGCCCCGCCAGACGTCGTGGCGGTCGGGTGGTGATCCACCGGTGATCAACCGGAGCGCGCCGGGCGGGGCTCGACCGGGGTGGCGACCACGAACGAGCTCGTGGTCTGGCCGAACAGCTGGAAGGCGTCGAGGATGTCCTCCAGATCGGCGACCGACGGGATGTGGACCTTCAGCAGGAAGCAGTCCTCCCCGGAGATCCGGTGGCACTCGCTCACCTGCGGGGTCCGCTGGGCCAGCTCGGCGATCCGGGCCAGCTGGCGCGGACCGGGGCGGATGCGCACCCACGCCGTCACCGGCAGGCCGACGGCGGCCGGGTCGACGTCGAGCCGGTAGCCGCGGATGACGCCCGAGTCGTGCAGTCGGTTGACCCGCTCGCGGACCGCGGGCGCGGACATCCCGACCGCCCTGGCGAGCTCGGGCACGGAGGCGCGCGGGTCGGTGGTGAGCAGGTCGAGCAGCCGGCGGTTCACCTCGTCCAGGAGCGGCTTTCCGTTCGTGAGGTGAGCGCCGGTCGAGGACTTCTGTGTGGTCGTCATCTGCTCCGTCTTCTTTCCCCCGATGCGCTGGGCGCACCTGTCCCGGTTCGACGCTAGTGGCGACCACCAACGATTTTCGGCGCTTTCGACTCCCGGCGAACGGATTCCGCGCCCTCGCCCCGCCGATCGGCTACCAGTCCGCCGCGGCCGCTGTGATCGCCGACGCGACCGCTGTGACGGCCGGCGACGGCCAGCGCCGCTGGTCGGTGAGCAGGTGCAGGGGCACGTCCGGCCGGGGTGGGGCGGCCACCGCGCGCAGCGAGCCGTCGGTCAGCCCGGCCGCGACCGCGACCCGCGGCAGGACGGCCAGCCCGAGGCCGGCCGCCACGCACGAGCGCACCGCCTCGATGCTGCCGAACCGGGTGATCCGCGCCCGCACGGACGACCCGGCGGTGAGCTCGCGCACGAACCGGTCGGTGTAGGAGCAGCCCTCCTCCAGCAGGAACCAGGGCTGCCCGGCCAGCTGCGCCCACGACCGGGGCCCGTCGGTCGCGGGGTGCCCGGCGGCCCCGACCACCTCGATCGGTTCGCGACCGATCCGGCGCGCCGGCGGGTCCGGGGGCAGGTCGTCGTCGAGGACGAGGGCGATGTCGAGCCGGCTGTCCGGGCCGGACAGCGCCGACAGCGCCGCCGCGGTGCCGACCGGCGCCAGGTGCACCCGCACGCCCGGCTCGCGCGCGGCCAGCGCCGCGATCACCGGGGGCAGGCGGTAGGCGCACACCGACTCGGTGGCGCCCACGGTCACGTCGCCGTCGAGCGCGGTGCCCGAGCCGGCGGCGTCGAGCAGCCGTTGCTGGACGTCGAGCAGGTCGCGCGCGGGACCGGCGACGCGGCGGCCCGCGTCGGTCAGCCGGGTGCCGCCGGGCAGCCGGTCGAACAGCCGCGTCCCCAGCCTGCGCTCCAGCGCCTGGACGTGCCCGGTGACGGTGGACTGGACGAGGTGCAGCTCGGCGGCGGTCGCGGTGAAGCTGCCGGTGCGGGCGAGCACCAGGAACGTCCGCAGCAGGCGCGTGTCCACGGCCGCACGCTATCGCGAAACCCGATGGGACCGAGCAGGATTCATCGTTGGACTCGATGCCCGCCGACCGGCACGCTGGTGGCATGACCGAGGTCCTGCGCTACGCCGCGTTCACCCACGATCCCGCCGGCGGCAACCCGGCCGGCGTCGTGCTCGACGCCGCCGCCCTCGACGAGGCCGCGATGCAGCGGATCGCCGCCGACGTGGGCTACTCCGAGACCGCCTTCCTCGTGCCGCTCGACGCCGCCGAGCGCCGCTACCGGGTGCGCTACTTCAGCCCGCTCGTCGAGGTCGACTTCTGCGGCCACGCGACGATCGCCGCAGCCGTCGCGCTGGCCGAGCGGGACGGCGTCGGCGACCTGGTGTTCGAGACCGCCGCCGGCACCATCCCCGTCGCCACCAGCAAGCCCGACGCCGTGCGGGCGAGCCTGCTCAGCGCGCCCACCCGGTCGCGCCCGGCGGACGACGACGAGGTCGCGCGGGCGCTGGCCGCGCTCGGGTGGTCGGCCGACGACCTGCACCCGGACTGGCCCGCGCACGTGGCCTTCGGCGGCGTCGAGCACCTCGTGCTCGCGGCGCGCACGCGGGAGCGCCTCGCCGACCTGGACTACGACTTCACCGCGCTGGGCGACCTGATGCGCGAGCGCGGGTGGACGACCGTGCAGCTGTTCTGGCCGCGCGACGACCACACCGTGCACGCGCGCGACCCGTTCCCGGTGGGCGGCGTCGTCGAGGACCCGGCCACCGGGGCCGCGGCCGCCGCGTTCGGCGGCTACCTGCGGGCCATCGGCCGGGTCGAGCGGCCGACCCGGATCACCGTGCACCAGGGCGAGGACATGGGCCGGCCGAGCGAGCTGCTGGTCGCCGTCGATCCCGACGACCCCCGGGTGAGCGTGACCGGCACCGCGACGGCCATCCCCGCGTGAGCGGCTCCGGGACGTCCCCGATGGCGGTCGGGGACGGGCCCGGATCCGGTGCGGCGCCCCGACCAGCACCATCGGACGTGCCGCGCAGCCGAAGGGACCCCCCGTGACCGCTCCCGCCCGACCCGGATGGCTCGTGCCGACCGGCCTGATCCTGCTCAGCGCGATCCCGGTGCTCGGCGGCGCCCTGCGGATGGGCGTGCTGACCGGCGCCGCGGCAGCGAGCGCCGCGGACGCCCGGTTCACCGACTCCCCCGTCCCGATCGTCGTGCACGTCGTCGGCGCGACGGTCTACTGCGTGCTCGGCGCGTTCCAGTTCGCTCCCCGGTTCCGCCGGCGCCGCCCCGGCTGGCACCGCGCGGCCGGGCGGTACGTGCTGGTGCCGTGCGGGCTGGCCGCGGCACTGTCCGGGATCTGGATGACCGTGGCCTACCCGGTCCCGCCCGGCGACGAGGGCCTGCTGGTCGTGCTGCGCCTGGTGTTCGGCGCCGCGATGGCCGCCGCGATCGTGCTGGGCGTGCTGGCGGCGCGGCGCCGCGACATCACCGCGCACCGGGCCTGGATGATCCGCGGCTACGCGATCGGCGCGGGCGCCGGCACCCAGGCCCTCGTCCACCTGCCCCACGCCCTGCTCTTCGAGGTCACGCCCGTCGGGGTCGAGCGGGCCCTGTTGCTCGGCCTCGGGTGGGTGATCAACCTGGCGGTGGCGGAGTGGGTGATCCGGCACGGGCGCGGCGCCCGCCGGCCGGTCCCGGTGGCCGCCTGACGCGGATCGCTACCGTCGGCGCGTGGCCCTGGTCTTCCTCGACATCGACGGCACGCTGCTGCCCTTCGGGGCCACCATCACCGACCCGGCCGGCTCCGACTCCCTCGTGCCGCGGATCGACCCGCGGCACGGACCGCGCCTGGCCCGGCTGCCCGGGGAGCTGGTGTGGGCGACGACCTGGATGGAGCAGGCGAACGACGTCCTCGCCCCGGTTCTGGGACTCGCGCCGCTCCCGGTCCTCGAACCGCTGGAGCCCACCGTCGAGGACGACTACTTCGGCCTGCACTGGAAGACGCGTGCGATCGTCGACCTGGCCGCCGGGCGGGCGTTCGCCTGGGTCGACGACGAGATCACCGAGGCCGACCGGGAATGGGTGCGGGACCGGCACGCGGCACCGGCGCTCCTGCTCCGGGTCGACGCCCACCTCGGGTTGACGGTGCAGGACCTCGACGCGTTGGAGGCGTGGCTGCGGACGCCGCCGGGCCCCGCTGACCGACACAATCGGTAGCGATGTGGCTCCGGCAGGCTGTTCCGCGCTCCTCGCAGCGCTCGGTGTGTCGTCGCAGCCCGCCGGCGCGCTGCGCGAACCCACCTGGCGCTGCGCCGCGGCATGGGTGGCGACCCGGCTCCAGCCCTCCGGCGGCGCCTACGCGGCGCTGGCCGGCGGTGGGCCCGGGAACGACGAAGGCGTGCCCGTTGGACGGACACGCCTTCGGTGTGGGGTGGAGCTGAGGGGAATCGAACCCCTGACCTACTCGATGCGAACGAGTCGCGCTACCAACTGCGCCACAGCCCCGGATCCCGCCGTCCCCGGCGGGTGGTGGAACTTTATCAGCCCCTCATTCGCCTGCCGCACGGCGGTAGTCGGGGCGGTGCGGGCTCTCGTCCAGGTCGTGCAGATCGGGGTCGTCGAGGTCGCCGTCGACCAGCGCCGTGCCCGCGGGCAGGGGCGGGGTGGGGACCGGCTCCCGGCGCGGCAGCGCGGACTCGACCTCCATCATCTCCAGGCCGGGGCCCGGCCCCCGCCAGAGCGGGGCGCCCGTGCCGGAGACGCGCTCCGGCTCTTCCCTGGCCAGCTCGTCGGGCTCGTCGTCGGCGCGGGCGTCGGCCGGTGCGTCGTCGGCCTCGTCGTAGCCGTCCTCGTCGTCGTAGCGGTCGTCGTCGTAGCGGTCGTCGTCGTAGGCGTCGTGGTCGTAGGCGTCGTCGTAGCCGTCGGGCGGGTCGGTGTCGTGCCGATCGGCCGCCTCGGCGCCGGCCGCGCGGCGGACGGCGTCGGCGACCGTCTCGCGGCCGGCGCCGCCGGAGACCGTGCGGCCGCGGCGGGCCCACTCGTCGAGGTCCGGGTCGTCGGCGGCGGACGTGCGGCGGGTGCCGGCCATGCGGGCTGCGCGTCGGCGTCGGATGGACTCCTCCAGCCGCACCTGCCGGCGCAGGTAGGCCAGGTAGCCGACGAGCGCCGCGTCGACACCGCCGTGCAGCCACCACACCCACGTGGCGGCCAGTGCGGCGACCAGTGCGGTGGCCACGGCCAGCACCAGCATCACCAGCACGACGCGCTGGCGGAACGCGTAGCGCGCCTTGGCGGCCAGCGCCGCGGCCTCCGGGTCGAACCCGCCCCGGCCGCGGCGGAACTTCGACGGCGGGCGCTCCCAGGCCCGCTCGTCCTCTGCCGGCGGCGGCCGCTCGTCGTCGGCCACGGCCACGGACCGCTGCTCCTCGTCGTGCTCGGTCACGTCCACCTCCTGATCGCGTGCCCCGACCGGCGCGCGGGCGTCCCGACCGCGGTCCCGGTCGCGCCCGTGACGGGGCCGGTCGAGCACCCGCCCGGAGAGCGCGGCCGAGGTCGGCCTCGCCACCTCCTGCCGGTGTCGCGCGACCGCGGGGACGAGGATGAGCAACCAGACCACGACCAGCCCCAGGAAGATCATCGAGCTGGGCACGGCTGCCTCCTCCCCCACGGCACAGCGGGCCACGATCCCGGCTCCCCCGAGCCAAGATCGCGTCCGGACTGCAACGGTAGTGAGGGGAACGGGGCGGGCCAGGCAGCGACGCGCCGTCGCCGACGATGTTCACTCACGAGTTCGACCGCCGGTCCGGTTGTGGCGGCTGTGACTCGTGGGACTGCTGTGAAGTGTTACTGCACCCGTTCGGCCCTACCGTCGGCGATCAGACGACCCACCACCCCGTGCGGGCCGGGTTCCTCCGCGGTGAGCGCGAAGACCTGGTGATCGCGCCAGCCCCCGTCGACGTCGAGGTAGCGCTCGAACACGCCCTCCTGGCGGAAGCCGAGCTTGGCCAGCACGCGCAGGCTGGGCGCGTTCTCCGGGCGGACCGTCGCCTCGAGCCGGTGCAGGCCGACCGGGCCGAAGCAGTGGTCGACCACCATGGCGACCGCGGCGGTGATCACGCCGCCGTTCGCGACGGCCGCGTCCACCCAGTAGCCGACGTAGGCCGACAGCAGCGGCTCGCGCACCACGTTGCCGACCATCACGTGCCCGACGAACCGGTCGTCGAGCGTCACCGCGAACGGCAGCGCGAACCCGCGGCGGGCGGCCCCGCGCAGCTGGAACCAGCGCGGGGGCCACTCGCCGGCCGCGTGGCGCTGCTCCCAGGTGCCCGGCATGGTCGGCTCCCACGGGGCCAGGTGCCGCTCGTCGCGGATGCGCACCTGCGACCAGGCCGAGCCGTCGCGCAGCCGCACCGGCCGCAGCGCGACCTCGCCCGCCCGCACGCGCAGCGGGCCAAGGCGGGCCGGCCATCCCGGGTGCCGCCCTTCGACCTGGGGGTACGTCGAGACCACAGCTCAGGAGGGGGCGGGGAGGAAGACGACGTCCACGGGTTCGTCCACGGTGGCTTCGGTGACCGGCTCGGGCACCACGATGATGCCGTTCGCGTCGGTCAGCGTCGACAGCAGGTGCGTCCCCGAGGTGCCGATCGGCTGCACCAGGTACTCGCGGGTGACCTGGTCGCGCAGCAGCCGGCCGCGCAGGTAGCCGCGCCGGCCCGGCACCGAGCTGACCGGCGAGGTGAGCCGGGCGCTGATGGTGCGCCGGTACGGGTCGGGACGGCCGAGCGCGGTGCGCAGCAGCGGCCGCACCAGCACCTCGAACAGCAGCAGCGCGGTGGCCGGGGTGGACGGGAACAGGAAGGTGGGCACCCCGTCCGGTCCGAGCCGGCCGAAGCCCTGGCTGGAGCCGGGGTGCATGGCGACGCGGGTGGTGTCCAGCTCGCCCAGCCCGGCCAGCGCGGCCCGGACCTCGGCGCCCGCGCTCCCGCCGACCGCCCCGCACACCACGATGACATCGCTGAACGGCAGCCGGTCCTGCATCGCCGCGCCGACGTCGCGCGCGTCGCCGCGGACCAGGCTCGCCCGCGCCGTCTCCGCCCCCGCCTCGCGGGCGGCGGCGGTCAGGGCGTGGGAGCAGACGTCGGCGATCTGGCCGGCGCCGGGGGTGCGGGCCAGGTCGACGAGCTCGTCGCCGACCGAGATCACCGACACCCGCGGGCGGGGGTGGACGAGCACCTTGTCGCGCCCGGCCGCGGCCAGCAGCGCCACGTGCGGGGCGCCGATCACCGCGTCGCGCCGGACGGCGACGTCGCCGGGCTGGACGTCCTCGCCGATCCGGCGGACGAACGCCGCCGAGGGCACGCCCCGGCGCACCCGCAGCCGCGCGGCGCCCCCGTCGGTGAACGCCCCCGGCACCACGGCGTCGGCGAGGGTCGGCAGCGGCGCGCCGCACACCACCCGCACCGCCTGGCCCGGCTGCAGCCGCAGCGGCTGGCGCGAGCCGGCCGGGATCTCCCCGACGACGGGCAGCACGACCGGGTCGGCCTCGCTGGCCCCGGCGAGGTCGACGCTGCGCACGGCGTAGCCGTCGATGGCGGCCTGGTCGAACCCGGGGAGCGGGCGCGCCGTGACCACCTCCTCGGCGCACCGCAGGCCGTGCGCCTCCGAGATCGCGACCCGCACGGGGGCGGGCCGGACCGCGGCGGCCAGCACCCGCTCCAGCTGCTCGTCCACCGACCGCACGGTCGTGTCAGCCGTTCAGCCGGGCGGCCAGCCAGTCCCGCAGGTCGGGCCCGAGCTCGGGGTCCTTCAGCGCGTAGTCGACGAAGGCACGCACGTAGCCGGCGGGGTTGCCGAGGTCGTGGCGGCCGCCGCGGTGCACGACCACGTGAACGGGGTGACCCTCCTCGATCAGCAGCGCGACGGCGTCGGTGAGCTGCAGCTCCCCGCCGGAGCCGGGGGTGATCCGGTCGAGCGCGTCGAAGATCGCGACGTCGAGCAGGTAGCGGCCGGCGGCGGCGAACGTGGACGGGGCCTGGTCGGCCGGCGGCTTCTCCACCATGCCGTGCACGCGCTTGACGTCCTCGTCGTCGGTGTCGGTGACGTCGAAGACGCCGTAGGCGGAGATCTCCTCGCGCGGGATGTCGAAGGCGCACAGCACGCTGCCGCCCTTCTCCGCGCGGACCTCGGCCATCTTCGACAGGACGCCGGTGGGCAGGACGATGTCGTCGGGCAGCAGCACGGCGAACGCCCCGTCGGCCGGGTCGACGGCCTCGCGGGCGCAGCCCACCGCGTGCCCGAGGCCCTTGGCCTCGAACTGGGTGACGGTGCGCACGCTGATCAGCTCGTGGGCCCGGCGGACCTTCTCGACCAGCTTGCCCTTGCCGCGCTCCTGCAGCTCCTTCTCCAGCTCGGAGGAGTCGGCGAAGTGCGCGGCGACGGCGTCCTTGCCCGGCGAGGTCACGATCAGCAGCTGCTCGGCGCCTGCTTCGGCGGCCTCCGCGGCGACGATCTCGATCCCGGGCGTGTCGATGACCGGCAGCAGCTCCTTGGGGACCGTCTTGGTGGTCGGCAGGAAGCGCGTACCCAGGCCGGCGGCCGGAACCACGGCGGAGCGGAACGGCGGTGCGGGGTTCATCGGACCTCCCCCGACGGTTCGATGGCGGGCTCGTTCATGGTGGGCGAGCCTATCGGCGCCGGTAGCGTGCCTGCGTGACGGCACGCGCAGACGGGTCCTCCGATCCCGCGACGGCGGCGCGGAAGGACGTCCTGCGCAGACGGCTGACCGCCGCACGGCGGGCGCTCCCGCCCGCCGTGCGAACCGAACGGGCGCGGGCGCTGGGCCGCGCGGCGGTGGCCCTGGCCGCGACGACCGGCGGGCCGGTGTGCGCGTACCTGCCGATGGGCACCGAGCCCGGGTCGGTCGACCTGCTCGACGCGCTGGCGGCGCTGGGCCACGAGGTCCTGCTGCCGGTGGTGCCCGCCCGGGTGGGGCCGCTCGACTGGGCCGGCTACCGGGGGCCGGAGGACCTGGCGCCCGGCCCGCTGGGGCTGCGCGAGCCCGCGGGCCCGC
>NZ_JAHDTH010000132.1 GCF_018531445.1 Pseudonocardia lacus
GCCAGTGGAACCGGCGCCCAGCCGAGCGACCTCGGCCGAACTGTCACACCCCACCACCAGAATCAACCGCGCAAGACCGGCCCCGACCGGTCACGATCACCTCCGGATCCGGGACGAAAGATCCGGGTTAGCCAAACCAGCTTCTTGACCACTTTCTCGAATGTGACCTTCAGTAGTATCGGTTCTACGCTACGATGACGTGCGGCGCTCATCCTACTCGCAGTCCAAATGAGCTCCGAAGCTATGGTCGAGCCTGCCATCCTGTATGGAATAAATGGCGCACGGAGGAAAATTGGGAACCCAGACGGAGTTTTCGGAAACCGCCGGACTATACTCGCAATTCACTGGCGTTCTGGCCGGCTTCGCTTTTGCTAGCATAGTCGCGCTGCTTTCAGTCCGACTGACGGTGGCGACGACTACTCCTCATTTGGCGCGATCATATGCGCCTCTAATGGGTGCGCTGCTAGCGCTCATTGCAACGAGTTTAAATTACGCAGTCGTCGCGTCCGACACATCGGACACAAGTCGTACTGCATCGTTAGAGCTGACTGCAGGTGCCGGCTTCGCAGCTGCCGGACTAATGCTAATTTACTCAATACTTACAGTTTTGCGGGCTGTTGAACTAGATGCGCCGGACTCGACGGGTGTTGCCGCCCGAGCTGCTAAACTAACTGAACGTCTGCTAATTCTCGGAGCTTGCCCCGTCATTATGCTGTTGATGAATGGGGCGATCCAGGATCATATTGGAGCCACCGCCTCAAGCGAAGCTGATGAT
Organism: Pseudonocardia lacus; assembly: GCF_018531445.1. GTDB lineage: Bacteria > Actinomycetota > Actinomycetes > Mycobacteriales > Pseudonocardiaceae > Pseudonocardia > Pseudonocardia lacus. The sequence continues at coordinate 776 of NZ_JAHDTH010000132.1, forward strand.
GCTCGGTTCGCCGAGCTGCTCGGAGTAGCTGCACCCATTGGATCGTTTGCGGTCGGTGTACTAGCTGTGGTCGCCAAAGCTCAAATCGCCGCACTGCTGGCACCGTATTCAGATTTGCTTGGAAGCGTACTGTCTACGGCTGCAGTAGTTGTCGCGATTGGGGCGATAGCAGCCACAACGATCACAATCTCCTACTTCGGTGTCGACGTAGTTGTCGTAGATGCCGTTCCGATTATTGCAGTTTCTACTGTGTGGCTACTGATCACTCTCGGGCAGGCGGTTGCATGTATCGATTGACGCACCGTCGCGACTTGCGCCGCCTCGGTCGGGCGTGTCTGATAGTTGCCTTGATCGAGCAGGGCCGGGCAGTCGTCACCCCCTCTCCACGAGCGATTCGCATCGGGTGCGCAACCGGTGCAGATGCCTACCCGCCGGTCATCCACCTGCCAGCAGCATTCTCCTCCTTGACGAAGAGTCCAACAATGAAGTACGCGAAGAAGCCGACGGCGAGGCCGATGCAGTAACCGCCGAACAGGTCGGGATCGGCGAACACCGTCGTCACGGCAGCGCCGCCCACGGCGCCGATAACTGTCGCGATGTCGGAGAGCTGGACCGATTCGGCGTTCCGGCGCAGCGTTCGGTAGGTCACCCAGCCGATCACCAACCCGAAGCAGATCGACCCGACGATAGCCATCTCCTGGTCCTCCTTAATTTGGTCACGCGGACAGGCGCAGCGCCGCCATGCAGTACGGGGTGTAAGCCAGGCCGAGCGGATTGCCTCCCGCGAGCAGGTCGAGCCGAACCTTGCGGATAATCCGGCCGACCTCCTCCCCTTGCGCGAACAGCACGAAGAATCGGTCGGCAACGGCCTGGGCAAGCTGCTCGGGTACCGCGATCTCGGTGCCGAGCAGGCCGGACGCCTCTGCCTTCGCGAACACCTTGTTGAAGCTCAGCAGGTCGTCTGGGCTGATGCCGACGGTGCGGCACCCGTTGATGAAGACGAACGGGTGCTGGTCCGGCCACCGAACTGACCTGAGGTATTGCGGGAAGAGCTCCTGGACCTCGCGCCGGGTACCAAGGCCAAGGAACGGCTTCGCACCCCGTCGTCCACCGTGGCAGTAGAAGTATGCAAGGTGCAGGTCGAACTTCCTTAGTTCGGTGATCAGATCGTCAATGGAACTCGTTGCTTGGGAACTGCTCCTCAGCGTCTGTGCGACAGATCCCGTGTGGTGTGACCAGTCCGACAGGTCTCACTCACACCGATGACGACGTGAAGCGGCATCCCGTGTTGGAGCGGGATCCGCGTGGTCACATCGTGACGCGGTGTACCTTCCACAAGGCCCTCGTCGCGGCTGTCAACCGGTTCGATGGCCGGCGAGGTGAGGAGCGGTTGTTCGATTCGGTGCCGGAACCCCCAGAACCCGGATGGGCAGACGACTGTCGGGTCGTCCCGATAGGGACACTCGTCGCAGAAGCACTGCGACATAGCCAGATCGTCGCCTGTCCCGCCGCCCGCGAGGATCGACCGCGCGTTGCTGCACAGGGCGTTGGAACGGTTCATGCGGAACTCGTGGTCGTAGACGAGGTTCCAGGGAAGGACGTAGTTGGCTGACCGAACGGCCGCGATCTGAATGAGCCTGCTGCCGCGCAGCCGGTTTTCAAGCTGGTCGTTGAAGCTCTCGTCTGCGCCTGAGACGAGCTCCCCGAACAAGCCGGACCCGCAAAGGGCGAGCGTCCTCAGGTCCCCGAGGAGGCGATCGATGTCAACCCGGCCGTCACGGTATCGGTATTTGTCCAGCTCCCCGTTCCGTAGCGTGGCGCACGCGCTCTGGAGATCCCTGCGCGCATCGTCGACAGCCGTCTTGAGCTGGCCGGGCGCGATGTCCAGCTGCCGATGGATATCCGGCGTGGCCGCATCGCCCGCACCATAGACGACGAAGGTGTGGCCTCCCCGCGGATCCTCGTTGGTAACGATGTTGAGGGTAGGTTGGTCCATCTCGTCGAGGTTCTGGAAGGTGCTGCTCAACGCCCATTCCAGCTCGGCCTGGTAGCCAGGTCCTCCGGCCTGCTCGGTCTGCTCAACGGCGAGCGTCACCATCAGGGACTGAAGCAGGTTCGTTCCGTGGTGGACGGCGACCCGCAGCCTGACATTCCCTGGTGCGGAGGGAGCAGTGAAGGCGACGAGGACTGTTTCACTGTCGGCCGGCGGTCTGGGTAGACGAAGGGGCGTTCGTGGCCGATCAACGACGACATCGGCGCTCGAGACGACGACCGTGAGCTCCGCGGTGTCGTCGACGTAGGCGTCCGCCACGACCGATTCGTCGATGCGGGCTGGCGCAATGACGGCGCTGCGACGATCCGGTCGGCCGATCATGACGGCCAGCTCGTACGTCGTGTCTGCCGCGAGTGAGGTCTGTGGTGGTAATACCTGTCCATGCGACTGGACCCAGGCGTTTAGGACCCGGGCCGGTTCGGGAATCTGTGTGGCCCGAATGCGCTGGAGCTCGTTCAGCTCGGCCTGCGTCTCGGACATCGGTATAACGCCAAGTGTTTCTTGCGAGTACGAGTATGTCCGTTCGCGCAGCTGGGACAGATGCTGGAGTACATCCAAAGTCGCGGGCTCCGGTGTGGGCGCCCCGATGGGCCAGCCCAATTCGGTGAGCCGTGCCCGGTAGGCCGCGTCGACTCGATGGTGTTCGTCGATCACATCGGCGCTGAGGCGGCTGCCTGCCGCGTGCAGTCTCACAGCGCTATCACCGCCCCGCCGGACCCACAACGCCGGCAGATCTTCTGGTGCCGTCGGCGTAATGGCATGGACAAGGTCAGTGAGGTAGGTGTCGTGGGTCAGGTCATGGTAGAAGTCGCGGAACCTCGCAGGTCCACTTGCGATTGCCGCGATGCCGGTCGTCTCGTGGAGGTCGTGCGTGATCGATCGGAGGGCATCGGTCAGCCGCCCGGGACTACCGTCTAGGTGCGGCGCGGACTCGAGGACGACCAGGCGGGTTCCAGCTAACTCGAGAGCACGTGCGAGTGCCTCCGTGTCGATCACCGATCCGTCCACGTGCCGGACCTCGGGCCTCACGGATCCACTGTCCTGGTCCGGCACCTGCACCACGAGGTGCACGACATCGAAGTGTCCACTCCCGATGAGTCGTTCGATGCCGCCTCCGGTCTGTCGCCATGTCGCGACACTGCGGAAGTACCGCGAGATGACATCGACGCGCCCGTCCACGTCGTCGACATCGACGAGCAGGATCGAGAGCGGAACATCCGCCGGATCATAGGCTCGCGCGGCAAGGGTCGGCCCATATCGCACTACCTGCCGCTGGAGTGTGGGACCCAACTCCTCCCAGGCGAGGCCGTTCAAGTCGGGGTGGTCGATCGAGAGCAGCAGAGCCGTTCCCGGGCCGTCGCCCAGCACCTGACGGAGAGCGTCGGCGACCTCGGCGACCAGCGGGACGGGCGCCGTGTCCGACACTGTTCCCGGGAAGCCGACATCGATCGACGCGACGTCCCAGCTCGGCCATGTCCGTAGCTCGCCGAAAGGTGTTTCTCTCTCGACCCCCAGTGTCAACCCGGAGCCCGACACCGCCCCGGAACGGCGAAGTCGGACGTGCACCGCAGCCTGGTCGATCACGTGGCCGCCGCCCTCTCTGCAGGGGACCGTGCCCCGAGACGCGATGGACACCGGGGCCGGGGACGATTATCTCGGACGAGAGGCGCCTTCCGATACCGTCTGCAGTGAGATGCTTCTATGACTGTCACGTGGCGCTTGGTCGTGGATGGGTGGCGGTGAGGAGCCGGAAGAGTTCGCGGCTGATGTAGCGCTTGAGGATGCGGATGACTTCGCGTCGGGTGGCCCTTGGGCGGTGCGGCGGGCGAGGTAGGCGCGGGTGCGTGGATCGTGTCCGAGTCTGGTTGTCGCGCGTCAAACTCTTTGGCAGGGCCCGTTACTTGCGGGTCTGACCACGGAGGAACCTGATCACCATGGCAAGACCACCGGCCCTGCCGGCCGAGGAGAAACCAGGATCGTGCTCTCGATCCTGGCCGGTGAGCTCACCGTCGCCGAAGCCGCGCGGCGGGCGAAGGTGTCCGAGCAGTCCGTCGGTGCGTGGAAGCGCCAGTTCCTGGAGGCCGGCAAGGCCGGGCTGAGCACCGGTCGGTCCGGACCGTCGACGCGGGAGCAGCAGCTCGAAGCCGAGGTCGCGGATCTGACCCAGGCCCTGGGCGAGGCTGCGGTGGAGCTGAGGGTGTGGAAGAAGTCCGCGGAGGGCCGGCTGGGCCCTTCGCGGACCTCGCGCTGATCTATGCCGTGATCCGCGAGCAGGCGGGCATGCCGACCACGAGGTTCTGCCAGGTGATCGGCGTGCCCGAACGCACCTGGCGGCGCTGGCAGGCCCGCACCCGCACCGGTGCCCCGCTGAAAGGGCCGTGGCCGCGCCCGGCCCGCGAGCGGGCCCGACAGGCGGCGCGTCGGCATGCCCTGGCGCACCCGGCGTGGGGTCATCGCAAGGTCTGGGCGATGTGCCGCCACGACGGCCTGCCGGTGTCCCACGCCAGCGTGCTGCGCCTGCTTCGCGACGAGGGCCTGCTGCTGGAAGCGAACTACCAGCGCGAACGTCGCCAACTCGCGGCCCGGCGCAAGGCGGCGTTCGCCCTCGACCCGACCCGGGCGAACCAGGTGCGGCAGCTGGACTTCACCGAGTTCGAGACCAGCGCGGGCGGGATCTGGCGGCTGGCCGGCTGCCGGGATCACTGGAGCAAGTACGAGCTGGGCTGGCACGTCTCACCGACCGCGAACCAGCACGACGCGATCGCCGCAATCGAGCTGGCCCTGGCCCAAGCCGCCCGGCTGGCCGGCGCACCGCTGATCGAGCTCGCCCAACGCGACCCCGACGGCGCGGTGCAGCCGGTGGTGACGATCGTGACCGACAACGGCGGCCCGTTCCGCTCGTTCCGGTTCGAGGCCTTCATCGCCACCCACCCCGAACTGCGCCACGTCCGCACCCGCGTCCGCTCACCCCGCCAGAACGGCTCCCGCGAACGCGGGTTCGGCACGCTCAAGTACGAGCGGCTGTTCCTCGAAGACATCCCCGACGCCCTGGACCTCATCAGCCACGCGGAGGCCTACCGGGTCGAGTACAACACCGTCCGCCCCCACGAGCACCTCGCCTGGAACCGCCCGGCCGCTGTCCACACCGGACTGGCGACCCCCGGGTCCCCAACTTTCCCGAGCCCGAAATCCTGCCAACTGCTTGACGCGGGACACCACCACCCAAGGTCACCACCTGGTGCGTGGACAACGCCGTCGGGCCGGTGTTCCTACCGACCTACAGCACGTGGCTGAACTGGATCGAGAGCCCTGCGCTACTTCGCCCTCAACGGCACCGACCACCGCACCCACACCGAGCAGAACGCAGCGATCGCCGACTACGTCCGCTGGCACAACACCCACGCCGAACCAAAGATCGACTTCGCGGTCAACTCACCGATCCGGTCATGGACCCACTACCCGTCCAGGGCAGGATGACCTAGGCCATCGAGGACGATCTTGGAACGGTCCGGCAAGGGCGTCAAGGCATCTCGACGGACATTGCCTTGAGTGTGGATGATTGACAACAAGGGCGGCAGCCGCGGGCCCATCGTTCCTTCGCGGCTCAGGTCCGCTTGGTCAACCTACTGGTTTCACTCGGATGGCGGTCTTCGACAGGTGTCCGCCCTGCGATCCTTGGCCACCAGCCGAGCTGAGCAGAATAAGTGACGACAAATCAATCTCGATGTTGCGAGCGCCACGATACCCATGGCTACAAAATCCATGCAACGGGAGCTTGTCGTCCTAGCATAATTCAAATCGAGCGCGTCTGGGCGGCGTTGACGAACGCATACGCACTCTAGATGGCCACGAGACGGACGTCTCGTGCCCCAAATGGGAACGGTCTGAGTCATGATGGAAGCTTCTAGCAAACCCGCTTCTTCACCGCCAACACCGGCGTCAGCCCCACCCTCACCTACTCCGCTGGCTCCGTGCACCTCACCGGAGAAGCGCGCGTGGCCGGACCAATATCTTAGCTTTCAGCGACATATCACATCTGCGGGTGACCCCACCCAGGGAGGATTCCCCGTCGTTCTCGGCTGCAGGTATACGACGGCTCGACTCAGTGTTTCTGTGCTGGCCGAATTTGCTCAGCGCTGGTCGCTGCGCGAGGTTCTCGTCGGGGATCTCGCGAGCACACTTACGCTTGCGCCCGGTGAGGTGTTGACAGTCGAGGTCCGCCGTACCGATCGCACGCTGATTGAGGAGGGACGCGAGCAGGCGTCGACCGTTGAGGAAGCGGCCGAGATTGCTTCAAGCGACAAGGAGGCGCTGACCGTCGCGAACACTTCGGCTCGTGCCTCCAACTGGTCGATCGCCGGGGGCGGTAGTTTCTCCTTGGGGAGCGCCGGCGTCTCGGCGAATGCTACGTCGGCGGCCACGATCAGCAATACCCTCGCCTCGACTGTGAATGAGGTCCACGAGACGACGATCAAGTCGAGCCAGAAGATTGCCACCCAGAGCAAGATTCAAGTGAGAGGTGTCACCGAGGGAACGGTAGAGAGCCGTCAGACTCGCATTCTTCGAAACCCATTCTTGGACCGGACACTTGGGCTGAATCTCTATGAGATCAGCAAGCGGTTTCGCGTGATGACGGAAGAGGTACTCATACGTCCGCTGGTAATCGCCGAGATGGCGGCGCTGGATTTCACTGACCCGGCATCCGCCCAGTCGTTCATTGCGTCGAACGCGCAGTTCCTTTCAGAGCAGCTGATCGATATCGGACTTCGGGAATCGCTGCCAGTCATAGTCGAGTCTATCCGTCAACTCGGCGCGGCGCGAAAGCGACGGGAGGAACAACAGGCGCGTCTAGATAAGTCGATGGATGACATCGAAGAGTACTTGTTCGGCAACCGGGCTGGATGGCAGCCCTACCATCACAGCAACTACGAGCAGGACATCATAGCGGGAGACTTGGCCGGTGTGGCGGTCGGCGCATTCAACGACGGGACTACGTCGTCTAGTGGCGAACGTCCAGCAGCCCGTGACGCTGAGATCGTCGGTGCGGACGCCTTGCAAATCTTTCTCGCTCTGCACAGCATATATACAATTCGCACGGCCGGCGAATTTTCGAATGCGGAGTTCAAGATTCGCCGACTGGAGCTCTTCAGGTCGTTGGCGAAGTTCGTAGGCCAACTGTGGAGCACTAATCTGAGCGATAGCAGTCGCAAGGCGCTGCTCGACACAGACTCCATGACCGAACTGTTCCGCCGCATTCCAGGCTTCTTGTGCCTGACAGATGGACTCCTAGTCGACGCGGAGATTCCACAGCCGGAGGACCCAAAGGTCACCGCGCTCATTTCAGCACTCGGTGAACACTTGCACTGCCACCGACACTTCTATACGGAGCAGTACTTGCGCTTCCTTTGGGGACGTCTCGGGCGTACGTTCGTGGTTCGACTCGTCAATTCACTGTTGCACACTGTTTATAACGGCGTGCCGGTCCCCCCGGCTCAGCCTGACATCGAAAGCTTCCGGCCGTTCCGGAACATGTACCGCGTTGAGGATGTTCAGTTTGACGGACTGTCTGTACTTATTCCAATTCAGCGCTCAGCACTTCCCGATCTTGCTACAGGCAACGCGCCGAGCGCCGGACAGTTCGCCAAGGGTTTGGAAGACCTGGCCAAGGCCATCCAAGGCGCGACCAAGCCTCCGCCTCGGATAGAGGAAATCTTGGTCACCGCTGACGGTCTCCACATCGATCCTATCGCAGGAAAATGCGTTCTACCGCTATGTCTGGGCAGTGGTAGCGACGGTGGGCCTAACAGTTTAGATGACTACGGTCGGGATGCTCCTAGTGCCTGACCAGAAGCTGGCCGGCGAAGGTTTTCTGGTCGACGACTTCACTGCGTCCGCGGTGCTGGCCTCGCAGCTCAGACGTCTTCTCAACCTCACGGCACTCGCTTCCATGGGAGGGGCGTTTACGACCGAAGCTACAACGCTCTATTTGAGCCTTAAGGGGATATGGGAAGTGCCGGACGCCGCACTCGATAAGCATAAGGAGGTCGATGATGCGGTCACCCACCTCGATAACTTTTTTACGCCACTGCTCGATCCCAGCCATTTCGATCTGGCGGTGCGCTCAAGTCAGGTCTTTCTGCGCCGCTACCCGGGTGGGTCGGCCGTAGCTTCGCAGCCGCCGAGCGACCCCACCTACATTGACCATGCCCTCAGGGCATTTACAAATACTCTGAAGGAGCTCGATGAGGCGTTGGCAGAGTCTTTCTCGGCGCCATACACCTCTCGGCTAACCAATCTTGTTACCGGCATCGTGGTGCTCTGTTCGGTCCCCGTCTGGGCCGTTTATCATCATTTCCATGGGACTGCAGCGTACGCCGTGGTCTCCCATCAGCTCGCAAGCGTGCTCGCCATTGCACGCACGTCGGTGCGCACGATGTACACCGAGCTGGTGAGACCTAGATCCACAAGCGAGGGAAACCTGTCACCGAGCGAGGAGTATCTTCTAACTGTAGTAGACGACGCACTCTATTCGATGATAAGCGCCCGGCTCGGGTATCTGGCGCAGTTCGAGCGGAAAACAAGCGCACTGCCATCACGGATCAGGTTCGCTGCCGAGACTCTAAATAATCGGATAAGGGCAACCGCGTTCTGGGTTTCGGGGCCGTCGGACGAGCCCTTCGTCACTCTGGGCAAGCCTGCTCGGAGCGGACCCGAGGCCAAGGCCTTTCCCTACCACGGAGTAGTGCTCCATGAGGGAGGGGAGCGGCTCCACGCACGCAGCTTCTTCGCCTTGCCAGGGGCGTGGGCAGTGTTTGAAGACTTCTGCAGGCTTGTTTGCCAAGCCGGATTCACCGTAACCGTGACTGCAGTCGGGAACTCCAACGGTGGCCGCCATCCGCCGCACAGCACTCACCGTAGCGGCCTGGAGTTCGATGTGGACTGGACATTTACCTCAGATCCGAAGGACAGGGTCCGGAATCTCGCACGCCGGAGAAAGAAGTACGGCACTGGGATATTTCGAGATGTTGAACGTGGTCAGTACTTCTCCCTGGAGGAGCTCCCCGGAGACACGACGCCTCCAACCCACATCTATATAGAAGCACTCAGCGCACTGGTCGTATTCCAGGCTGCTGCGCTGTCTGGGTTGCGCCGATATTTGTATGTGGATGTGACGAACATGATCCTAGCCGCTGACTATCTTGGCTGGGTCGTCGATCGCGGCCTATTCGCCGAAGTGGGTCGGAAAGCGAATGTCCCTGTCGCTGAGGGAATGGGCCACTTCAATCATCTCCATGGAGAAGTACCGTCTCCTGCAGTCAGCCGCCTGAGTGGTGATGCACTAACTCGGATATTCCGCCAGGCTCTCGTTCGTGATGGTAATGACGAATTCTCCTCGTACTATTTCCGGCCCCCCGTTGACGCCTCCCCCGCAGTGATAGCGCGCGTCCTGCAGTTCACCGAGCGATGGATGCAACGCTCGGCGGCTGGACTTCCGGCCTTACTGCCCGTCTGGCTATCGGCGGAAGAGGTAAGCCGCCGCCTGGGCTTGGAGGGGTGAGCTAGTTGACCTCGGATAAGGACAGTCCGACGGCACCGCGAAGTCCTGGAATCGTTTCGGTTACGGAGAACAGCTTCCCAGCCCAACCAGAAGACGAGCATCGGACGTCTGGTCGACGTCGTTTGTTCAGGCGCGTTCGCATTCGAGCCGGAAGAGGACCTGCAGGAGATCTTCCGGGGTGTTCGGCCAACGGCCGCCCCTAAGGCCACGCAGCTCGGCTCGGAGAATCCACGACGCAAGGTCTAGAGGCCTGACAAAACTCCACCAGTAGTCGAACGGGGCGCGCTCGCAGCGATCGGCACAGATTATACCGGGACCCTGACGCGAGTCGACCTCGCGAAACTCTTTCAGCTTGGGAAGCGCGACGATCTCCAGCCACGCGCTATTTTCCGGAATCGCCATCGCTGGATCGAGCGAAGCCGCCTCCTCTCTAATTCGAGCTGCGAGCGCAGCCTCGCAGATTCGTTCTCGGTCTGCAATTCTCTTGTAGTGAGTGGTGAACTCGTCGAGGAGTTGGCGCAAGTACTCCTCCATGCTCTTGACGCACATCCGGATTCTGGACAGCCAAGGATCGCTGATGTCACTTGTTCCGCTATCGAGTGCGCGCACAACGTTACGCAGTTGGACTGCGGAGTCGACCAGTTCGCGCATCTCGTTTCCGTAAGTCAGCGCCGAGCGGTGGGCCGCGACGAGGATGCGGCACCGCTCCACACGATCGTAGACGGACTTGAGGTCGGCGAGTAGGGCTGCGACGAAGCGCGACTGCTCGTTGCGGCGTTCTCGCCTTCGCTGAATGTCGTCCAGCAGCAGCTTCACGACGCCGCCGATGAACGCGACGAAGATGAGCGTCGTCGAGGCTGTCAGCATGACTTCGCTTAGCTTGCCGTCGGCAACTACAGCGACACTGAACCCGCCAGCAGCACCCAGTGCGACGATGCCGGTCGCCGTCCACAAGGGGTGACGGCTGACAAAATTCGCGAAGCGGTGATTGACTTCACTCACCCTGTACTCCCTTCTTGATCGGTCAGGTCGAGAGTCGGTCTGAGCGGCGCCTTCTTACCAGTTTGACATGGCCAGCGCTGTACGTGAGCAATAGTCTTGACTATTGCTCCATATCCGTCTCTACGACCAAGTCGACCGCAGATGGCGACAGCAGGCGACGATAGCGTCTCGCGCTTGACCTCGAGGAGCCCGCGCTGTCCCGTTGCGGTGCGACCTAGCGTGGTGGCGCATCCTCACCTACGGACGGCGGCACCTCGCAGGTGGTGGCCGCCGGACCTGCCCACGTGCTGGCGACGAGACGAGGTACGCGCTCAGCCGGGACTGCCCAGACTTCGGTTGACCCGGTTCGGGTAGGCGGGTCAGGCCGCGTGAGCGGTGTTGAGCAGTGTCTCGAACTCGACCGGGGTCAGTCGACCGAGGGCTTGTTGTCGGCGTCGGCGGTGGTAGGTGGTCTCGATCCAGGTCACAATCGCGAGGCGGAGCTCCGTGCGGGTGCGCCAGCGCCGGCGGTTGAGCACGTTCTTCTGCAGCAGGCTGAAGAACGACTCCATCGCGGCATTGTCCGCGCAGGTCCCGACCCGCCCCATCGACCCGCGCAGCCCGGCGGAGCGAAGTTCGCGCTGGTAGGCGTGTGATCGGAACTGACTGCCGGCACGACGCAGCTCTCGCAGCTCCTCGACGCGGGTGTGCTCGCCGGCGGCTCGCCCCTGAAGGCACATGACGGCGACCGCACGTACGCAGCGATCATCGTGGACGGCCGTATCGAGTTGCCTACAGGCGACAGCTACCGCCTGCCGGATGAAGCTACGGCGGTTGTGCGAGGGAAGAAGAACCTCAGCGGGATGAGCTTCTGGCTGGCCGAACGGCAACCAGGAGAGTGGGTATCGCTGCGCGACATCTTCGACGAGGCGAAGCGGCAGGGTCGGATCGGGACCAAGCGTGGACGACCTCGCTGAGGGCGTCCACGGCAAGTCGGATTATGCAGTTGAAGATCGAAGCCACGACGCCCGTCCTTCATGACAGCCCGCATCGACCCGGCCGACGAGCTCAGTGCCTCTGTGCGAGCGGCTTGAACCGCAGCCAGCTTGCCCGAGGGCGGGCGTGGGGGGCAGGCACGGGTCCTCCTCGACGGCATGCTGCCGCCCGGGTGATCCGGCCGTGATCGAGTGCACCGGGACCACCTGATCGCACCACCATGGCGCCGACTGCGGGCGGCCAGAGTTCCGTGGGTGCATCCGACCACCCGATCCGCAGGCGGCGCGGTCTCGCCGCCCCGCTTCCGGCACGTGATGGCCGCCGTCGGTGGCCAAATCATCGTGTTCGGCGGGCATGACGGGCAGCTGCTGAACGACACCTGGGCCTTCCGCGACGGGGCCTGGCACCGCTGTACCCGCCGCAGAGCCCGCCGGGCCGGAAGCTGGGGCCGCGGCGTCCGATGGCAATTGACTGGTCGTCTTCGGCGGGAAGGGGCCGACAGCACGCTGGACGACACCTGAATCTTCGACGGCAGGTCGACGAGGCGCACCGCCGCGCGGCGATCGCCGGCGTCGGCGCGGCGGACCAGCTCGGCCTCGTCACCTCGCACGGCCAGCAGCTCGGCCAGCCGCCCCACTGCCTCCCGGTCGCCGGCGTCGGCGCGGCGGACCAGCGCCCGCAATCCGGCCGCCGCACGTCCGCCCTCACCGCCGACGGAGGATGATCCGGAGGATCTCGACCGCCGTCTTCCGGCGATCGACATCACGACTGCAAAGGGCGACGAGGAGCGGGAGGGCCACCAGCCCTCCGAAGATCCACGCCGCCGCACCCACCTGGTAGAACAACTCCGCCTCCTCCTGTCGCCGCAGCGACCGCCCATCCGGGAAAGATCAGGAACTGCAACCGGGAAAGATCGATTAGCTGCCGGTCTTCGGCGAGCGCGATCCTTCGAACAGTTGTGGCGAGCTCCGTGCCGATAGCGTGACCTCGCTGCGGGACGTCCCGACAGCGCGCGGACGTTTCGCGGACGGAACCGGGACACCCCGGAGGAGGTCATCGGGTGGATATCTCGCCCCAGGAGCGGGAATTCGGCGCGGAGGTGGCCCGCAGCCGCGATCGGGCCGGGGTGACCCAGGATTGGGTCGCACGCACGATCGGCGTGTCGCGCTCCAAGGTGTCCGAGATGTGCGCCGGCAGGTACCTCCCGGCCCGCGAGGTGCTCGACGCCCTCGTCGTCGCCCTGGCGATGGACCGGGACGCCACGGTCGAGCGGTGGACGGCAGCGCGGGAAGGCCGCCGCGGCCGTCGGCACCAGGAGCAGCTCGACCGGACGCCGCATCCGGCGGGCTGGTCGGCGCTGCCGCCGCTGCCCCGCGAGGTCCAGACCCTGCTGACCGCCCAGGTCCAGGCGGCCCGGACCCTGCCTTACCGGCTGCCCGGTTCGCGCGAGCCGTCCCTCGCCACGGTGTACGTGCGCCAGCACCTCGGCAGCGGCGCGGAGGACGTGCAGCCCGAGCCGGTCCGGCGGGAAGTCGTGCTGGACGGTCGGGGCAACCCGATCGACGTGCCCGCGGCCCCGATCGTCCGGCAGCAGGTGCGACCGCTGGCCCGCACCGTGGCCGAGGTCCTGGACGCGGACACCCACCTGCTGGTGACCGGCGGACCCGGCCAGGGCAAGTCCACGCTGTCCCTGCGGTTGGCCGCCGAGGTCGCGCAGTGCTGGACCGGCGGCACGGCTCCCCTGACCGAGCCGGTGCTGCCCTGCCGGCTCAGCGCCCGGGAGCTGGCGAGCCGGCTCGGGCGAGCTTTTCCGCAGGCCCTCGCGGACACGGTGAACGCGGAGTACGGGGCGCTGCTCAGCTCGGCGATCCCGGCCCGGCTGTTCGAACGGCGCGTCGCGGGCTGCCGCTGGCTGCTGCTCGTGGACGGCCTGGACGAGGTCGCCGACGACCGCCAGCGGGACCGCTTGATCACCGTGCTCGCGGCGCGGGCGGAAAGCGCCGACTCGGCGTTCCGGATCGTGCTCACCACGCGCCCGCTCGAAGGCGCCGCGCTCGGCCCCCTGCTGCGCATCGGAGCCACCGGCTACGAGCTGCTGCCCTTCGACGACGACGCCCTGCGCACCTTCGCCGACAGCTGGTTCACCGACGTCGGCGACGACTGCGCGCACCGGTTCACCTGGCAGATCCGCGCGGCGCACCTCGACGAGCTGGTGCGGGTACCGCTGCTGGCGACGATCGCCGCGATCGTCTTCGAGCAGCACGCCGACCGACCGCTCCCGGACAACCAGTACGAGCTCTACGAGAGCTACCTCCGGTTCCTGCGCACCGCGCGGACCGCGGCGACGAACCGGTTCGCCGCGTCGTGCGACCGGCTGCTGGAGCACCTCGGCCGGGAGCGGCTGGAGACCGACGCCTCGCTGGTCGCCACGGCTCGGGCCTGGGCCGAGCGGCACCTGGATCCGGGGCTGCTGGTCGCGGGGTGGCAGGACGAGCTCATCGCGTTCCTCGCCATAGTCGGCCCGCTCACCCAGCGCCGTGGCGACCTGCAGTTCCTACACCACAGCTTCGCCGAGCACCTCGCCGCCACGGCGCAGGCCCGGCTGCTCCCGCCGGGCTTCGCCCCCGACCAGGAGGACTTCCGGCGACTGCTGCTGGCCGCCCAGCCGGAGAAGCGCGGCCGTTTCGCCCGCTCGGTGCTGGTCCACTTCGCGCACCTGCACCCGTCCGAGAGCAGCCGCATGATCGACTGGCTGCACCGCGGCACCGCCGACCAGCACCTGCTCGCCGCCCGGCTCCTGGCCGGCCGGGTGCGGGCGGACGCACCGGTGGTCGACGCGTTCCTCGCCACCGTCCGCGGCTGGGCGATGACGCACCAGCGCCCCGGTTCGGAGATCCTCGAACAGGCCAGCCGCGCCGCGCACCACCCGGGCCTACCCGCCTGGCTCCTCGAGCTGATGCGCGACGACGGCGCCCCGTGGCGCAGCCGGACCGAGGCCGCGACCGCGTTCGCGACACGACTGCGCGGACCGCACACCGAGGAAGCCCTCATCCGGCTCCGCTCCGTCGTCGACGACGCGGACGTCGAGGTCGACCACCGGCTGGCGGCCGCCGAGGCGCTGTCCCAGTGCGCCGGCGTCGAGCGGGCGGCAGCCGAACGCGGCCTCCGCGCGGTGTTGGACGACCCGACGGCGTCGGGCGCCGCCAGCCGGGTCGCCGCGGTGGTGCTGGCCGGGCTCGGCTCGGCGGCGCGGTTGCACGCCACGACCGCGCTCTCGGACCTGCTGACCGATCCGTGGACTCCCCTCAGCGATCTGGTGCAGGTGGCCGAGGGGCTCGTCGAGATCAGCTTCACCCACCACGAGCAGTGCGCCGCAGCCTTCCGCACCGTCCTGCACGCCGGCCGGCCCGGAGTCGCGTTCCGGTCGGCCGCCGTCGGTCTCGCCGGGCTCGGGCACGGGTACTCCCAGGAGGTCACCGCGCTGCTCGACAGCATGATCACCGATCCGCGCCAGGAGGATGTCGTCCGCACCGGGGCGGCCGATGCGCTGGCCGAACTCGGCCCGCAGCACCGCACCACCGCCGGTCGGGGCCTGGTGCGGATGCTCGGCGAACCGGGACCGACCGCAGACCGGCGGCTGTCGGTGGCCAGATCGCTGGTCAAGTGCGGCGGGTCGTTCCGCGACGAGGCCGAGGCGATCCTGGATTCGCTGCTGGCGGATCCAGCCGTCTCCGCCTCCACACAGCTCGACGCCGCTCGCATCTGGATCGACGAGGGTTCCCATCACCCCGACGACGTGGCGCAGCTCCTGCACAGCGTTCTGCGAGCGTGCCCGAGCGGCACCACTCGAACGAGTGTGCTCGGCCACATGGCCCGTCTCGGCGAACCCCACAGATCCTTCGCCGTCGCGGCGCTCCGCGCCGATATGAACGACCACGACGCGCCGATGACCACGCGCTGCTATGCCTACGACGAGCTGATCAGCCTCGGACCCGAGCACCACGAGGAAGCCGCCGCGGCCCTGCTGCGGTCAGCGTCCCGAGACCTCGACGCCGGCACCCAGGTGCAGGTCTGGCAGCGCCTGTCGCAACTCAACGTCCGCTACCGCGAGGTTGCCGATTTGGTGATCTGCCAGCTGCTCCTCTCCGACGATCCCGAAGTCTGGCACTACGCCGTCCTGAACCCCGGACATCTGGCGGACCTCGCCGCGACCACCGGAGCCCTGCTGGCGGCGCTGGCGGACCCGCAGCGCCCGCGGCCCACCAGGACGCTGGGGATCAGAACCCTCTCCTACTTCGGCCGTGCGCACCACCGAGCAGTGGTCGACGCCGCTCTCCAACTGCTCCGCAGCGGGGATTCACCCCACCAGAACCTGAGCTACTGGTTGAGCGCATTCGAGAACTTCGGCGTCGAACCGCGGCGCCTGCTCGCGCGGGCGCTCAGGGAGACCGCGGCCGGGCTCGACGCCTATGGCGTGGCGCAGGCCGCGGCGGCGTTGAGGCGGATAGGGGATCAGCCCGATCAGCACCTACTAGACCTGCTGGAGAACGCCGTTTCGGACGAGGCGGAACGACTGTGGAGCCGCAGTCAGCCGGCCGCACTGCTGCCCACCCTGGCAGCCCGCACCGATGCCGCTGAGCTCGTTTCCCTCGTCCTCCCCGAGCCGAGCGACGAGTCCACCTCGGGCGAGGACCTGACCCTGCTCGGGTTCGCCCGGATCGGCCTGGACATCGGGCCGGAGCTACGCGCACTGCTGGCCAGCGCCGAGTCGAGCGGTGCAGTGACGGTGACAGCCGCATCCGTCCTGGCCGAGCTGCAACCCGACAGCCGATCGGAGATGAGCGCGCACCTGCGGAGGATCGGGGCCGACACCCACCTCCCCCTCGCCCTGCGGCTCGATGCGATGACGCGGTTGGCCGGGCTGGAGCCCGCCGCGCACGCTGCCGCGGTCGCGATGTACCGATCCGCGCTGGCCGACGACTCGATCTCGATCGACCTGCGATGCTCCCTGGCACGGGACTTCACGCGACTCGATCGCAACGCCGTCCACGAGGCCACCGAGTTCCTCCGCCGATGCGCTTCGGATCCGACGGCCCTTCCAACCGAGCGAGCCCACGCCGTCAGTCGCCTCTGGTACCTGGAATCGTCCTGGTTCGCATCCGGATGGCTGATCTCGTGCGCGCAGGGCGTGACCCGCGATCCCGCGGCCGATCCTGTAGTCCGTCGCCGGGCTGGCTCCGCCATGCCGGGGCGCGAGAGCCGCGAAGTGGACCTGGACCTGCTGACCGACGCCACCGCCTGGGCCATCACCCGGGTCCCGCCGACGGACATCTGGGGGCGTGTGCGGCAGGTTCAGCACCAGGTGGAGGTCGAGCCGGTCCTGCGGGAGGTGTTCGCGGCTCCGGAGTCCCGCCTCGCCGGAAAGGTGAACGCTGCGGTCGCGCTCGGCGAGCTCGGATCCCGATCCAGGGCGGAGGCCGTGGAACTGCTCGCGGGACTCGCCCACATCCGCACCGGAGCCGTCATGGTCTGGCGCGCGCTGGCCGGACTCGGCCGGGAGGGCCACCGCAGGGCGGTCGCCGCCGCACTCGCCGTCGTCGACGACGAGACCGCACCGGCGCGGACCCGCAACCGGGCCGCGTGCTTCGTCGCCACGATCACCAAGCACGTACCCGATCCCGTCTTGGCACGGTTGCGGGCGCAGGCTCAGCCCGGCCCCACGCCGGGGAACGTCCGGCTCGCCGCCGCCCACGCCCTAATCGGGATCGACGGCCTCGGCCCCCTGCGGGCGATCCGCGATGACGACCGGGAGCGCCCGGCACTGCGATGGCGAGCGGTCCACCTGCTCCCGAACGGTTCAGCGATCGACCGGGTCGCCGCGGTCCGGGTGCTGAGCACGATCGCCTCCGACAGCGGCTGCCGCCTGCCGCTGCGCTGGCGAGCCGCTCGCGACCTGGTCGAGATCGGCGAGCGCGGCCACCAGCTGGGCTGCGAGCTCCTCCGCGCGATGACCGAGGACGACGCCGCGAGCGACCTCACCCGAGCTCACGCAGCCAAGGCGCTGGCGTTGGCCAGACCGGACACGCGCGGCGACTGCGCGCGGCTCCTGCGCCGGCTCGCCCCGACCCCGGACCCGATGCACCGCATCCTGGTGCTGGAAGCACTCGGCGTCCTCGACTCGGAATGGGCAGCCGCGGCGCTGCGCACCATGGCGACCGATGGGGGGCTCGGGGCCGTCGCCCGGGTGCGGAGCGCCGGAGCCCTCGCCGGTCTCCGCCGGGACCAGCGGGAGGCAGCCGCCGCGGTCGCCCGCGACATAGCCCATGACGCCGCCGTCGCCCCGCACGTCAGAGCGACGGCGGCCCGCGGTCTGGCGCGCTGGAGCCGGCTGTGTCGTGACGAGGCGCGCAAGGTGCTCCGCGAGCTGCGCCATCCCGCGGAGGCACGGCCAACCGTGGTGCGTCCCGTAGCCGGTGAGTAGGTCCTCACGCTGGGACTGCATGGTGGGGCCTGAACGGGCGTCGACCGCGCCGACGGGCGGCGCGGTCAGGTGCTCGCCCGCCGCAAGCGCTCCGCCGCCTGCTCCCGGACGGCGTCGCCGCAGAGCGAGGTGTCGCCCAGGGTCGGCAAAGTCAGTCGATCTTGAGCAGGTGAAGGGGCCGGCGGGCGTCGCGGCTGTGATGGCGTAAGGCCTTGGCGATGTTGGTGGCGCCGGACAGACGGTGCAGGCTGATCACGAGGTTTTCGCAGCGAGGCCATGACGTGCGGGCCGGCGTCGGTGCTGATCTGGGACAGGTCCTCGGCGAAGGTGACATCGCGGACCCAGTGCAGACCGTTCTCGATTTGCCAGTGCCCGCGGATCCAGGCGGTGAGCTCGTCAGGTCGGCCTGGTGCGGGCCCAGGTCGGTGATCGCGTAAATGGTCTCGATGCGCCAGTGCCCCTTGCGCCCGGTGCGGGCGCAGACCGGGCGGGTGATCTGGGTGGCCTGGCGGGCGTGTGGAAACTCGATCCCGGCGGCGATCACGACGACCTTGAGGCTGCGAATCTCCCGGCGCCCGTGGGCGGTCTCGGCCCGGCGATGGGCGGACTCGACATCGCGCCAGGGCAACGCCGCGAGTTGGCGGCGCAGCCGAGGTTGGTTGCCCTTCGCGGTCAGGACTCAGTACGCGCCGCGGCGTTGCGGTCGGCGACATGCTCTCGTTGGGTGTGCAGGGCGTCCGCGGTGATCACCACGCCGGTCAGGTCGATACCGGTCAGGGTGTCGAGCAGCGGAACGAAGGCGGTGATCTCGTTGGTTCAGATCGGCGCGGTATCGTCGGCGCCGAGTTAGTGGCATCCGAGCCATATCCGGAGCCGCACCGTCTGCCGGTGCACCACCTCCGCAGACGCGGCCCAGTGTCTGGATTAAATACCTTTCGGCTGCCGAGTTCGGCAGTGTCCACTGCTTCGCCCCTTCATTGGGGAGCTAGTGGGCCTTCCCGAAGAATTCGAGGTCTATTCACGTAGCCGCGAGACTCGCTGCTGATCCGTCTCTCAGAAGATGCGGTCTCGCAGAAGTCAACAGTAGTGTCGTTTGCGTTCTCCAGGACAGTTCGTGACAGCGTCGCGCCTATGAAGCGAGCAAGTAGCCGATCCTCCGTCCGAAAAGACATTAAATTTCGGGCTGCAACCGCGAAGCTGGCAATGTCATTGAAGGTGTTTCTGAAGCTCTCCTTTGCGCGGTGACTGCTCAGGAACTGGTCCATTAACTCTGCTGTAAGCCCGACGTCGTTATGGACGAGTGGCACGCATCTAAATTGCATGTCAAGAATGAATGCGAGACGATCGCGAATGGCTGATTGCTGACTTCGCGGCAACTTGCTCGCACAAGCTCTTATTGCTACAGGTATGCGCATCTTAATGGCATAGGAAATCGCTAGGTGGGAGTACTCCGGCACTGTGGGTAGCTGTCCGCCCAAATTAAATGTCAATGTGTCGGTGGACCTCTTCTTGTAAGCTCCATGATCCTTTAAATGCATTTTCACCTGGTGTTCGAATCCCCGCGGGTCTAAAGTGGTGCGACCGGGGCTTGGTATGTAGTAAGCGTTCCGCCTCCTCACCGCCGACGTCGACCACCCATGTCGACCACTCGTGCGGGTCGGCTCATGCCGTCCAGTGCAGCAGCAGGTACACCCCGTGCTCGGCGCCACGAGGTCGACGAACCACATATCTGTGGCCTCGACGGCCACTGCGCCGCCGAACCGCATGTACTTCGCCGTCTGCGCCAGCAGCTCGGTCGCCACCTGCAGCGAGACGAGGGCTTGGGCGAAGCCGCCGCGAACGCGGCGTCAGCAGGGTGGATTGCCCAACATCCTGACTGCCTCTCCAGGGGAGCTAACAGGCTGATACCTACTAGACACGAACGGTGGCCCCGGTGTGCAACGCCTAACTGAATTTCCTCTGCCACGTCGAGTCGGTCTCGCTGGGACGCTGGAGGAATTCGCCTGGTGGCTCGGCTCCCTTGAGTGAGCGAGATGCTGAGGCAGAGCAACTGCGGCGGTTCGGCTTCGACGTGCCGGATGAGTCTAGCCCAGCGAGCGTGTGGTCCGCGCGGCGGCGTCGTTAGTGTTGGCCAGCAATTTGTCGGTGCCAACGGTGAGTAAAGCAAGGCCAGCTCCGCCGACGGCCAGAGTCCTTTGCCGTTGCTCACGTGGGTGTCCAGGAGCCAATGCATATACCGCGGCCGCGAAAACGGCTCTGGCCAGTTCGGAGCCGGTGGTTGGGTCCCACAGCCGCACCGTCCCGTCCAAGCTGCCGGTGGCCAATGGGGTGCGTCCGTCAGGCAGCTCGACCGCCGTCATGGCTGTCACCCTGCGGGTGTGACCGGTGAGCGGGTCACCCAGCGCAGTAGCGGTGAGAGGATCCCACAACCGCACCGTCCCGTCCTCGTCGCCGCTGGCCAGCAGGGTGCGACTATCGGGCAGCTCGACGGAAGCGATCGCAGTCACCGCGCTGGTGTGGCCGTTGAGTGGTTCCTCGAGCGGGGTGGCGGTAACTGGGTCCCATAACAGCACCGTCCCGATCTCGTTGCCACTGGCCAGCAGGGTTCGTCCGTCGGGCAGCCCCACCACAGCGATCGCCGTCACCGCGGGGCCGCGGTTCATGAGCAGGTACTCGACCGCGGTGGTCGTGACCTGATCCCACAACAGCAGCGTTCCATCCTTGTCGCCGCTTGCTAGCAGGGTGCGTCCCTCGGGCAACCCGACTGCAGCAATCGCCGTCACTGCGCTGGTGTGGCTGGCGAGCGGATCCCCGACCGCGGTGGCGGTGGCCGGATCCCACAACCGCAGCAGTCCGTCCTCGTCGCCGCTGGCCAGCAGGCTACGCCCGTCGGGCAACGCGACCGCGGCAATCGCCGTCAGTGCGTTGGTGTGGCCGGCGAGCGGGTTCCCGATCACGGTGGCGGTGGCCGGATCCCACAACCGCACCATCCCGTCCTCGCCGCCGGCGGCCAGCAGGGTGCGCCCGTCGGGCAACCCGACCGCAGCCACCGCCGCCACCGCGCGGGGATGGCCGGTCAGCGGGTCCCCGACCGGAGTACCGGTAGCGGGGGCCCACAGCCGCACCGTCCCGTCTTCGTCGGCGGTGGCCAGCAGGGTGCGCCCGTCGCGCAGCTCAACCGTGGTCATCGCTGTCACTGCGCTGGTGTGCCCGGCGAGCGGGTCACCCACCGCGGCGGCGGTGACCGGATCCCACAACCGCACCATCCCGTCCTCGCCGCCAGCGGCCAGCAGGGTGCGCCCGTCGCGCAGCTCAACCGCGGCAATCGCCGTCACTGCGCTGGTGTGCCCGGCAAGCGGGTCAGCCACCGCGGCGGCGGTGACCGGATCCCACAACCGCACCATCCCGTCCTCGCCGCCGGCGGCCAGCAGGGTGCGCCCGTCGCGCAGCTCAACCGCGGCAATCGCCGTCACTGCGCTGGTGTGGCCGGCGAGCAGGTACCAGTTCCAGACGGCGGTGGCGGTGACCGGATCCCACAACTGCACCATCTCGTTCCAGTCGCTGACGGCCAGCAATGTCGGCCCGTCGGGCAATCTGACCGCGGCCAACGCCTCCACCACGCGGGTGTTGCCGGTGAGCAGGTACCTGTCCGTCGTGGCGGTGGTCGGGTCCCATAACCGCACTGTCCCGCCGCCGCCAACGGCCAGCAGGGTGCGCCCGTCGGGCAACTTGACCGCGGCCATCGCCCAGACCGGGCCGGTGTGGCGGCTGGTGAGCGGGTCCCCGACCGCAGTGGCGGTGGTCGGGTCCCACAACCGCACTGTCCCGTCGACACCGCCGGTGGCCAGCAGGGTGCGCCCGTCGGGCATCCCGACCGCCGCCACCGCGGTCACCGCTCTGGTGTGGCCGGTCAGTGGGTCCCCGACTGGGATGCCGGTGGCCGGGTCCCACAACCGCACCGTCCCGTCGCCTCCGGCGCTGGCCAGCAGGGTGCGCCCATCGGGGCCGGTTAAGCTGGTCAGGTCGTTGATTGGGGATCCGGTGGTCCCGATGATATTGTCGGGTACCTGCCAGCGGGCCCATCGAACATCGAGTTGGAATCTGGCCGCTGGCCTGCCGCGGGTGCGCAGCGCTCGGCCGGTCACCCCGGCGTACGCCACCGCCAGGCTGACCTGTTTGTCGGCTGGGCTAGCTGTACTGACCGGAGACGTTGGTCGAGATCATGTGACGACACGATCTAGCTGATCTTGATAGGCGAGGACCTCCCGGTGTGGTGTGGAGCTGTCTGACGGCACCCACACACAACCCCAGGAGGTCCTC
>NZ_JAHDTH010000133.1 GCF_018531445.1 Pseudonocardia lacus
CGGCGGCGCGCGCCGCCCAGCGGGCGGCCTCGGCCACGTCGGCGCCGCCGACCACCGCGTCGACCAGCGCCGCGACGAAGCTGTCGCCCGCCGCGGTGGCGTCGACCAGCCGGGCGGGCGCGGCCGGCACGGCCACCACCCTGGTCGGCTCGACGACGACGGCCCCGTCGGCCCCGCACGTCACGACCGTCGTCGCGGACGGGCGCAGCGCGCGGGCCAGGTCGACGACGGCGTCGGTGTCGCGCGGCTCGTCGGCGCCGGCCAGGGTGGCCAGCTCACCCCGGTTGGGGACCAGCAGGTCGGCGCGGTCGAGCACGGCGGCGGGCAGCGGCCGGGCCGGCGCCGGGTTCACCACGAACAGCCCCCCGGCCAGCTCGGCCGCGGCCGCGATGGCCCCGTCGGGCACCTCGCACTGGGTGACGACGGCCGCGGCGCCGGCCAGCGCCTCCCACGCGGACCGCACGCGGTCGGCGTCGACGGTGCCGTTGGCGCCGGCGGCCACCACGATCGTGCTCTCGCCGCCGTGCACCAGCACGACGGCCAGCCCGGTCGGCACGTCGACGGTCGCGACGTGCCGGTCGTCGACGCCCTCCGCGGCGAGCGCGGCGCGCAGCATGCCGCCCTCGGCGTCGTCGCCGACGGCGCCGACCATCGCCGTGGCCCGGCCCAACCGGGCCAGCCCGACGGCCTGGTTGGCGCCCTTGCCGCCGGGACCGCGCAGCACCTCGCCGGTGGCCGCGACCGTCTGCCCGGCCGGCGGCAGCCCCGCGACCGGCACCGTCAGATCGGCGTTCAGGCTCCCCACGACGATCACTGCGGCGCACACCCCCGGAGTATGGAGTGGGCCGATCGGCCAGGTCCGATGGGGTGCAACCTCGTTGCACCCCTGCCCGTGCGGTGATCCGCGGGTGTTTCCTGCCACGAGGACGCCGTCGTCCGACGGTGTCGCACGCGACGAAGCGGGGAGCCGAGCATGACCCAGACCCTCGATCCGGCAGCGACGACCTCACCCGCGCAGCGGGTCGACCGCTGGCTCGCCGACTTCGAGGCCGCGCTGACCGCCCGCGACGTCGAGCGCGCGGCGGGGCTGTTCGCCCCCACCTGCTTCTGGCGCGACCTCATCGCGTTCACCTGGAACCTCAAGACGGTCGAGGGCCGCGACGGCGTCACCGACCTGCTCGCGAACGTGCTCGACACGGTCGACCCGAGCGGCTTCCGCGCCACCGAGGAGCCCACCGAGGCCGGCGGCGTCACCGAGGCGTGGATCGAGTTCGAGACCGGCGTCGGGCGCGGCCGCGGGCACCTGCGGCTCACCGACGAGGGCGCCTGGACGCTGTTGACCACGCTCCACGAGCTGAAGGGCCACGAGGAGCCGCAGGGCAGCGAGCGACCCAAGGGCGTCCAGCACGGCGCGACGAAGGACCGCGTCACCTGGAAGGAGGCCCGCGACGCCGACCTGAACGAGATGGGCCGGACCCGCCAGCCCTACGTCGTCGTGGTTGGCGGCGGGCAGGGCGGGATCGCGCTGGGTGCCCGGCTGCGCCAGCTGGGCGTGCCGCACGTCGTGATCGACCGCCACGCCCGCCCCGGCGACCAGTGGCGCAGCCGCTACAAGTCGCTGTGCCTGCACGACCCGGTCTGGTACGACCACCTGCCCTACCTGCCGTTCCCGCCGAACTGGCCGGTGTTCGCGCCGAAGGACAAGATCGGCGACTGGCTGGAGATGTACACCCGGGTCATGGAGATCAACTACTGGTCCTCCACGACGTGCCGGAGCGCCTCGTTCGACGACGCGGCCAAGGAGTGGACCGTCGTCGTCGACCGCGACGGCGAGGAGATCACCCTCAAGCCGAAGCAGCTGGTGCTGGCCACCGGCATGTCCGGCAAGCCCAACGTCCCGAAGCTCAAGGGCCAGGATGTGTTCAAGGGCGAGCAGCACCACAGCTCGCAGCACCCCGGCCCGGACGCCTACGTCGGCAAGAAGGTCGTGG
The DNA here is from genome assembly GCF_018531445.1 of Pseudonocardia lacus. GTDB lineage: Bacteria > Actinomycetota > Actinomycetes > Mycobacteriales > Pseudonocardiaceae > Pseudonocardia > Pseudonocardia lacus. Next base: position 1,992 of record NZ_JAHDTH010000133.1, read on the forward strand.
TCATCGGGTCGAACAACTCCGCGTTCGACATCTGCGGGGCGCTGTGGGAGGTCGGCGCCGAGTCGGTGACGATGGTGCAGCGCTCCAGCACGCACATCGTCAAGTCCGACACCCTGATGGACATCGGGCTGGGCGACCTGTACTCCGAGCGCGCCGTGGCCGCCGGGATGACCACCCAGAAGGCCGACATGACCTTCGCCTCGCTGCCCTACCGGATCCTGCACGAGTTCCAGATCCCGGCCTACGAGCAGATGAAGGAGCGCGACGCCGAGTTCTACGACCGGCTGGAGAGGGCCGGTTTCCGGCTCGACTGGGGCGACGACGGCTCCGGGCTGTTCCTGAAGTACCTGCGCCGCGGCTCGGGCTACTACATCGACGTCGGCGCGGCCGACCTGGTCGCGAACGGCGAGGTGAAGCTGGCGCACGGGCAGGTCGTCGAGCTCACCGAGGACGCCGTCGTCCTGGAGGACGGCACGGTCCTGCCCGCCGACCTGGTCGTCTACGCCACCGGCTACGGCTCGATGAACGGCTGGGCCGCCGACCTGATCGGCCAGGAGGTCGCCGACAAGGTGGGCAAGGTCTGGGGCCTGGGCTCGGACACCACCAAGGACCCGGGGCCGTGGGAGGGCGAGCAGCGCAACATGTGGAAGCCCACCCAGCAGGAGGCGCTGTGGTTCCACGGCGGCAACCTGCACCAGTCCCGGCACTACTCGCTGTACCTGGCCCTGCAGCTCAAGGCCCGCTTCGAGGGCATCCCCACCCCCGTCTACGCCCTCCAGGAGGTCCACCACCTCTCCTGACCGCCCGGGTTTCCCGTCGAGAACGAAGTTGTCGTGATCCACAGGGCCTGTTGATCACGACAACGTCGTTCTCGACGGCGTGGGTACGGTGGCGGGCATGGGGCTGTTGAGCGGGATCACCGGGAACGCGGCGCGACTGGATCCGGGTAGGGCGGCCCGCGACTACGGGCGCCTGCTGGGCCAGGGTGAGCAGGTGCTCGCCGCCTACCAGCTCGTGCGCGACGCGTTCCTGTTCACCGACCGCCGGCTCATCCTGATCGACAAGCAGGGCGTCACCGGGCGCAAGGTCGAGTACCACACGGTGCCCTACAAGAGCATCACGCACTTCGCCGTCGAGACGGCCGGCACCTTCGACCTCGATGCCGAGCTGAAGATCTGGATCTCCAGCACGGCCGAGCCGATCGGGCGCCAGTTCGGCAAGGGTGCCGACGTCTACGAGGTGCAGGCCCTGCTCGCCCAGTTCGTGGGCCGATGAGCACCGCGGAGGGCACCGCGGTGCTGCCCACGACCTGGCTCGACGTCCCCAGCGAGCACCCGTTCGGCGTGCAGACCCTGCCCTACGGCAGCGTCCTGCTGCCCGACGGGCCACGCGTCGGCGTGGCCATCGGCGAGCACGTCCTCGACCTGACCGCGGCGTCGGCCGTCCTGCTGCCGAAGCGGACGCGGCTGTTCGCCGCGGGCACGCTCGACCGCCTGCTGGCCGCCGGTCCGGGCGTCTGGGCCGAGGTGCGCGCCGCGCTCACCACCTGGCTCACCGACGAGCGCCACCGCGACGCCGTCGAGCCGCTGCTGCTGCCCGCCGCCGACGCGCGGCTGCAGCTGCCGTTCACGGTCGCCGACTACGTCGACTTCTACGCCAGCGAGCACCACGCCGCGAACCTCGGCCGGATGTTCCGCCCCGACTCCCCCGAGCCGCTGACCCCGAACTGGAAGCACCTGCCGATCGGCTACCACGGCCGCGCCGGCACCGTCGTCGCGTCCGGGACGCCGGTCACCCGGCCGTCCGGGCAGCGGCGCACGCCGCAGGGCGAGGTGGTGTTCGGGCCGTCGGTGCGCCTGGACATCGAGGCCGAGCTGGGCTTCGTCGTCGGCGCGCCGGCCACCGGACCGGTGCCGCTGGCCGCGTTCGACCGGCACGTGTTCGGCGCCTGCCTGGTCAACGACTGGTCCGCGCGCGACATCCAGGCCTGGGAGTACGCCCCGCTCGGGCCGTTCCTGGGCAAGTCGTTCGCCACGTCGGTGTCGCCGTGGGTGGTGCCGCTGGCCGCGCTGGGGCACGCCAGGGTGGCGCCGCCCGCGCGCGACCCGCGGCCCCTGCCCTACCTCGACGACACCGACGCCGAGCCGTGGGGCCTGGACGTGGCCGTCGAGGTGTCGCTCAACGGCCACGTGCTCTCCCACCCGCCGTTCGGCGGGATGTACTGGACCGCGGCCCAGCAGCTGGCCCACATGACGGTCAACGGGGCCACGCTGCGCACCGGCGACCTGTTCGCCTCGGGCACGATCAGCGGCCCCGAGCCGGGGCAGCGCGGGTCGCTGATCGAGCTGAGCTGGAACGGCACCGAGCCCGTGGTGCTGCCCGACGGCGGCACCCGCAGCTTCCTGGAGGACGAGGACGAGGTGGTCATCACCGCGACCGCGCCGGGGCCGGACGGCACCCGCGTCGGGTTCGGCGAGGTGCGCGGCCGGATCCACGCGGCACCTCTCGGGTAGCCGCTAGGGCTGCGGCGTCAGGTCGTTCTCCCCGAGGCGCGCGGCGACGAGGCGGTGCAGCATCTCGGGGATGGCCCCGGTGGGAACCTGGCCGCGCAGCTCCCGGTCGGCCGCGGCCACCTCGGCCTCCACGACCCCGCGGGGCATCACGTCGGCGAACTCGATCACGAGGCGGTCGGTGACCGCCGTCAGCTCGGATCCGTGCCCTCGGGCAGGGGCTGACATCTGTGCTGTTCTCCTCTCGACAGCGCGAGTGGAGGTCACCCGCGCGGTGGGGCGTCGGCGACGACGCGTTGGGCCATGACGGTGAACACCGGCCGGCCGCGGGATCATCCACGATCCGGCGGCCCGATCGCCAGGCATATCGCCCGGATGCCGGCGCCGGGCTCAGCTGGGGCGGGGGCGGCGCGGGCGGGTCCGGGACGGCTCGGCGGGGTGGGCGTCCGGCCGCGCGGCCACGGTCTCCGCGGCGAGCTCGACGATCCGGCGCAGACCCAGCGCCCGGCCCAGGATGGCCCGTACGTCGGCCTTGGCCAGCGCCCGGGGGTCGTCCGGGGTGGCGGACCCGGGTCGGGGGTCCTCGCGCGGCTGCTCGCCGCCGACCGTCGTGTCGTCCACAGCTCCGTTGTACCCACCGGCCCGTGCGGTCGCAGCGCGGAACGGCCGGACCGCCCGGACGGGTCGGGCCCCGTTCACCCTTCCGTGGCGAGGCCGCCTTCGATGGCGTCGTCGACCGTCGGGTAGAGCGGGAGGATCTGCTGCAGGCTCATGGCCTCCCACGGCCGGGTGACCGCCCGCTGGTCGGGCGGGGCGACGACCCGCAGGTCGGCGGGCGGTCGGGGGCCGCCCTGGCGGTGCGAGGTCGGGACGGTGGCCCGGGTGGCCAGGTTGGCCAGCACGCCGAGCCCGGACGAGCCGAGGAAGTCGACCTCGGTGAGGTCGATGACGACCAGCTCGGTGCGCTGCATGGCCTCGTCGACGGCCTCCATCAGCCGCGGCGCCGAGTGCAGGTCGAGCTCACCGGACACCCCCACCACCACGGTCTCGCCGCGCGCTGCCGTCGTCAGGGCGAACTGCCGTTCTCCGTCGTCGTCGTGGCCACTCACGCGTACACGGTATCCGCGGGGCCGGGCGGCCGCTGCGCAGACGGCCCGTCCTCGACTCAGTCCACCAGCCCGACGGCCTCGATCCCGCGCACGGCGAACTCCCGCTCGCCCCCGCGCAGGTGGCACCAGGCCAGGACGTACGCACCGTCGGTGTGGTGCGGGCGGATGTCGCGCAGGGTGCGGTTGCCCGCCCGGTTGCGGTACTGGATTCGCACGTCGCGCCCGTGCTCGACGGCGTCGGCCAGCAGCGCGAGCGCCGCCGCGTCGAGGTGGCGGGCCGAGCGGGCCAGCTCCCGCTGGGCCGGCGGGAGGGGCGCGGGTCGCGCGGGCGCGTTCCGCAGTGCCTCGACGAGCTCGGCGGCCGGCACCCGGGCTCGGCCGACCCGGCGCGGCCCGGCCGGCCGCCGCTCGACCGGACGGCCCTGGCCACCCCCGCCGCGGGTGAGCACCACACCCCCGTCGGCGGGCATCGGGGAGAAGCCCGCCCCGCGCAACGCCGCCAGCAGCTGGTCGGCCTGCGCGTCGGACACCAGGACGGTGGGGGCGAGCCTGCGCAGCGACAGCCCGCGCAGCGCGCGCGTGGCCAGTACCTCTTCGAGCTCGGCCTCCGCGCCGGTGAGGCACGTCGTGCAGGTGTGCACCCGCACCGTCCCGTGCCGGCGCGCGACGTCGGAGAGCAGGTAGTCCAACGGCTGGGGCAACTCGGCGCCGGAGACCTCGATCAGCTGCGCGCGCAGGTCGGCGGCGGTCCAGCCGGCGTCCATCGCCGCCCGGACGCCGGCCGCGCCGAAGCGCCAGGTGGTCGCGACCCCCCTCGACTCCGGCACCGCGGCCGCGGCGAGCACCCGGGCGGCCGCGGCCGAGGGCTGACCGGAGACGACCGCGGTGAGGTCGGACTGCAGCACCAGCAGGCCGGCGGTCTCGGGCAGCAGGTCGGCGGCCCGGGCGGCCAGCGCGTCCTCGGCGTCGGGCCGGTCGACGACCTCGACGAGCAGCTCGCCGAGGTCGGTCAGCCGGTCGCCGGCCACCAGCCCCAGCCGCTCGGCCTCGGGTCGCGCGTGGTCGACCGCGATCCGGCGCAGCACGTCGTCGCCGATCGGTGGCTCGTCGTCCGCGCCCTCGCCGGCGTACCGGTCGGTGAAGGTGCGGCCGTACTCGTCGATGTCCTCGACGACGCTTTCGCCCGGCTCGTCGTACAGCGGGCAGAACCAGGCCATCGCGGCCGCGACCGCGTCCAGCGAGCGGCCCCCGGACGCCGCGGTCAGCAGCGCCCGGCGGGGCATCCAGTCCGAGGCGCCCAGCGGCAGCGGCGGCGGGACGTCACGGCCGGGGACGTGCCGGGACGTCGGCGCGTGATCGAGCCGGAACCACGCCAGCACCGCTCCCGCCCACCGGCGGGCCGGTGGCCGCTCGCGCCACTCGTGGTAGGTCGCGGTGGCCGGGTAGCACCCGTCCTCGACCGGCCCGAGCAGGTCGAGCTCCGCCGCGAGGTCGATCCACAGGCCGGGATCGGACACGCCGAGCCGGGCGGCCAGCTTGCGCTGCTCCCGCACGCCGACGCCGCCGTTCTTCAGCGCGCGCAGCGGGGCGGCGGCGGCCTCGTCGAGCAGGCTGGTGAGGGCGAGCAGCGCCGACTCCGCGGCCGGACGCCCGCTCTGCTGCTCCCCGGCGGCGGGGGGCAGCCGCGGCGGACCGCTCACACCGCCATAGCCGCTGGTCAGCGCGACCGCCACCTCCCGGGGCAGCTCGATCCGACCCCGCGGCCCGTCGATCAGCAGCCCCGCCCGCACCAGCGGCTGCCACGGGTCGGCGCCGGCGGCACCGATGCCGAAGCCCGCGAAGCCGGTGCGCAGGTAGACGTCCAGCAGCGCCCGTGCGTGCCCGGGCAGCCGCGCCGCCGCGGCCCGGACCACGGCGGGATCGCGGAACAGCGTCCGCAGCGCTTCGACCACGGCGGCCTTGGTCAGCCCCGTCGGGTTTCCGCCCAGGCCGCTCAACGCCGTCCGCAGATCACCTACGCCGGCGCTGTGGGCGATCGCGTCGAGCGGCCGGAACGGGGCCAGCGCGACGAAGAAGTGCTCGACCAGCACAGCGGGGACCTCGAACCGCCCGTCGCCGTCCGGCCAGGCCAGGCCGCGCGCGCACATCCCGGCCAGTACCGCCCCGACGACGTCCGCGTCCGCCCCGAGCTCGGCGACCAGCTCCGCGGCCGACGCCTGCCCCCGCACGGCGATGGCGCGGGCGACGGCCATCTCGTCGCGGTTCATCCGGGTCAGCGCGCGCCCCACGGAGTCGGCCCCGGTCAACCGGGCCGCCAGCTCCCGGTGGTCGCGCGGGACGGGTTCGACCAGGACGTCCGGCCGGGCCTCCAGCAGGTCGACCAGCGGCTCCGCGTCGAGACCGGCCAGGTGATCAGTGAGCGACACGCCCCGATTGCAGCACGCCCCCGGCCGGCGCACGGGCCGGGGGCGGCCGCGCCGGCGTCAGGTCAGGTCGTCGAACTCGCCGGCCTTGGCCCCTCTGACCCAGGCCTCCATCTCCCGGCGGGTGAAGTACACGGTCCCGGCGTCGCGGTGGTTGCTGTTGCGGACGGCGACGCGCCCGTCCTGCGCCAAGGCGAGCTCGACGCAGGAGCCCTGGTCCCCACTGAAGGTGGAGATCCGCCACTGCAGTTCGTCCGACCGGCCGCTGGTGTCGCCCTGGTGTTCGCTCCGGTGCTCCGCCATGTGTCTGCCTCCCGAGGTGCATACGGGTCACGCGAACCCGTCGGCCGCGTCGGCGATCAGAGTAATGGATTCACTCGGTGACAGGGCGTTGGCGGTCATGTGCTCGAAAGCGACGGAATGTGCGGCGATCTCCGGGGGCTCTTCGAGGTACAGCGATCCCGCCCGGTGCTCGACGTAGGCGAGGCCGGGATCGGACGGCCACGGGAAATCGAGGATCTGGAAGCGCCCGGTCATTCCGGGATAAGCCCCGCCGGAGTAGGGCATCACCTGGACGGTCACCTTCGGGCGCCCCGCCATCTCGGCCAGGTGGTGCAGCTGGTGGGCCATCAGCGCCCGGCCGCCCACGATCCGGCGCAGCACGGCCTCGTCGAGCACCACCCACAGCCGCAGCGGGTCGGGTTGGCGGTCGAGCACGGCCTGGCGGGCCATCCGCAGCTCGACGTGCTGCGCGATCTCCCCGTCGGTGCGCTCGGCCGTCCCGCTGCGGGCGACCGCCTCGGCGTACTCGCGGGTCTGCAGCAGGCCGGGCACCAGCTGGGCCTCGTAGACCCGGATCGACGACGCGCCCTGCTCCAGCCCGACGAACAGCGAGAACCAGCCCGGCAGCGTGGCCGCGTCGAAGCGCTCCCACCAGCCCTTCTGCCGCGAGTCCCGGGCCGCCTGCAGGTAGGTCGACCAGTGGACCCTCGGCACGTCGTACAGATCCAGCAGGACCTCCTCCAGGTCCCGGATCACGACCGGCCGTTCGGCCGTCTCGTAGTAGCTGACCTTGGCCACCGAGCAGCGCAACCTGCTGGCCACGTCCCGCTGTTCCAGCCCGGCCCGTCGGCGCAGGCGGACGAGCTCGAAGGCCAGCCACCGCCGCCACACGGTCGGGCTGGACGCCGCTGCCGCTGCCATGCCGCACCACCTCCCGTCCACACGGACGGACCAGTGTGCAGGCCGCTGACCGGCGCCCTGTCGGGGGGGTGACTGTATGTGTGCGATGCGTCACCCGCCTGGTCGCTGTCGGGATGTGAAGTCAAAATTTAGAGTCTGCGAGGTGTTGAGACGTAGCACTCTGCCCTGTTCGGAGCTCCTCGATCCCTCGGGCGGGTGAGCCTCTATCACCTGCACGCTCGCGCGCTGGAGGGGCCGCTCGACGCGCCCCGCCGCGACGAGGTGCGGGTATCGCAGACCGACGACGCCGACGAGGCCGACCGCTGGACGCGCAGCCAACTCGACGAGGGCTTCACCGTGTGGGTCTACGACCACGGGCGCCGCTCGCGGCTGATCGGCGCCAGCGATTTCCGGCTCATCGGCCACTACCGCCCCCGGGCGGCGCGACCGCCGCTCACGCGCCATCCCGCGCCGGACCCGCACCACCGCGCCGAAACGCGGCTCCGCTCAGCGGGTTAGCGGTTCGGCGCTCGTCGCGTCGCGGCCCGCGCGGCACCCGGCCGCCGCGCCGGGAATCCGGTGATCCGTCATTCCGGCCGGCAGGCGCTGCCCGCCGATCGGCGTTGATCACGATTCCGGTGAATCGCTCCGGGCGCGCCGCTCATCCCCGTTCCGCCGCGACGTCGTCGGCGGCCAGGGCACCCCGCTCCCCGCGCGGCGCGGACGGACCGGTCGTCGAGTCCTCGCTGGTCTGCTTCTCGCTCTCGGCGTTGATCTCCGCCCCGAGCAGCACCAGGTAGCTCGTCAGGTAGAGCCACAGCATCAGCACGATGACGCCGGCCAGCGCGCCGTAGGTCTTGTTGTAGCTGCCGAAGTTCGAGACGTAGAGGCTGAACAGGACGCTGGCCAGGACCCACAGCACGGTCGCGACGATCGCGCCGGTGCTGACCCAGGAGAACCGCGGCGCGTCCCGGTCGGGGGCCACCCGGTAGACCACGGCCAGCGCCGCGACGACCAGCACGACCAGCAGCAGCCAGCGCAGCACCTGCGCGATCACCAGGGCGACCCCGCCCAGCCCGAGCGCGTCCAGCAGCACCGGGGCGACGGCGACCAGCGTGACGGCCAGCAGGACGAACACCACCGCACCGAGGGTCAGCAGCAGCGCGAGGCCGCGCAGCTTGATGAAGCCGCGGGTCTCCTCCTCGTCGTAGGCGACGTTGGTCGCCGCGATCAGGTTCATCGTGCCGCCGGACGCGCTCCACAGCGCGGCCAGCAGCGAGACGACGAGCCCGATCCCGAGGGCGCCCCCGCTGCCCGCCGCCACCGCGTTGAGCTGGTCGACGACCAGCGGCCGGGCGGTCTCCGGGAGCAGTTGGGCGAGCTGGGCGATCTGGTCGGCGACCGTGGCCGGATCCGCGACCAGCCCGTAGAGCGTCAGCGCCGCGATCATGGCCGGGAACAGCGCGAGGAAGGCGAAGAAGGCCACCCCGCCGGCCAGGATCGAGACGTTGTCCTTCTTGCTCTCGGCGAACGCCCGCTTGGTCACCTGCCACCAGCCGCGCGCCGGGATCTGGGCCGGGTTGCTGGCGTGGTCGCCGGGCGGTGGCCCGGTCTGCTCGCCGGTCGATCGCGCGTGTGCCACTGCCACTGCCCCACCCTTTGTCGTCCGCGTCCATCCGTTCGTGCGGCGCGGGGTTTCCCCACTGACGGACGGTCCAACCACGGCTGCGGGGTTCGCCGGCCTCGACCGGGCGACGACGCCCCCGCCCCATGACCCACATCGGTTCGATGACGATCACCGATGGCCCGTCGCGCGGCTCTGGATCGCGGGCGCGGCGGGCCATAGTGTCGCGCCATGGCCCTGAGCGCCGGCGTGCGCCGGGGATACGCGCTGGGCAGCGTGGCCACGGGCACCTTCGGCACCGTTCCCGGCCTGCTGCTGCTCCCCTACCTCACCGACGACCTCGGCGTCGCCGCCGGCGTCGCCGGCCTGCTGGTGCTGGTGCCCAAGGGCTGGGACGTCGTGCTCAACCCGATCGCCGGGCGGATCAGCGACCGCAGCGGGCTGCGCCGCCCGTTCCTGCTCTACGCGGGCATCGCGGTGGCGGTGACGTTCGCGCTGATGTTCGCCGGCCCGCAGGCGCCGCCCGCGCTCGCCGGCGGCTACGTGGCGCTGCTGTTCCTGGTCTGCGCGACCGCCTACGCGTTCTTCCAGGTGCCCTACAACGCGATGCCGGCCGAGATGACGACCGACACCGACGAGCGCACCCGGATGATGACCTGGCGGGTCGCGGTGCTCGCGGTGGCGATCCTGATCTCGGGGGCGACCGCGCCGCTGGTCGTCGAGGCGGCCGGTTACACCGCGATGGGTCTCTACATCGGCGTCCTGCTGCTGCTCGGGACGGTCGGCGCCTACCTCGGCACGCGGGGCGTCCCCCCGGCCGGGCGCGTCGCCGCGTCCGGCTCGCTGGCCACCCAGCTGCGGCTGGTGGGCGCCGACGCCAACTTCCGCAACCTGCTGGTCGCGTTCGTCATCCAGGCGCTGGCGATCGGGTCGATCCTGGCCGGCGTCACCTACGTGGCCGGGCACCTGATCACCGACCCGGCCGCGTCGACGATCCTGTTCGCCGCGTTCGTCGGGCCTGCGCTGCTGGTCACCCCGGTGTGGGAGCGGGTCGCGCTGCGCCGGGGCAAGCGCGCCGGCTTCCTCATCTCGTCGGCGGTGCTGGCGCTGGGCGCGCTGACCCTGCTGAGCACGGCGACGGGCTCGGCCATGGCCGCCTACGTCGGGGCCGGGATCACCGGCGTCGGCTACGCCGGCATCCAGGTGTTCCCGCTGGCGATGCTGCCCGACGTCGCAGGCGAGGACGCCCGGCGCACCGGGGTGAACCGGATCGGCGTGTTCACCGGCGTCTGGACGGCGGCCGAGACCCTCGGCCTGGCGCTGGGCCCCGGCCTGTACGCGCTGGTCCTGCAGCTGGGCGGGTACCTGCCGTCGACGGCCGCGGTGGAGGTGGCCCAGCCGGCCTCGGCGCTGACCGCCATCGCCATCGGGGTGTCGGTCGTGCCCGCCGTGCTGGTCGTCGCCAGCCTGTTCTGGCTGCGCCGCTACGCCCTCGACGAGCACCGACCCGACGAACTGCCCGCCCAGGAAGAACGGAGCACCGATGCCGGCTGAGGCCCTGCTGGACCGGCTCGCCGCGCTGCGCAGCGGCGACCTGCCCACCCACGGCGGGCGCACCCTGGCCTACGTCTACGACTCGGGCCTGGCCGAGGCCGACGAGATCGGCAAGCGCGCGCTGGCCATGTTCGCCTCCACCAACGGCCTGGACCCCACCGCCTTCCCCAGCCTGGCCGCCATGGAGCGCGACCTGGTGGCCTTCACCCGCCCGCTGGTCGGCGCGCCGGACACCGCGGTCGGCACGGTGACCTCCGGCGGCACCGAGTCGATCCTGCTGGCCGTGCAGACCGCCCGCGACGCCGCCGGGCTCGCCGACCCGGTGATGGTCGTCCCGACGACGGCGCACGGCGCGTTCCACAAGGCCGCGCACTACTTCGGGGTGCGCCTGGTCGCGGTGGACGTCGACCCGGTGACCAAGCGCGCCGTCCCCGAGGCGATGGCCGCGGCCATGGACGCCCATGCGGGACGCGTCGTGCTCGTCGCGGTCTCGGCGCCGTCCTACGCCCACGGCGTGATCGACCCGGTGCGGCCGATCGCCGCGGCCGCCGCCGAGCGCGGCCTGCGCTGCCACGTCGACGCCTGCATCGGCGGCTGGGTGCTGCCCTGGGCCGACCCGGCCCCGGCCCCGTGGGACTTCCGCTGCCCCGGCGTGACCAGCCTCTCGGTCGACCTGCACAAGTACGCCTACACGCCCAAGGGCGTCTCCCTCCTGCTGCACCGGACACCGGATCTGCGCCGCCCCCAGTTCTTCGCCACGGCCGACTGGCCGGGCTACACGATGCTGAACGCCACCACGCAGTCGACGAAGTCGGGCGGACCCCTCGCCGCCGCGTGGGCGGTCGTCCAGCACATCGGCGTGGACGGCTACCGCGACCTGGTCGCCACCACGCTGGCCGCGACCCGCCGGCTGGCCGACGGCATCGCCGCCCGCGACCACCTCGCCCTCGCCGCCGAGCCCGACTCGTCGCTGCTGGCCGTGCAGACCGACGACGCCCTCGACGTGTTCACCCTCAGCGACGAGATGGGCGAGCGCGGCTGGTTCGTCCAGCCCCAGATGGCCTTCCGCGACCTGCCGGCCACCCTGCACCTGACGGTGTGCGCCGCCACCGCCGACGGCGTCGACGACTTCCTCGTCGCGCTCGACGAGTCGGTGGCCGCGGCTGTCGCCGCCGGCCCGGTCGCCGTGGCCCCCGAACTGCGCGACGCGGCCGCCGCCCTCGACCCGGCGACCCTCGACGACGCCGCGTTCGACGGCCTGCTGGCCATCGCCGGGCTGGCCGGCCAGGACGGCGCGCTCACCGTCCCCAAGCGCATGGCCCCGGTGAACGCGCTGCTGGACGTGGCCCCACCGCGGCTGCGGGAGGCGCTGCTGATCGCGTTCCTGGACCGCCTGACCCGCTGAGCGACTCCATGGGCCTATGCCGCCGAACGCGCTGCCGGCCGACGAAGCCGCCGACATCCACCTTTCTCGCGCCGGTTCTGCTGCGCGTGCAGATGATGGTCCGATGCACCGGCGGACTCGCGACCCCCGCCCCGTTACGACGCCGTGGCCGGCCGGGACGCTGCTTGGCCGGCTGCAACCCGCCGCGCGGGGCGTTCTCCTCGCACAGTGCCGCTTGCAGCGGTTCAAGGCCGGTGAGCAGCTCATCCGGCAGGGCGGCAGCGATCGCCACGCCCTGATCCTCATGAGCGGCCAGGTCAAGGTCGCGCTGGTCGACTCGAGCGGGATCGAGGTCGTCCTCGCCATCCGGCACCGCGGCGACATCGTCGGCGAGCTCGCCGCTCTGACGGGCGAGCCGCGGACCGCGTCGGTCATCGCCATCGGCCAGGTGACGGCCGGGATCGTTCGGTGGACCGCATTGGCCGAGCTGATCAGCACCGACGGCGAGGCCGCGCGCGAGCTGTTCCGCACCCAGGCCCATCGGTTGGAGTGGGCGAACCAGCGGCGGGTCGACTTCGCCGCCCGCCCGGCACGTCTCAAGATTGCCCGCGTGCTCGCCGATCTGGCTGCAGCGGTGGACAGCGGCGCCAGCAGGCCCGTGCGCGTCGAGTTGAAGCAGCGCGAGCTGGCGTCGCTGGTCGGCGTCTCGCTCAACACTGTCGAGCGCGCCCTTGCCTGGTTGAAGAAGCAGGGCCACGTCCAGCCGGGCCGCGGAGCCGTGACGGTGCTCGACGGCGCAGCGCTCCGCGCCCTCAGTGAGGCCGACGGCTCCAACCCGTAATTCTCCGGGTTCGAGCCTGCGGACACCGGCCAGCATCTCCGGCATGCCAGATGCCCCCGGGGCGAGACCAGCCCGGCACCTCTTCGTCACCGTCGACCTGGAGAACTACAGCGGCCTCGAAGCCCCCGCTCAGGACCGTGCACAACGCGAGCTCGCCGCTGCCCTCGACACCGCCGCGGAGGCAGCCGGTCTGGACCGCGCCCGCTGGGTCCGGCAGCTGGGCGGCGACAGCGAGTTCGCCGTTCTGCCCCTCACCGAGGACGAGATCGCCGTGGTGGGGGCCTTCCCGGCAGCCCTCGACCGCACGCTTCGCGAGAACGGCCGCGCCGGCGGCCTCCCCTTGCGCGTCCGCCTCGCCATCCACGCCGGGATGGCTGTGGTGAGCGAACTCGGCTACTCCGGCCCGGGACCGATCGAGGCCCGGCGCATGCTCGACGCCGACCCCGTCCGGAAGGCCCTCGCCGCGATACCCGATGCCCGGGTGGTGCTCGTGGTGTCGCCGACCGTCTACCGCGACGTCGTCCGGGCCGGCTACGGTGCTGTGCGCCGGCACGAGTTCCGCGAGATCCGGGTGGCCCGGACCGGCGATCCCGCGTGGATCATGGTTCCGGGCACGTCCGGGGACCGCCTGCCGGTCGACGAGGAGTCCGAGCCCGTGGGCGGGGCCGGTGCGGCGGCGCACGTGGGCGGGGACGCGAACGGGAGTGCCGTCGGGACCGGGAACACCGTCACCACCACCACGTTCCAGGCGCCGGTCCAGGCGGAGACGTTCAACATCGGACCCGGGCGTGGCTGAGGGAAAGCCCTCCGACGAGGGCGTCCCCCGGGACGGAGGTGGCGAGCCCACCGACTCCCCGCCTGCGGAAGACCGGTCCACCAGTGCCGGACCAGCGGATGCCTCCCCCCGCTCGGCGGCTGAGGACGGGAAGGAGGGCACCGACGAGATCACCCCGGAGCTGATCACCGAGATCCGGAACCAGCGCGACGAGTACCGGGTCACCATGCACACGGTCCATGCCGAGCGGATGTTCCTCGGGCCGGGCCCCGCCGAGCGGAACGTGCTCGCTCGTCCCGTTCACGACAACGAAACACACGCTGTACTTCGCCACTTCCTGGCCCCTCCGAAGCTGGAGGAGGCCCGTCGCTGCCTGCTCGACCAGCGGTTGGCGGTGCTGGTCGGGAACCCGAGATCCGGCCGCCGGTGCGCGGCCCTCGCGCTCCTGCACCGAGATCCGCCGGCCGGAACCGACCCCGCGGTCCCCATCCACCAGTTGGAGTTCCGCTCGCTGTCAGAGCTCATCGACCACGCCTACGCGACCGGTGGGAGGTACGTGGTGACCGGCGTCGTCCCCGCAGCCGATGACGACCAGCAGGAACTCCGGGTCGACGTGCTCCTCGACCGCCTCCGCGCAGCCGGGGCGTACATGGTGATGACCAGCAGCATGGAGGACCGGGCCTTCGCCGAGTTCAGCGTGTCCTGGCAGCCGGTCGACCACGCGGCGGTACTGCGGGCCTACATCGAAGAGAACCCGTTGGGACGTCCGGACGAGGACCTCACGCCGCTCTACGAAGTCGCCCACCGCATCGATCTGCACGAGCTGGTGAAGCTGGCCGAGAGGGCGTGGCAGGTGGGCGTCGCGATGGCCTGCGACGAGTTCGGTCAGGCGCGCCTGACGCGCGTCCTGGGCTGGCTCGACGAGGAGCCTGAGCTGCCGGCACTGGTGCCGGTCGTCGTCGCGACCTTGATGCCGGGCTGCGAGCGGCGGGCCCACGAACGCCACAGCCGACAGCTGCATGACCACATCGACGACCACTTGGGCCGGGATCCGAGTACCGCCGACTACGAGATCGGCATCCGACCCAGTCGGAGCGCGCGGCCGGACTGCGTTCGGGTGGAGTCGTCCGGCCGGCTCGACGTGATCTCCCTCGACGCCGACCTCACCGGCGATCAGATGATGGCCGCACTGGGCGACCGGTACGGGGCCGAGCTGTGGGCGCCCGTGGAGCGATGGCTCTCCGAGTGCCCGGAACAGCTCGCGAGCGGTATCGAGCGGCAAGCGCTGGCCACCGGGCTCTGCACCTTCGCCAAGAACGACTGGTTGGCGGTGATGGATCTACTCGACGGGTGGGTCGCGGAGTCGGTCCTGGGCCGGTTGGCTGCCGCGTGGACCCTCGCCGCGATGTGCGAGGACGAGCGTGCCGTCGAAGATGCTGTCGGCATCGCGGTGAGGTGGGCGAGGGACAGCGACCAGGACCGCGCTGTCGCGGCCACGATCGCCTTCGGGCTACGGCTGGGGGAGGTCCGCCCCGTCCAGTCGGTGAGCCGGCTGTGGCACCTGGCCGTGCGGGACCGCCTGCTGTCCGTCTACGCGGGGCTGTACCTGGGGAACCTGCTGCGAGCGGCCGCCGGCACCCCGCCCAGGATCCGGCTCGTCCTGTCGGTGACCGAGTTCCAGATCCGGTACGTGCGCGACGCCGAGGTGACCTCGGAGCGCGTCATCGGGAACGCGCTGCGTGCCCTCGGCACGGTTCTGGCCACCGAGGTTTCCGAGCGCCAACCGCTCACGGCGCTGGTCCTGAGGGACCTGCCGGACCAGGTCGAGCGACTCGGGCGGCTCTGGGCAGCCGTGCTGCAGAGCTGGGAGAACCGCACTGCCGCGCTGGAACACCTGCGGGAGTTGTTCGCCCGGCTGGACGGCGAGGCGGAACAGCACGCGTACGACCGGCTCGGCGTCGCCGTCCGAGGCGCGCTCGACGCCGACGAATGGCTCTGGACACAGCGAGACCTGGCTGAGGCCGCGTTCGGCCCGACCGCAACGACGAGGAGAGCCCGGTGAGCCCCAACCGATTCCCGGTGGTCGACGAGAGAGCGCTGCTGCCCGCGGGGAGGCGCTGGATGCGGGCATGGCGCGATCCGGCGGAGCTGCCGGTCGTCCCGCCCGGCTGCGTCCACGTCTTCGGCGTTGACGGCACCTTCCAGGTCGGGGCGGGGCAGGGTCGGCTGCGCGGCGACGAGCCCGACTTCGTGGCGGCGAACTGGGTGAGCATCGTCAACATGCGGCACCGGCGCGTGACCGCGACCGTCCTCGTCCCGTCCACGGACCCAGCGAGCGACTTCGTGGTGCACGCCGTGTTCGGCTGCCAGGCCACGAAGGCAGCCGCGGTCGCGCAGCAGGGCCTGACGAACCTCCAGGAGGAGCTGGAGAGCATCGTGCGGCACGAGGGACGGTTGCGGCGGTTCCGCCACCGCTACGAGGTCGGCGAGATCGACAAGTTCCGCGAGCACGTCACACAGGAGCTGGACGAGGCCTACGCCTCCGCACCCCCGCGCATCGGCGGTGTCATGATCACGTTCGAGGGCTGCCACGTGCCCACCCCTCGTGAGCTGCGTCGGCACCGGGCCCAGTTGCGCGACACGACCTGGTCCGGCCTCGAACAAGCCGCTCAGCACCGGGTCGAGGTGGACGGCGTCCGCCACGAGGAGGAGTTGCTCCGCACGCCGGAGATCTCCGAGGCGACCGCGGTGGCCCGCGGCGACACCACCGCCGGCGCTGCCGCGACGCGCATGTTCACCGAACGCGATCAGCAGACGGAGCGTCTCATCGCCCACGTCGACGACTGGGTCAAGGCGGATGGGGGTAAGCGGGTGCCGGTCGACCGTCGTCGATTGGCCGATGCGCTGGCTGCCCGGCTGGGCGTCAGCCCGGTTCCGGACGACGTCCGGGACCTCGTCGACGACGTCGACGGGGCGATCGCGACGACCGGGCAGTTCGGGCGGGATCGACCCCCGTTCCGCCAGCCGGACCTGGACGACCTCGACGGAGCTTGATCGACCGAGGAGCGGGTGGCCGCAGCACGGCCCCGAGGTCGGCGGGGCCCACTGGCGGTCATCGGCCCGCCTGGAGCAGACGAGACGATCCTCGGTGGCCTCAGCCAGGGCGAGAGGCGAGGCAGTGGGCCACTCGCCGAGCGCGGGGCGACGTTCGAGGCCCGCCGTGCAGTGGCCACGAGCAGCGGCGAACAGCGCTGTCGCATTGAGTCCTCGCCCGGTAACTTCGCGTGACCGCTCCCGATCCGGAGGCACGCGTGACCCGATCCGCTCCCCGCTCCGCACGCCCCCGCCGAGCGCGTGCCGCGCGTGTGCTGCTCGCCGGCCTGCTCGGCGTCGGTGCCGCCCTCGTCCCGACCGCGACCGCCGCCGCGGACCCCGACGAGCCCGTCGACTACGTGGCCCTGGGCGACTCGTACGCCGCGGGCCCGCTCATCCCGCTGCAGTACGGCTCCCCGCCGGGCTGCGCCCGCTCCGACCACAACTACCCGGCCCTGACGTCGCGGTCGCTGGTCACGGCGTCGTTCGTCGACGTCAGCTGCAGCGGCGCGAAGACCGGCGACCTGGCCGCCCCGCAGGAGACCGACGCCGGCACCAACCCGCCCCAGCTCGACGCGCTCGACGCGGGCACCGACCTGGTCACCATCAGCATCGGCGGCAACGACATCGGGTTCTCCGAGATCGTCGAGACCTGCGCGACCCGCTCCCCCACCGAGCCCGACGGCGCCGCCTGCCGCGACTTCTACAACTCCGGCGGCTCCGACGAGCTCGTCGCGCGCATCGACGGGACCGCGCCGAAGGTGCAGGCGGCACTGCAGGGCATCCTGTCCCGCTCGCCCGACGCCGACGTGCTCCTGGTCGGCTACCCGACGATCGTCCCCGACGACGGCCCCGGCTGCTTCCCGGCCGTCCCCTTCAGCCCCGGCGACACCGAGTACCTGCGCGGGATCACCAAGCAGCTCGACGACATGCTCGCCGCGCAGGCCGCCATCGCCGGCACCGAGTACGTCGACACCTACACCCCGACCATCGGCCACGACATCTGCACGCCACCCGGGACCAAGTGGGTGGAGGGCCTGACCCCGACGTCCCCGGCGGCGCCGATGCACCCCAACGCGCTGGGGATGGAGGCGATGTCCGCGGCCGTGGTGGCCGCCGTCGGCTGAGCCGCCTCAGGAGACCAACGCGCGGATGTCGTCCGCGTCGAGCGCGCCGCCGAACTCGTCGCCCTCGTCCATCACCCCGGCGAACAGGGCCGCCTTGCGCAGGGCCAGCGCCCGCACCTTCTCCTCGATGGTGTCGCGGGCGATGAGCCGGTAGACCATGACCGTGCGGGTCTGGCCGATCCGGTGGGTGCGGTCGACGGCCTGGGCCTCGGTGGCCGGGTTCCACCAGGGGTCGAGCAGGAAGCAGTAGTCGGCCTCGGTGAGCGTGAGCCCGAAGCCGCCGGCCTTGAGGCTGATCAGGAACACCGGGGCCGCGCCCTCGATGAACCGGCGCACGACCGCTGCCCGGTCGCGGGTCGAGCCGTCGAGGTGGGCGTAGCCGATCCCGGCGGTGTCCAGGCGCTCCCTGACCTGGTCGAGGAAACCGGTGAACTGGCTGAACACCAGCGCCCGGTGCCCGCTGCCGACGACCCCGCCGAGCTGCTCGAGCAGGGCGTCGATCTTCGCCGAGCCGAGGTGGGCGTGCTCGGCCTCGACCAGCCCGGGGTGCAGGCACGGCCGGCGCAGCAGGGTGATCGACTTGAGGATGGTGAACCGGTTGCGGTCGACGTCGTCGAGCAGGCCGAGCACCTTCTGCCGCTCGCGCTGCAGCTGGCGCTGGTAGAGCCGGCGGTGGCGGGGGTCGAGCTCGACCTCCAGCACCTGCTCCTGCTTGGCCGGCAGCTCGCGGGCCACCTGCTCCTTCGTGCGGCGGCGCACGAGCGGGCGGATGCGGCGACGCAGGCGGGCCAGCAGCTCGGCCGCGTCGTCGGCCCGCTTCTCGATCGGGCGCGCGTACTCGTCACGGAAGCGCGTCGGGCTCGGGAACAGCCCCGGCGCGGTGATCGACAGCAGCGACCACAGCTCCATCAGGTTGTTCTCCATCGGCGTACCGGTGATCGCGAGCTTGAACGGCGCCGGCAGCCGCCGCGCGCACTGGTGCCTTGGACTGGTGGTTCTTGGCGAACTGGGCCTCGTCGAGCACCAGCCCCGACCACGGAACGCCCTCGTGCGCGTCGATGTCGAGGCGGAACAGCGCGTACGAGGTGACCACGACGTCGGCGCCCGCCACGACATCGGCCAGCTCGCGCCCGCGGCGGCGGAGCGTGTCGGTGATCGTGACGACGGCGAGGTCGGGGGTGAACCGGGCGGCCTCGGCGGCCCAGACCGCCACCACGCTGGTCGGCGCGACCACCAGGAACGGCGGTGGGTCCGGGGCGTGCTGCCGCGCGTGGCCGACCAGGGCCAGCGTCTGCAGCGTCTTGCCCAGCCCCATGTCGTCGGCGAGGATGCCGCCGAGCCCGTGGCGCCAGAGGAAGGCCAGCCACTCGTAGCCCTCGCGCTGGTAGGGCCGCAGCTGCGCGGTGAGCCCGGCGGGCGGCGGCTCGGTGCCGCCGACCTCGCCGAGCCCCAGCAGGCCCCCGACCTGCTCGCGCCACGCCCGGGCCTGCCGGTCGACCACTCCGAGCGCGGCCAGCTCCTCCCACAACCCGGCCTGGAACCGGCTGATCCGCAGCCCGTCCGGCGCGTCCTGCAGCGACCGCGCCTCTTCGATCAGGGTGCGCAGCGCCTGCAGCTCGGGCTTGTCCAGGGAGAAGTAGGCGCCGTCGTCGAGCAGCAGGTGCGACTCGCCCGCGGCGAGGGCGACGAACAGCGGCGCGAACGGGACCTCGCTGCCCTCGACGCTGACCCGGATCCCGAGGTCGAACCAGTCGTTGTCGCCGACCACCGCCCGGGTGGAGACGCCGACCTGCAGCGACTCCCCCGCCTCCCGGTACCGCGGCGCCTCCCCCGACCGCTCCACGACCAGCCCGGGCACGCCGTCGAGCAGCGGCAGCGCCTCGGTGGCGAACCGCATCGTGTCCAGGCCGCGCAGCACCGCGGGCTCGGCCCGGGCGGCATCGGCGTCCAGGCCCGGCAGCTCGACCCCGACGTCGCGCACCGCGTCCAGGACGGTCCGTTCCGCGGCGACATCGCGCAGGGCGTCGTCCGGGGCGGGCGGGCCGACCGGCTCGCGCACGGGCGCGTTCCCGACGTCGTAGGACCACTGCCAGTCCAGGGCCGCTCGTGCCCGTCGCCGAAGGCCGCGCCCAGGACGAGGGTGGGCGTGGGCTTGCGGGGCGGGTCGAACGCGCCGTCGGACGACCCCGTCGGGGCGAGCCTGCTCAGCCGCGGGCAGAACTCGGTGCGGAAGCGCTCGTGCTGGCCGTGGGGCACCCGCATCCGGCGCCCGTCGAGCACCCGGCGCGGCGCGGCCAGGACGGCAACCGACAACACCTCTCCGTGACGCGGTCTCAGCTGAGCGTCGCCCTGACGGGACGCGCCACAGCAGCGGGCATCCGGACCCACTTGTCCCGTTCGCCCACGGCGGCGCGCTGCCGAGTGGTGCCCCTCGCCGCACCGAAGCCTTGACCACACCCGGGTGATGATCATGAGGATCACCGGATCGCCGGCGTGTTGCGCCGCACTCGCCGCCGGTCGACTGCTTTGGCGTCGCGAGCGTCGGGGCGAGTCGAACTCGCCCCGACGTCCCCGACGACCGCGACCGGCGACGCCCGGTGTGGACGAGCACTGTTCACCACTGATCTACGAGGGCGGTCGGCCTTCCTCCTCCTCCCGCAGCACCCGCCCCGGCACGTCCGGGTCGCAGCCCACCCGCGCAAGTCGCGCCCGGATGCTGTTGCGGCTGCGCCCCATCTCCTTGGCGAGCTCGCCGATGAGGTCGAAGGCCGGGGTGGTGTCGGAGGCGTTGAGCCAGGCCCCCTTCAGGGTCATGTCGAGGTCGGGGGTCCAGGGGACGCGGCCGTTCATCGGGCCGGGGCGGGGTTTGCGGGCGGGGGTGGGGTCGAGGTCGGAGGTGCCGGCGTGGCGGTCGTCCCAGGCGGCGCGCAGGGCGAGCAGCAGGGAGCGGGCGGGGACCTCGAACGACGTGTGGTCCGGTGGAGCCGGGTCGTCCGGGTCCGCCGCGGACCACGTGAGGCGGGCGGTGTCGCCGTCCACGGTGAGGCGGAGGGCGCCGGGGGTCGGGGTGTCGGTGGTGGTGACGGTGGTGGTGGGGGTGGGGGTGACGGTGTCGAGCACTGTTTCTCGGATCATGCGCACGATGGTGGCGGTGGGCCCCGACGGTTTCCGGGGTGCGAGCGCAGGTCGCGGTGGGGTCGAGCCGATCGGACGATGTGCTGCCGCAAGGCCTGACCCGTTCGTCGGATGCCGTGCGCGACCCTGCGTGCGCGGCGCCACCCGACCAGCGGTGGAGTAGAAAGTCGTCCCGTGCAGGCGCATCCGGACGACCCGCCCGCCGCGCTGGGGTGGCACGAGCTGCGCGCGGCGATCGTCGAGCGGCGGGGGCGGGCCGCGGGCGCGGGGGCGGCGCACTGGGGGCGGCTGCTGGAGCTGGTCGACGCGCGGCTGGCCGCGGCGCCGTCCGCGCAGGC
>NZ_JAHDTH010000134.1 GCF_018531445.1 Pseudonocardia lacus
CGCGGCGCTGGCCGCCGCGGGCGACCGGCTGCAGGCCGCGCGCGGTCTCGTGCTGGCCGGTGGCGAGCACCGCGACCGCGGCGTCGCCGCGCTCGCCGAGCTCCGCGTCCGCATGCCCTGACCTGGGCCGACGCGACCACCACCGACCGGCACCGGGGGACGTCCGTGGTGGATTGCGTGGTCGGTTCCGTGGTCGGCACCGATGTCGGGGGGCGCTGCGGCGACGAGGGTGGGACCCAGCAGGAACCACCCGACACCGAGGACGTGCCGACGATGATGACCCACAGCTTCGTGACCGCCGACCTGGCCGCCGAGCGCACCCGCACCCTGCGCGCCGAGGCCGACGCGCACCGCCTGGCCCGCGCCGCCCAGCGCGCCGCGACGACCGACGACGACGCCACCCCCGCGCGGCGCCGGCCGCGGCTGTGGGGGCAGGCCGGCCCCCGCCCGGCGTGACCGCGGACGTCGGATCAGATCAGAGGACCCCGGGGAACGCCCCGCCGTCCATCAGCAGGCTCTGCCCGGTGATGAACCCCGCCTGCGCGGAGCAGAGGAACGCGCACGCCGCACCGAACTCGGCCGGCTCGCCGAAGCGGCGGGCGGGGATGCGGGCGCGGGCGCGCTCCTCGACCTCCTCGACCGACAGGCCCTGCGTCCGCGCCCCGGCCGCCTGGGAGGTGCGCAGCCGGTCGGTGTCGAAGGGGCCCGGCAGCAGGAAGTTGATCGTGACGTTGGCGTGCGCCACCGAGCGGGCCACGCCGGCCAGGAAGCCGGTCAACCCCGCGCGGGCGCCGCTGGACAGGTCCAGGCCGGGGATCGGGCTCTTCACCGAGCCCGAGGTGATGTTGACGATCCGGCCGAAGCGCCGCTCGACCATGCCGTCCACCACGCCCTGCACGAGCCGGATGGGCGTGGCCATGTTCGCGGTGACGCCGGCCATGAGGGCGTCGTGGTCGATCTCGCGGAAGTCGCGGAACGGCGGGCCGCCGTTGTTGTTCACCAGGACGTCGACCTGCTCGACCGCCGCCAGCAGGCGGTCCTGGCCGTCGCGCTCGTCGAGGTCGGCGGCCACCGGGATGGTCTCGGCGCCGGTCTCGGTCGCGATCTCGTCGGCGACGCGTTCGACGTTCGCCGGGTCGCGGCCGTTGACGACCACCCGGCAGCCCGCCCGGGCCAGTTCGACGGCGCACGCGTGCCCCAGCCCGCGGGTCGAGGCGCACACCACGGCCGTGCGGCCGGTCAGTCCGAGATCCATCCGCCCTTCCTAGATCGCCGCGGCCCCCGTGTCGAGGGCCTCAGCCGCCCGGCGCGTCGATGACGACCTTGACCCGGCCCGGCGCCGGCACCAGCGCCTTCTCGAACGCCCGCTGGGCCTCCTCGAAGGCGAAGGTGTGGGTCACGTAGTGCTCGGCCAGAGCGGGGTGCTCGGCGAGGTAGGCGTTGGCCATGTCCAGGGCGACCCGGCGTGCGCTGGTGGCGCCCGCGGTGAGGGTGGCCGACTTGCGCAGGAACTCGGCCAGCGGGAACGGGTAGACCGGATCGTCGGGGATGCCGAAGCAGTACACCTGCCCGCCGACGCCGACGGCCTGCACGGCCGCGGTGAACGTCGAGATCTGGTGGCCCACCGCCTCCACGACCACGCCGAGGCGCTCGCGCGACCCGGCGACACCCTGCGCCCACTCCAGCGCCCCGGCGTGCACGGCCTCGTCGACGCCGTAGAGGGCGGCGAGGTCGCCGCGGTCGACCAGGTCGACGCCGGTGACGTGCGCGGCGCCGCGCGCCTTCATGATGTGGCTGAACAGCAGCCCGGTGGAGCCCTGCCCGATCACCGCGACGCGCTCCCCGCGCAGGCGCGGGACCCGTTCGAGCGCGTCGAGCACGCAGGCCAGCGGCTGCAGCATCACCGCCGTCGTCGGGGGCAGCGCCGGGTCGTACTCGTGCACGTCCAGACCGCGGGTGACCACCCGCTCGGCGAGCCCGTCGAAGCGCGAGGCCCAGCCCACGACCCGGCTCCCGGGGCGCACCCGGGTGTCGCGGGACGCCAGCACCTCCCCGACGACCTCGTGCAGCGAACCGCCCGGGACCGGGGCCGGGTGACCGGTGACCGGCCCGGTGCCGCGGAAGGCCGGCAGGTCGCTGCCGCAGATGCCGCCGGCCAGCACGCGCAGCAGGACCTCGCCGTCGGCGAGGTCGTCGGGCTGCGGGGCGGGCGCGTCGACCATCGTCAGCCTCGCCGGGCCGGTCAGCAGGCCGGCTCGCATCGTGGCCGTCGCCTCGTCGGGCGCGGTGTCGTCGACTGGTTGCTGGCTCAGGGTGCTCACGGGGTGCGGACCTCCACGGCCTCCGACAGTAACCGCTGGACGGGCCGCGGAGCAGGGGCGCGCGGCCGACGAGAACGATCAAGCCGCGGATGGCCGGCCCGGAACGCGACGCGCGCGGGTTGACTCCGGCGCCCCGACGGCGTCCGCTGGAGGTGGAGATCAGCGGCGACGGGCGGAGGACGACGTGGGGCGGGCGGGCGTGGAACGGACCGGGACGACCGAGGCGGACCCGGCGGGAGCCCGCACCGGTGGGGAGGCCGTCGTGGACGCGCTGGTGGCACTGGGCGTGCGCCACGTCTTCGGCATCCCCAGCGTGCACAACCTGCCCGTGTTCGAGGCGCTCAGCGCCCACCGCGACATCGCCGCGGTGGGCGTGCGCCACGAGCAGGCGGCCGCGCACGCCGCCGACGGCTACGCCCGCGCGACCGGGCACCTGGGCGTCTGCCTGACCAGCACCGGCCCCGGCGCCGCCAACGCGGTACCGGGGTTGGCCGAAGCGGCGTTCGCCTCCTCGCCGGTCCTGATGATCACCGGTCAGGTGGAGACCGGCGACCTGGGCAAGGGCCGCGGCGCCCTGCACGAGGCCGACGGGCAACTGGCGATGCTGCGCACCGTCGTGCGACGGGCCGAGACCGTGCGCCGCGTGCAGGACGTCGAGGGCACTGTGCTCGACGTCGCGCTCGACGTGCTCACCGGCCGGCCCCAGCCCGGCGCCGTGGAGGTGCCGATCGACCTGCAGTACGCCCGCACTGGCGGGCGCGCCCCGCTGCCGAGCGCGCCGCGCCGCTTCGCCCCGCCCGACGACGCGCTCGACCGGGCGGCGGAGCTGCTCGCCGCCGCCACCCGCCCGCTGATCTGGGCGGGCGGCGGCGCGATCGGCGCCGGCGCGGACGTCACCGCGCTGGCCGAGCGGCTCGGCGCGCCCGTGCTCACCTCCGGCGGCGGGCGCGGCGCCGTCGACGAGGAGCACCCGCTGTGCGTCGGCGCGATCGCCGACCAGCCCCCGGTGCCCGACCTGGTCGCCGACGCCGACGTCGTGCTGGCCGTCGGCACCCGCTTCCAGGCCGGCCCGACCCGCCGCTGGGCCACCCGCATCCCCGGTCGGCTGCTGCACCTCGACGTCGACCCGGCCGTCATCGGCCGCAACTACGCAACCGACGTCGCCCTCGTCGGCGACGCGGGCCGCGGCGTCGCCGCCCTGCTCGACCGGCTCGGCCCGGGCGCCGGGCGCGACCCGGGCTGGGCGGAGCGGGCGGGGAAGGCCCGCGCCGAGGTGCACGCCCGGCTCCGCGAGCGAATGGGCCCGGACCACGTCGCGATCATGGAGTCGATCGCCGCGCTGCTGCCGGCCGGCGGGAACGTCGTCCGCGACGCGACCGTGCCCGCCTACGTCTGGGGCAACCGGCTGCTGCCGATCCGCCGTCCGCACACCTCGATGCACCCCACCTGGGCCGGGATCGGCCCGGGCCTGCCGCTGGCGATCGGTGCCGCGACGGCGACCGGGGAGCCGACGGTGCTGATCCAGGGCGACGGCGGGCTGATGCTCAGTGTCGGCGAGCTGGCCACCCTCGCCCAGCACGGGCTGCCGGTGGTGGTGTGCGTCTTCAACGACCGCGGCTACGGGGTGCTGCGCGGCATCCAGGACGCGCAGTTCGCCCACCGCACCGACGTCGACCTGACCACCCCGGACTTCACGCTGATGGCCGCCGCGGTCGGCATCCCCGCGGTGGCGGTCGACTCCGCCGCGGCGTTCGGCGAGGCGTTCGCCGCGGCCGTGCGGCGGCCGGGCCCGACGCTGCTGGACATCGACATGACGGCGCTGCACCCGCTTCGGATGGCCTGACCGCACCGCCCGGCCGCGAGCTCAGCGGGACCGGGTCAGCGACAGCAGCCGCTCCGTGGAGACGCACGAGGTCACGCAGCGCTCCTTGGCGTCCCCGAGGAGCTGCGCGGTCCAGCCCGTCGTGCCCCCGTCGCCCAGGTCGACCTCGACGTCGTCCCAGGCGCGCAGCCCGATCGCGGCCGCGTCGTAGTAGCCGATGCCCTTGGTGCGCTCCGGATCGGGTCGCAGCTCGACGACCCGGGCGACCTCGGCCACGGCGGGCGCGACGGTGTCGGTGAAGCGGTCGCCGAGCGCGGACCGGCCGAACGCGGTGAAGGTCAGCCAGGGGCTTCGGTCGGGGACGAACTCGTCGAGGACGCGGGCCCAGAAGCGCAGGTGGTCGGCGAGCATGGCGGCCTGGGCGGTGCCCGAGCCGCGGTCGCGGGTGCTGGAGACGAGGGCGAAGAGCCGGAAGTGCGCCGACAGGCCGGGGCCGGAGAAGCGCTGGGCGCGCAGGACGCGGTGCGCGCAGGCCAGGTCGACCCGACCCGACCGTGGGCCAGCGGCGCGGCGCGCGGCGGCCTCGACGGCGAGGGCGTTGGTGGGGTCGCTGAGCACCTCGGTGCCGCGGACGGTGCTGACCACCTGGTTCTGGTCGACCGTGGCGACGGCCGAGCACGTGCCCAGCGGCACCACCGGGGACAGCTCCACGCCGTCGAACGCGGCCGGCAGCAGCTCCCACAGCCGGGCCTCCACCCGGGAGAGCGCCCGCGGGTCGTGGGCCGACGGGCGGACGAACCGGTCCTCGCGCCAGCGCCGGGCCACCCGGGCCGGGCTGACCCGGCGGGCGCGGGCGCGGGCCACGTCCAGCAGCAGGGTCTGCAGGTCGGTCGGGGGCAGGCGGCTGGTCAGGGCCGCGCGGGGGTCGTCGTCCAGCGCCCGCCACACCCGTTCCACGGCCGCGAGTCTGGCGCCCCCGGCGGCCGGTCGCAGCCGGATTACTCCAGGAACGCCTCCGCCCCGACGTCGAGCGCGTGGGTGAAGTGCCGCTCGGCCATGGTGGCGAACATCCGCCTGCCCCGCTCGTCGGTGCTGACCAGCATCGACGCCGCCACCGTCATGACCACGCCGAACAATGCGCAGCGCCGGTAGTCGGCGCGCAACTCGTCGATGCCGCGGTCGGTGACACCGGCCGCGCGCAGCCGGGCGTGGTAGCCCCGCAGCAGCGCGTCCTCGTGGGCGCGCCGGTCGTCGACGGTCAGGCTGGCGCCCAGGAAGTAGGAGACGTCGGCGGCCGCGGCGCCCCGCTGGATGGTCTGCCAGTCCACCACGGTCACCCCGTCCGGGCCGAACATCATGTTGTCCACCCGGAAGTCGCCGTGGACCAGGCAGCGCGGTGCCGAGTCCTGCGCCGCCCACACCGGCAGTGCGCGCACGAACCGCTCGCCCAGCCGGACGCCGCCCGGGGGAAGGGCGTCGGCGTACTCGGCGAGGAAGCCGGGCCACACCGCGGTGAGGAACTGCCCGAGCCCCTCGGCGTACCCGGGAACGCGCTGCAGGCAGGGTTCCTCGTCGAGCACGGGGTCGGACCAGTAGGCGGCGTGCAGCAGCGCGGCCTGCGCGAGGGCGTCGGCGGACTGCTCCGGGCTGCAGCCGGCCATCTGGTCGCCCTGCACGGCCGGGGCGAGGTCGTCGAGCAGCAGGGTGAAGTCGCAGGTCGCCTCGTCCAGCACGGCCAGGTGGCAGCGCGGCAGCCGCAGCCCGGCCCGCCCGGCCAGCCGCTGGTAGAACCGCACCTCGCGCAGGTACTCGCCGCCGGTGCGGCCGCGCTCGCGGCTCTTCGGGTCCGGCGACGGGAACTTGCCGACCACGGCGGCCGGCCCGGCCCCGGGGCGGTCCCAGGTCAGGGTGAACCGGACGCACTGGCCGACCAGGCCCGTCCCGATGCGCTCGCGCTCCACGCCGACCACCTCGGCGCCGCCGGACGCCGCGTGCAGCGCCGCGGTCAGCCACGCCGGGTCGACCTCGGCGGGGTCGGTGACCGGCCCGGGGGCCTCGACGGCGCTCACGGCGCGGCCGGGACGTCGAAGAGCCCGGTGAGCCCGAGCGGGGCGTGCGGACCGATCATCAGCGACTCGAACACGCCGGTCCCGACCTGCCCGTCGCACTCGGCCCGCACCAACTGCTGGACGTGCACGTTCTCCGGGGCGGCCGGGTCGAGGTCGGCGATCCGCCACTGCGACCCGCCGACCTCCCGCTCGCCGCGCCACACGCCGTGCGCCCACTCCGGGTGGAAGTAGCCGATCCCGCGCATCTGGAAGGTGGCCAGCGGGGTGAGCCGGGTGACGCGCTCCTTGCCGTCCCAGCCGAGGACCCGCAGCACCGCCGACGACCCGCGGCGCGCGCCGGGCCGCAGGTCGATGTCGACGTCGGCGGTGCGGTAGTGCTCCAGCTCGGTGGCCTCGTCGGCGTCGGGCAGCAGCGGCACCCGGGTGGCCCGCTCGTAGACGTGCCGGCCGGCGGCGTCGTCGACGATCGCCAGGTGGCTGCAGTGGTCGTCGAAGTGCAGCGGCACCCACAGCCAGAAGAACTGCGGCAGCGCCCGCGGCGGCGCCCCGCCCGGCGACTCGCCGACGTTGCGGACCCCCCACGACCTGTCGCGGCAGCCGGGGGAACCGGCGCAGGTCAGCGTGGTCCCGTCGGTGTCGAAGGTGCCGCTCCAGGTCCCCCACTGGGTCAGCCGGGTGTAGTCCATGACGACGGTGGGCCCGTTGTGCCGGGTGATCCGGGGCTCCTCGACGGCCGGCGTCCGGGCCGTGAAGGTGAGGTCGGCCGAGAGCCCCTGCTCCGGTGCGTCCACCCGCACCCGCAGCACCCGCAGCGGCTCGACGACCTCCACCGAGATCGGCCCGACGCGGGTGGCGGCGGCGCGGTCGAGCGGCGCCCGGCCGGAGGCGTGCACCGAGCGCTGGACGCCGTCGTGCAGGACGCTGAAGGAGGCGTCGACGACCTGCCGGTTCGGGTAGAGCCCGAGCGCGACGGCGAAGAACCAGTCGCCGTCGGGGTCGTAGCCGTTGAAGAAGTACCGGTCGTAGTGGTTGCGGTCGCCCGAGGCGGGGACCGCGACCGGGTCGGCCGTCTGGTGCACGGGGTAGTCGTCGAAGCTCGTGATCACCGCTGCTCCCTCCGCGCCGCGACCCTGCGGCGCCGGACCCCCGACGCTACGAGCCGCACCGGCCGACATCAAACACCTGCATTAATCCGCGGTCCTGGGCTACCGTCGCGACGTGACGATGACGTCGCCCTCCATCGCCCTGCTCGATCCGCGCTCGTTCGCCGGCGGCCAGCCGCACGAGCAGTTCCGCTGGCTGCGCGAGCACGACCCGGTGCACCGCCACGACGAGCCCGACGGCCCCGGCTTCTGGGCGCTCACCCGCTACGACGACGTGCGGGCGGTGGGCCGCGACGCGGCCACCTTCTCCTCCGAGCCGACGATCATGATCCCGGACGGCGCTGCCGTCTCCGACGGCGTGCACAAGATGATGCTGATGGCCGACGGGACGGCGCACACCGACCTGCGCAAGATCATCTCGCGCGACTTCGTGCCGCGCGCCGCCCGGCTGCTGCGCCCGCGCATCGAGGAGATCGCCCGGGAGATCGTCGACGGGGTGGTCGACCGGGGCGGGTGCGACCTGGTCACCGACGTGGCCGGGCTGATGCCGTCCTACGTGATCGCCGAGCTGCTCGACATCCCGCACGCCGACGGCGTCGCGCTCTACGCGCTCACCGAGGCCGTGCACGCCGTCCCCGAGGAGGGCTCGACGGCCGGCGCGGAAGCGGTCATGACGATGTTCGGCTACGCCCAGCAGCTCTGGGAGCGCAAGCGCGCCCATCCGGGCGACGACCTGGCCAGCCGCATCGTGCACGCCTCGGCCGACGGCCGGGAGCTGGACGCGATGGACTTCGCGCTCTACTTCATGCTGCTCATCGACGCCGGCGGCGACACCACCCGCAACCTGGTCGCCGGCGGCGTGCAGGCGCTGTTCGAACACCCCGAGGCGCTGGCCGCGCTGCGCGCCGACCCCGCCGCGCTGCTGCCCACCGCGATCGAGGAGATGCTGCGCTGGGTCAGCCCGGTGGTCCACATGCGCCGCCGGGCCACCCGCGACACCACGCTGGGCGGGGTCGACATCGCCGCGGGCGACAAGGTCGTCATGTACTACGGCGCGGCCAACCGCGACCCGGCGCACTTCCCGGACGCCGAGCGCTTCGACATCACCCGCAGCCCGAACGACCACCTGGCCTTCGGCGGCGGACCGCACTTCTGCCTCGGCGCGCACGTGGGCCGCATCGAGATCGCGGCGATGCTGCGCGAGATCCTCACCCGGCTGCCCGGCCTCGCCCCGGCCGGGTCGCCGACCTGGCAGAACTCGGTCTTCATCTGCGGTCCGCGGTCGATGCCGGTGCGCTTCTGACCGGGGAGTCGGGGGGTCGGGTTACGGTTCGACCGTGCGATCGTTGACCCCGGCCGAGCTCGACGCCTACTTCGCCCGCGTGGCCTACACCGGCCCGCGTGAGCCCACACTCCCGGTGCTGCACGCGATCACCAGCGCGCACACCCGGTCCGTGCCGTTCGAGAACCTCGACGCGCTGCTCGGCACGCCCATCGAGCTGACCGTCGACGCCCTCGTGGACAAGATCGTCCACCGGCGCCGGGGCGGCTACTGCTTCGAGCAGAACGGCCTGTTCCTGGAGGTGCTCACCGCGCTGGGCTTCGCCGTGACGCCGCTGTCGGCGCGGGTCCGCCTCGACCGCCCGCGCGAGGTCGTGCCGCCGCGCACCCACCTGTTCCTGCGCGTCGACCTCGACGGCGAGACCTGGCTGACCGACGTCGGCATCGGCGGGGTGTCGCTGACCTGCGCCATCGGCTGGGAGCCCGACGGTGCCGACGAGCAGCGCGCGCAGCAGACCCCGCACGAGCCGCGGCGCGTCGTGCGCGAGGGCGGGAAGTGGTTCCACCAGGTCCGCTTCGGCCAGCAGTGGGCCGACGTCTACGAGTTCACCGGCGAGGAGATGCCGCTGGTCGACCGCGAGGTCGGCAACTGGTACACCAGCGCCCACCCGCAGTCGCACTTCCGGCACCGGCTGATGGTGGCCCGTGCCGGCGACCAGGGCCGCCGCCTCACCCTCACCGACACCGAGCTCAAGGTCCGCGACCGCGACGGGCACGCCGAGAGCACGCCGATCGGCTCGCCGGACGAGCTGCTGACGGCCCTCGACGAGCACTTCGGCCTGCGCTTCGCCCCCGGCACGCGGTTCGCGCCGCTGACCGCCGCCGCCACCTGAGCCCGATTCGAGCGCGCTCACTCCGAGCGCGGTCACTCGAACGGGCTGTGGGCCCGCGCCACGCACCGACCTACCGTCGAACGGCGGGCGAGTCACGGAGGTGGCGGGTGGCGCGGGTGCAGGCCGGTGGCGGCGACGACCGGGCGCGACGCGAGCGGGACGGCCAGCGCCAACGCAGCCTGGAGGCCGCGTTCCGGCGCACCCAGCAGGAGATCGTGCACCTGCGCGGCCGGCTGCGCCGCGCCGACGCCGAGGCGCGGACGCTGCGGGCCGAGCGCGGGACGATCGAGCTCGAGCAGCTGCTGCTGCGCGGCCTGCGCCGCGACCCGGCCTTCGACTGGGACCGCTACCAGCGCCGCGACGAGCCCGAGGCGCTCGACCTCGGCGCCGACGCCGAACCGCTGCCGGTGCCGGTGTGGGCCGCCTTCGCCCCGGAGGAGGCGGGGGGCGTGGACACGCTGCTCACCGCCCTGCCCGGCACCGATCGGATCCGCCGTCGGCGGACCTCGACGGCGCGCAGGCGCTTCGAGCAGGCCCGCTTCGACCACGAGCGCGGCGAGATCGCCCGCCGCGAGCGGGTCCGCGAGCGCGAGGTCGCGCACCGCGAGCGGGTCGCCGAGCACCTCCGGGCGGTCGAGGAGCACAACCGCGGCTGGCGGGAGCTGCGCGAGGGCGTGCACGCCCGCGACCCGGGCTGCGTGGCGCGGCTGCTCGGCTTCGTGCTGCGCGAGCTCCCGCTGCCCGCGGGTTTCCCGCGCGCGGCCGAGGCCGACTGCTCGCCCGACGCCGAGGAGGCGACGGTGCGGGTCGAGCTGCCGACCGCGGCCGTGGTTCCGCCGGTCCTCGCCTACACCGCGTCGGCGGACCTCGACGAGCCCGACAAGGTGCGCCGCAGCGCGGCCCAGGTCCGGGCCCTGCACCGGTCGGTGCTCGCCCAGGTGGTGCTGCTGCAGCTGCGGGAGCTGTTCGGGGCCGACCCGGGCCTGCGCCTCGTGCGGTTCAGCGGCCGCACCGGCGACGGCGCCGAGGTGCTGGGCGTCGAGGTCGACCGGGAGTCCTTCGACCGGCTGGGTCTGGGTGTCGTGGTCGACCCCGACGCGGGGCTGCGCCTGCTCGGCGCCGCGTTCGAGTCCTAGCCACGAGCCCGTCAGAGCTTGAGCAGGCGCTCCGCGTTGAGGTGCGCGATCTTGGCCCGGTCGGCCTCGCTGACCGGCGCCGAGCGCAGGAACGCGGTCGCGGTGGCCATGTCCTCGAACGGGTAGTCGGTGCCGAACAGGATGTGGTCGGCGCCCAGGGCCAGCAGCGCGCACAGCAGCGGGGGTGCGTCGCAGACGCCACTCGTGGTGATGAAAAGGTTGTGCCGCAGGTACTCCGATGGGTTCCCCCGCGCCAGCTCGATGCCGTGGTGGTTGTGGAAGCCCCAGCGCGAGTCGAGCCGCCACAGCACGAAGGGCAGGCCCTCACCCATGTGCCCGAGCAGCAGCTTGGCCTCCGGGAAGTCGTCGAAGACGCCGCCGAACACCAGGCGCAGCACGTGCGTGGCGGTGTCGACGCCCCAGCTCCACATCGGCCCGGTCAGCTCCGGGTGACCGGACGCGACGTGCGCCGCGTCGACGCCGTTGGCGGGGTGCAGGTAGAGCGGCACGTCCAGGCCGGCCGCGTACTCCCACACCACGCGCAGGGTCGGGTCGTCGAGGTAGCGGCCCTGGGTGTGGGCGTTGACCAGGGCGCCCTTGAGGCCGAGCTGGGTGACCGCGCGCTCGAGCTCCTTGGCCGCGGCCTGCGGGTCCTGCAGGGGCAGCGCGGCGAACCCGGCGAAGCGGGTGGGGTTCTCGGCGATGGTGGCGGCCAGCAGGTCGTTCACCGCGGCGGCGCGCGAGACCGCGAGCGCGGTGTCCGCCTCGGCCTGGATGCCCGGCGCGTTCAGCGAGAGCACCTGGACGTCGAGGCCGGCGGCGTCCATGCCGGCCAGGCGCTCGCCGGTCAGGTCGAGCAGCCGGCGGGAGGCCTCGGCCCACACCCCCGGCTGGGCGATGCCGGCGCTGCTCGCGCCGTACCCGGCGAGCTCCTCGGTGACGAAGTGCTCTTCCAGACCGATCGTGCGCATTCGGACTCCCTCGTGCCGTACCCGGCCGACCGCGGTTTCACCATCGTGCATTGACTTCACCAATAATGGATCTTACCGTTCGGCAGTGTCAACGGCCGGACGGACGTCTCGCCAGGAGGAACAGATGTCGCAGGACGCCGACGGCGGCCCCGACCGCCCCGACTTCGACGTCGTCGTCGTGGGGTACGGGCCGGTGGGCATGGTCACGGCCGCGCTGCTCGGCCGCGCCGGGCACGACGTGCTCGTCCTGGAGCGGTACGCGGGCCTGTACAACCTGCCCCGCGGCGCGATCTTCGACGACGAGACGATGCGGACACTGGCCGTGCTCGGGATCGCCGACGAGCTGCTGCCCAAGCTGCGCGTGCAGCGCAACTACGAGTGGCGCAACGCCGCCCGCCAGCTGCTCATGGAGGTCGACTACGCCGAGACGGGCCGCAGCGGCTGGGCCGAGTGGTACATGATGTACCAGCCCGAGCTGGAGGAGGCCCTCGACGAGGTCTGCCGCGCGCAGCCCTCGGTGCGGATCCGGCACTCCTCGCCGGTGGTCGCCCTGGCGCAGGACGCCACGCGGGTCACCGTGAGCTACGGCGGCGACGAGCCGGGCAGCGTCACCGCCCGCTACGTCGTCGCCTGCGACGGCGGCAACAGCTTCGTGCGCCGCGAGCTGGGCATCGACCAGGACGACTACGGCTTCTCCGAGCCGTGGATGGTCTGCGACTTCCGGTTCACGCACCCGATGGAGCTGCCCGCCGCGCTGCAGATCGGCGACCCGACCGGGCCCACCTCGGTCATCTCCATCGGTCCCGCGCACCACCGCATCAGCTTCATGCTCGACTCGGTGCAGGACTTCGACGTCGAGCGCGACCCGGAGAAGGTGTGGCGGCGGGTGGGCAGGCTCGGGCTGATGACCCCCGACGACGCCGAGCTCATCCGGGTGGCCACCTACACGTTCCGCTCGCTGGTCGCGCAGCACTGGCGGCAGGGGCGCATCCTGCTGGCCGGCGACGCCGCCCACGAGATGCCGCCGTTCCTCGGGCAGGGCATGTGCTCGGGCATCCGCGACGCCCAGAACCTGGGCTTCAAGCTCGACCTGGTGCTGCGCGGCAAGCGTCCCGACGCGTTGCTGGACACCTACCAGAGCGAGCGCGACCCGCACGTGCGCGCGGTCATCGAGAAGGGCGTGGAGATGGGTCGGCGCCAGACGGTGCGCGACCCGGAGCAGGCCGCCCAGCGCGACCGGATGCTGCTGGCCAAGCGCGCGGCGAACGAGGCCCCCGACAAGATCCGCTTCCCCGGTCTCGGCCCGGGCATGCACGGGCCCTCGGCCGGCGCGGGCTCGCTGTCCGCGCAGGGCGTCGTCGAGGGCGCCGACGGCCGGCGCGCCCGGCTGGACCAGGCCGTCGGCAGCGGGTGGCAGCTGCTGGTCGACGCCGCCGCGGTGGCCGGGCCGGTGCCGGCGGCGGCCGAGCTGGCCGCGATCGACGTGCGGGTCGTGCGGCTGGGCGCCGACGCCGCCGACGTGGACGGCACCTACCGGGAGTGGCTCGCCGAGCTGGGAGCCGTCGCGGTGGTCGTGCGGCCCGACTTCTACGTCTTCGGCACGGCGGCCGACGCCGCGGCGCTGCCCGGGCTGGTGGACGACCTGCTCACCGCCACCGGCGAGCGCGCCCCGGCCCCGCTGAGCGCGACCGGATGAGCGCCGTGGCGGGTGAGGCCGTGACCGGCGACGACGCCCGGCAGGGCATCCAGTCCGTCGAGCTGGCGATGACGGTGCTGCAGGCGCTGGAGCGCGGCGCGGGGCCGATGAGCCTCACCCAGATCGCCGCGGCGGCCGGGATGAGCCCGAGCAAGGCCCACCGCTACCTGGTGAGCCTGGGCCGGGTCGGCCTGGTGGCGCAGTCGCGCAGCTCGGGGTCCTACGACCTCGGGCCGGCGATGCGCCGCCTCGGCATCGAGGCGCTGCGCCGGATGGACGAGGTGGGGCTGGTGTCCGCGCACCTGCCGGGCCTGCGCGACCGCACCGGTCACGCCGTCAACCTGGCGGTGTGGGGTGACGTCGGCCCGGTCATCGTGCGCTGGGACTACGGCTCCTACGCGCTGCCGATCACGGTGCGGGTGGGGGCGACGATGCCGATGGTGTCGTCGTCGATCGGGCGGGTCTACCTCGCCCACCTGCCCGACTCGCTGACCGACCCGGCGCTGCGCCGCGAGCTGGAGTCCGGCCGCCGCCCCGCGCTGCCCGACGGGGAGGTCGAGCGCATCCGGGCCGCGGTGCGCCGCGACGGCTACGCGCTGACCACCGGCGGGGTGATCCCCGGGGTCAGCTCGGTGGCCGCGCCGGTGTTCACCGGCGCAGGCCCGCTGCCGCTGGCGGTCGGGCTGGTGCTGCCCTCGACGCAGGCGACCGACGCCGTCGTGGCCGAGGTGGCCGAGGAGCTGCTGCGGACGACGCGGATGATGTCGACCGAGCTGGGCCACGTCGAGCGGTCCGGCGACTCCGCCGGACGGCGCCGGGGCGCCTGAGGCCGGCCCGCGCTCAGCCCGTCCCGAGCCGGGCGGCCAGTGCCTTGACCACCTCGGCGGCCAGCACGGCCTGCCCGGCGGCGGAGAAGTGGATCCGGTCGGCGCTGAGCAGGGTCGGCCGGTCGTTGACCGGGTGCTCGGCCGTGTCCACCAGCACGGCGTCGTGGTCGGCCGCGATGGTCCGGATGATCTCGTTGAGCGCGCGGACCCGCTCGGGGAGGTCGGGGAAGCTCGGGTCGGGGAAGGCGCGGCCGAGGGTGAAGGTCGACAGCAGCGCCCCGCTCTCGGCGGCCATCGCGTAGACCTGGCGCATGCGCGCCTCGATGCGCGTGAAGTCGGGGTCGGCGCGCCAGAGGTCGTTGCCCCCGCAGGAGACGTGGGCGAGGTCGGGGGCGAACGCGCGGACGCGGTCGTGCTGCTCGGCCAGGATGCGGCTGCTGGTGGCGCCGATCGTGCCGGTGTTGAGGTAGGCGAGGTCGGGGTGGACGCGGCGCAGGGCGTCGGCGACCCGGTCGCCCCACGGCTGCGAGGCGTAGCCGGGGGAGGGGTCGCCGGTGCCGGCGGCGAGGCTGTCGCCGAGGACGACGAACCGGCGCCACGGGGCGCCGCCGAGCAGCCGCGCGGCCTCGGCCTGCGACAGGCAGTAGGGGTCGGTCTCCTCGGTGAGCGGTGCGGGAGTGGTCGGGGCGGTGGCGGTCATGGAACTAACCGTACGATCGATCGTATTGTTTGGGCAAGTGTGGAAGGATCGGTCGGGTGAGCGAGCAGCGGGTGGCCACAGCGGCGTCGGACGGGCGACTGCTGCGCGGTGCCCGCAGCCGGCGCACGATCGCCCGCCACGCCGTCGACGTGGCCTCGGTGGAGGGCCTCACGGCGCTGAGCATCGGCCGGTTGGCCGCCGACCTCGGGATGAGCAAGAGCGGGGTGCAGGCGCTGTTCGGCAGCAAGGAGAACCTGCAGCTGGCCGCCGTCGAGGCGGCGAGGGAGACGTTCCTGGCCGAGGTGGTGCGCCCGGCGGCGGCCGCGGCCCGCGGCCTGCCGCGGCTGCGCGCCCTGGTCGAGAGCTGGATCGCCTACGCCGAGTCGCCGCTCTACCCCGGCGGCTGCTTCCGGGTGGCCACCCTGCCCGAGTTCGACAGCCGGCCGGGCCCGGTCCGCGACGCGCTGGCCCGCGACACCCACGACTGGCAGGCCCTGCTCGCCGCCGAGCTGCGCCGGGCGGTCGCGAACGGTGAGACCGCCGACCTGGACGCCGAGCTCGTGGCCTTCCAGATCGACGCGCTGCTGTGCGCCGCGAACACCGCGCTGCGCCTGGGCGACGAGCGCGCCGTGGACAAGGTGCGCCGCGCGCTGGACGGTCTGCTGCCGGTTCCGACGCGCTGACGGGTCGGCTGCGCGCTCCACTGGTGGGGGACGAGCGGTCGTGCGGTGTCGCCGCCGTGCGTCGAGCGGTGGCCGACACCCGGCGACCAACGGCGCCGAGTCGGCCCGCCGGCCGCCCGCCTCAGTGACCTGACCGCCCGCCGCGAGCCAATTCCCGGGGTGACGCGGACGTCTTGTTCGTCGATAACAGCTTCGTATACTCTGCGATCAGAGTAGCTCCCCGGAAATCACCGAAAGGCCCCGAAGCCCGTGCTCGCTGACGTGATGATGTTGCTCGCCGCGGTCCTGGCCGGCACTGGAGGCGCCCTGGCCGGCGCCCGGGGCGCCGATGCCATCAACCGGATGCTGGGCCGCGGGGCCCCGCCGGCTGATGACAATGCGGTATAGCGCACCATTCGGCGACGCCCCGCAGGGGCGGCGGGCAATTATCAGATAATTGTCGGTGGATCATTCGGAACAATGCTCGGGGATGGCGGGGGACCGGCGGCGTCGGGGCCCGCTGCGGTGATCGACGGCGCCCGGGCGCGGGCGACCCGGCCCCGACCTGGAGTCCGGCGCCGCGCCGCCGCCCCGCAGTGATCGGTATCACGTTTAGGACCCGGTTATTCCGATCCCCCGACGGGGCGCGTTCGACGGCGCCGCCCGGCCGTCCGGGGAATGGCGCCGCGGCCGGCGAGATCGGCGGAGGTCCGCCCGCTCGACGGCACCGCCGGGCCGACGTACGGTCGTGCGGATCGGAAGATCCACGGCGACGGGGCTGGGGGGACGAGGCGTGATCGATCTGACCGGCCGGGTCGCGGTGGTCGTCGGGGCCGGCTCGGGCATCGGACGCGCGACCGCGCTGCGGCTCGCCGCGCTCGGCGCCACCGTCGCCGCCGCCGACCTCGACCTCGACGCCGCGTCCGAGACGGCCCGCCGCGCGGGCGGCGGCGTCCGGCCCTACTTCGTCGACGTGACCGAGCAGCCCACGATCGACGAGGTCCGCGACGCCGTGCTGGGCGACCTCGGCGCGCCGCGGATCGTGGTCAACGCGGCCGGGTGGGACAGCGTCGGGCCCTTCCTCGACAGCGACCGCGCGCTCTGGGAGAAGCTGGTCGGGCTCAACCTGGTGGGCACGATCGCGGTCGTGCGGGCGTTCCTGGACGCGATGATCGAGCGCGGCGACGGCGGCCGGGTCGTCACCGTCGCCAGCGACGCCGGGCGCGTCGGCAGCACGGGCGAGACCGTCTACGCCGGGGCCAAGGGCGGCATCATCGCGTTCAGCAAGTCGCTGGCCAGGGAGCTGGCCCGGCACGCGATCCTGGTCAACTGCGTGTGCCCGGGCCCCACCGACACGCCGCTGTTCGCCTCGCTGCCCGAGCGCACCCGCCTCGCGCTGGAGCGGGCCATCCCGCTGCGCAGGCTGGCCCGGCCCGAGGAGGTCGCGGCGGCCATCGCGTTCTTCGCCTCCGACGAGGCGTCGTTCACCACCGGTCAGGTGCTCTCGGTGAGCGGTGGGCTCACCATGCACGGCTGACCACGACCGCACCGGTAGGAGACACGTGGACTTCGACAGCTACCAGGGCCTGCGCTTCGAGCGGCGCGACGGCGGCGTCCTGCTCATCACGCTCGACCGGCCCGAGAAGCTGAACGCGGCCGACGAGGTGATGCACGGCGAGTTCGCCCGCGTGTGGCTGGACGTCGACGCCGACCCCGAGACGCGGGTCGCGGTGGTCACCGGGGCCGGTCGGGCGTTCAGCGCGGGCGGCGACATGGCGATGATCGAGCGCCAGACCAAGGACTACGCGGTCATCACCAAGCTGCTGCGCGAGGCCGGGGACGTCGTCTACAACATGATCCGCTGCGAGAAGCCGATCATCTCGGCGATCAACGGGGTGGCGGTCGGCGCCGGGCTGGCCATCGCGATCATGGCCGACATCAGCATCATCGCCGAGGACGCCCGGCTCACCGACGGCCACCTGCGCCTGGGCGTCGGGGCGGGCGACCACGCGGCGATCATCTGGCCGCTGCTGTGCGGGATGGCCAAGGCCAAGTACTACCTGCTCACCGCCGACTTCGTCGACGGGCGCGAGGCGGAGCGGATCGGTCTGGTCAGCCGGGCGGTGCCGGCCGCGGAGCTGATGGACACCGCGCTCGGGGTGGCGGCGCGGCTGGCCGCCGGCCCGCAGGTCGCCCTGCGGCTGACCAAGCGCTCGCTGAACCAGTGGCTGGTGCAGGCCGGCCCGATCTTCGAGGCGTCGCTGCACGCGGAGATGCTGACGTTCTTCGGCGACGACGTCGTGGAGGGCCGCACCGCCGTGCTGGAGAAGCGGGCCCCGGTCTTCCGCGACGGCACCGGCTGAGGGGCCGGGGACCAACGTCTCCGGTCAGTACATCTGGGCCAGGGCCTTGGCGATCTCGCCCCAGCGGCCCATCGCCTTCGGGTCGGCCGCGATCGACTCCTCGGCGAGGTAGCTGACCAGGCGGGCGGCGATGCCGTCGTAGCGGGCGCGCAGCAGGTCGGCGACCTCGTCCCAGCGCCCGACGACGGCGAACTTCTCGACCATCTCGTCGGTGATGGTGTCGCGCATGCCGTCCAGGTCGCCGGCCTTGAGCAGTTGGTTGAGCCGGGCCGAGGTGCCGGGGAAGCCCAGGTCGTCGAACTGGAAGGCGTAGTTGCGGGTCGAGCCGTAGAAGGCGATCTGCTGGCGGGCTCGGCGCAGCAGCGGCTCGCGCTCCTCGGGGGTGTCGCCCGCGACGACGAAGACCGGCACGATCAGGTCGACCTCGTCGGGCGAGCGCCCGGCCTTGGCCGCGCCCGCGGCCACGTCGGGCAGCAGCCGGTTGTGCAGGTACTCCACCGAGTGCAGCGGGTGGACGTGCACGCCGTCGGCGACCTCGCCGGCCATCCGGCACATCCACGGCCCCACCGCCGAGATGTCGATCTTGATGTCGGTGTGCTCGTGGGGGCGGGGCCGCCAGCCGTGCGGCAGCAGCGTCAGCCGGTAGAACTCGCCCTCGTGGTGCAGCTCGCCGCCGGCGAACGCGGCGAAGCAGGCCCGCACGGCGAGCAGGTAGTCGCGCAGCCGCGGGCCGGGCCGGTCGAACTCCACGCCGTAGCGGCGTTCGACGTGCGCGCGCACCTGCGTGCCCAGGCCCAGCCGGAACCGCCCGCCGGTGTTGTCGGCCAGCTCCCACGCCGTGCCGGCGGTGACCATCGGGCTGCGCGGGAACGCGACCGCGATGCCGGTGCAGAGCTCCAGTTCCGGCGCCGCGGTGGCCGCGACGGCCAGCGACATCCACGGCGTCGTCGAGGTCTCGGTGAACAGCAGCCCGGACAGGCCGGCCGCCGCGGCGGCGCGGGCGGTGTCCGCGGTGTCCGTCCACGTCGACGGGCCCTTCATGAGATCGAACTTCACCCCGACGACCTTACGGTCGCCACGACGTCCGGCGACATCCTCCGGGGGCCGGGCACCGCGAGCCCGGGACGTCGGCGCCGTCACGCGGGCCTGGACAGGGCGGCGCCGCGGACGTAAGTCTGATCGGATGCAGCAGCGCGCGCGGTCGGCAGAGTGAGCATCTCGGCGGGACGGACGCACAGCTCGCACTGGGGGATGTTCCGGGGGGAGGTCGACGAGGGCGGCGCCCTGCGGGTGCGCCCCCGCCCGGGCGATCCCGACCCGTCGCCCCTGCTGGACAACATCCCGTCCGCGGTCGGGCACCGCGCCCGGATCCCGCGCCCGGCCGTGCGCCGGGGCTGGTGGGAGGGCGGGCCGGGCCCGACCGACCGGCGCGGGCGCGACGGGTTCGTCGAGGTCGGCTGGGACGAGGTGCTCGACCGGCTGGCCGGCGAGCTGCGCCGGGTCCGCGACGCGCACGGTCCGCGGGGCATCTACGGCGGGTCCTACGGGTGGGCCAGCGCGGGGCGCTTCCACCACGCGCAGAGCCAGCTGCACCGCTTCCTGAACACCGCCGTGGGTGGCTACGTGGGTTCGGTGGGCACCTACAGCGGCGCCGCCGCCGAGACGATCCTGCCGCACGTGCTGGGCCCGTCCGGCCCGGTCTCCAAGGGCACGGTCACCTGGGAGCAGATCGGCGCGCACACCGACACCGTGCTGGCCTTCGGCGGCATGGCGATCAAGAACTCGGCGGTGGCCGCCGGCGGGGTCAGCGCCCACATCGAGCGCGCCGCGATGGCCGCGGCCGCCCGCCGCGGCACCCGGTTCGTGCTGGTGGGGCCGCTGCGCACGGACCTGCCCCCGGAGGCCGACGCGCGCTGGCTGGTGGTGCCGCCGGGCAGCGACACGGCGCTCATGCTCGGGCTGCTGCACACCCTGGTCGTCGACGGGCTGCACGACGTCGCGTTCCTGGACCGCTACTGCGTGGGCTGGGAGGTGCTGGAGGAGTACCTGCTCGGCAAGTCCGACGGCACCGTCCGCGACGCGGAGTGGGCGAGCGGGATCACCGGGGTGCCCGCCGGGGAGATCGTCGAGCTGGCCCGGCGGGCCGCCACCGGGCGCACGCTGGTCACCGTCGCGCAGTCGCTGCAGCGCGCCGAGTTCGGCGAGCAGCCGGTGTGGGCGGGCCTGGCGCTGGCCGCGGCGCTCGGGCAGGTCGGGCTGCCCGGCGGCGGGTTCTGCTACGGGCTCGGGTCGATCGCGTACTACGGGCGCCGCAAGGTCGCGGTGCCGGTGTCGCCGCTGCCGCAGGGCCGCAACGGCGTGCGCGAGTACATCCCGGTCGCCCGGATCGCCGACATGCTGCTGCACCCCGGCGAGGAGTTCGACCACGACGGGCGGCGCCTGCGCTACCCGCACGTGCGGCTGGCGTACTGGATCGGCGGCAACCCGTTCCACCACCACCAGGACCTCGGCCGGCTGCGTCGCGCGCTGGGCAGGCTCGACACGTTCGTGGTGCACGAGCCGGCGTGGACGGCCACCGCCCGCCACGCCGACGTCGTCCTGCCCGCGACCATGACCATCGAGCGCGACGACATCGGCGCCACCTCGCTCGACCCCGTCATGTCCGCGATGCACCGGCTGGTCGACCCGCCGGGCGAGGCCCGCGACGACTTCACGATCTTCACCGGGCTGGCCGAGCGGCTCGGGGCCGGGCCGGAGTTC
Source organism: Pseudonocardia lacus (assembly GCF_018531445.1). Lineage (GTDB taxonomy): Bacteria > Actinomycetota > Actinomycetes > Mycobacteriales > Pseudonocardiaceae > Pseudonocardia > Pseudonocardia lacus. The sequence goes on from NZ_JAHDTH010000134.1 coordinate 20,605, forward strand.
ACCGAGGGCCGGGATGTGCGGGCCTGGCTGGCGCACCTCTACGAGCGCACCCGTGCGGGGCTGCTCAGGCAGGACCTGCCGGCGCCGACGTTCGACGAGTTCTGGGCGGCGGGGGAGGTCGAGCTGCCGCTGCGCGCGGACGACGGCGGCCTGCTGGCCGAGTTCCGCGCCGACCCCGACCGCAAGCGCCTGCCCACACCCAGCGGCCGCATCGAGATCGGGTCGCGGACCATCGCCGACTTCGGCTACCCCGACTGCCCGGGCCACCCGGCCTACTTCGCCCCCACCGACGCGCCCGACGGGCGCCACCCCCTGTGGCTGGTGGCCAACCAGCCGGCCACCCGGCTGCACTCGCAGCTCGACTACGGCGCGCACAGCGCGGCGGCGAAGGTGGCCGGCCGCGAGGTGGTGCGGATCCACCCCGTCGACGCGGCGGCCCGCGGCGTCGTCGACGGGCAGGTCGTGCGGCTGTTCAACGACCGCGGCGCCTGCCTGGCCGGCGCCCGGGTCACCGACGACGTCGCGCCCGGCGTCGTGCAGCTGCCCACGGGCGCCTGGTTCGACCCGGCCGATCCCGCCGACGAGGTGCCGTTCTGCGTGCACGGCAACCCGAACGTGCTCACCCGCGACGTCGGCAGCTCGGCGCTGGCCCAGGGCTGCACCGGCCAGCACACGGCGGTGCAGGTGCAGCGCTGGGACGGCCCGCTGCCCCCGGTCCGCGCGCACGAGCCGCCGCCGATCGAGCCGCGGGGAGGTCGGCGGTGACCGGGGCGGCGATCGTCGGGCTCGGCCTGACCGCGATGGGCAAGGTCTACGACCGGACGGGCACCTCGCTGGCCGCCGAGGCGGTGCGCGCGGCGGTGGCCGACGCCGGGCTGGACCTGCCCGACCTGGACGGCCTGCTGGTCAGCTCCGGGGTGACGCAGAGCGCGGGGATCACCCTGGCCGGCTCGCTCGGGCTGACCGACCTGGCCCTGCTGGCCCAGCTGAACTCCTTCGGCGCGACCGCCGGCGTCATGGTCGCCCAGGCCGCGCAGGCGATCGCCGCGGGCACGGCGACGACGGTGGCCTGCGTGTTCGCCGACAACCCCCTCAAGCCGCGCAGCAGCGCGGGCGCGGCCTACGGCACCTCGCGCAGCGTGGCGAACACCCTGCGCGGCATCCCCGGGTGGTCGCTGGCCTCCGGGGCGACCAACCCGAACATCTTCTACGCGCTGTGTGCGCGCCGGCACATGCAGCAGTTCGGGACGACGTCCGAGCAGCTGGCCGAGGTGGCGGTGGCCCAGCGGGCCTGGGCGGCGGGCAACCCGCTGGCCCAGATGCGCGAGCCGATCACGGTGGCCGACCACCAGGCGTCGCGCTGGATCGCCGAGCCGCTGCACCTGCTGGACTGCTGCCTGGTGTCCAACGGCGCGGTCGCGGTCGTGGTCACCGCGGCCGACCGGGCCGCCGACCTGGCCCGACCCCCGGTGCACCTCTGGGGGTACGGGCAGGCGCACGCGCCGCGGGACATGCGTGCGGGCTCGCAGTGGGGGGTGGTGACGCCGGCCGCGCGGTCGGGCCCGGCGGCGCTGCGGATGGCCGGGATCGGGGTCGACGACGTGGACGTCTGCGAGCTCTACGACTGCTACACCTACACGGTCCTGGTGACCCTGGAGGACTACGGATTCTGCGCGAAGGGCGAGGGCGGCGAGTTCGTGTCCGGGGGCCGGCTCGCCCCGGGTGGCGACCTGGCCTGCAACACCGGCGGCGGGCAGCTGTCGTCGTACTACATGTGGGGGTTCACGCCGCTGTCCGAGGCGGTGATCCAGGCCCGCGGCGACGGCGGTGCCCGGCAGGCGCCGCGCAACGACGTGGTGCTGGTGAGCGGCAACGGCGGGATCCTGGAGCACCACTCGACGCTGGTGCTGAGCCCGCACGCGAAGGCGGCGTCGTGAGCGCGCTGCCGCGGGTCGAGCGCGACGGGGCGAGCGCCGCGTTCTTCGACGCCGCCGCCCGCGACGAGTTGCTGCTGCGCCGCGCGCCCGACGGGCGGGTGCTCGGCCCCCAGGACGACGTCGACGCCCGGCTCGGGTCCGCCGACCCCGACTCCGACACCGTCGTCGCGTCCGGCGACGCCACCCTGGTCAGCTGGGCGGTCGTGCACCAGGCACCGCTGCCGTGGCTGGCCGACGCGGTGCCCTACGTCTGCGCGGTCGTCGAGCTGGCCGAGGGGCCGTGGCTCACCGTGCGGCTCGTCGACGCCGAGGCGGGGGCGCTGTCGGCCGGACAGCCGCTACGGGTCCGGTTCGTGCGCCCGGACCCGGCGGACGGGCCGGGGGAGGCGCTGGCGGTCTTCGCGCCGGCCTGAACTTGATCTTTAACCTGTGCGCTGCTGGTGAGCGGTGATGGTGCGGTCGCGTTTGACCGTTTTCCCGACATCGTGGCTGGGTGCTGGTCGGTGGTTGCGGGAGCCGAGCGGGCGCCCCGGGCCGGGTC
>NZ_JAHDTH010000135.1 GCF_018531445.1 Pseudonocardia lacus
TGAACGGGGTGGTCGGCGGGGCGGCCTGGGCCGCGAACGGCCCGGACGGCGGGCCGGACTGCACCGGGAACGGCGCCGACGGCGGGCCGCCGCCGACGCGCGGCGACCGGGTGGCCCGGCCCGGGATCGGCACCGACGACACCGGCTCGGTCGACATGCCCCGCGGGCGCGACACGGCGGGGCCGGTGGCCTCCGCGACGGCCGCCGTCGGGGCGGACGGAGCGCGCGGTGGGGGTTTCGTCGACACCGGTCTGGTCGTCGACACGTCCAGCGAGGCCGGCAGCTCGGGCAGCGGCAGCCGCTCGGTGAGGCTCAGCGCGGTCAGGCTCTGCTCGGTGGGCTCGGTGGGCTCGGTGCGTTCGGCCCGCTCGGGCGGCCGCAGGGCGGAGGGGTCGATGTCCTCGGTGCGGGCGGCGCGGTCGACCGGCGGGCGCGCGTCCGTCGCGGGATCGGCCCGCGCGGGCGGCTCGTGATCGGCGGCGGGGACGGCCTCGGTGGGCGGCACGGGTTCGGCGGGCACGGCCTCGGTCGGGGGCGTCGGATCGGCGGGCCCGGCATCCGCGGGCCCGGCCTCGGTGGGCACGGCCTCGGTGGGCACGGCCTCGGTGGGCACGGCCTCGGTGGGCACGGCCTCGGCGGGCGGGACATCGGCGGTCGGAGTCTCGGCGGGCACCGCCTCGGTGGGCGGGGCCGGGTCGGCGGTGGGGACCGCGTCGGTCGCCGGGGGTGGGGCGGGCATCGCCTCGGTGGGCGGCGGGGACGCCGGCTCGACCGCGGCGGCGGGCTCGGTCGGCTCCGGCTCCGCGGCATCCTCGTCCGCGCCGGCCTCCACCGCTGCGCCCTCGGGTGCAGGGGTGTCCTGCCCCGGTAAGTCCGCTGGCGGGTGCTCGTCCGGCTCCGAGGCGTCGGCCGACGGCCTGCGCGGCACCGGCGACGGCCGGCGTGCTGCCGGACCGTCGCCGTTGGTCTCCGCCGCCGCGGCGGGCTCGGTGAGCACCTCACCGGTCGAGGGTGGGCGCGGCTGCGCGCCGCTCATCGCCCGGCCGCCGTGGCCGCCGAACCCGTGACAGTCATCGCGGAACTCCTCTCGAAGCGCCGGACCACCGCGGCCCCACCCCGCCGCTCAGCTTGTCAGGCGGAGAGCTCCTCCGTCACCGCGCCGTTGCGCTGGCGGTCGCGCGCGAGCAGGCGGTCGACCACCCGCCCGGCCACGCCCGTGCTGGAGTTCCAGCTGGTCACCTCGGGGTAGACCTGGGTCGTGGTGGCCAGCATCAGCCGGGTGCCGGTGACCTCGTCGCCCGGCTGGACCGCCGAGTAGCCCAGCGGGTAGATCGGCTCCACGAACGGGGCCCGGAAGACGCGCACCTCGGCCACGTCGTCGGCGGTGATCCGGTCGGGGTAGGTGGCCAGCAGCTGCTCGGTCCACCGCTGCGCGATCGCGTCGTCGGAGTCCTGGAACAGCTCGCTCTCGCGGTTGCAGTAGTGCATCACGTACACCAGGTGCAGCCCGTCGACCTCGCCGGACAGCTCCGACATCTCGATCACGCCGTCGAACTCGGTCCCGGAGTCGATCACCGGGGCCCAGTAGTGCCCGTCGAGCCGCTTGCGCAGGAAGAACAGCACGTTGACCACGCCCTGGTACTCCAGCGACACGGTCGGCAGCTTCGGCGCCAGCGCCTCGTCGGCCACACCGCGCAGCGAGGGCAGCGGCAGGGTCGAGATCGCCCAGTCGGCGGTGATCTCCTCGCCGGACTCCAGCGTCACGCGCACGCCGTCGCCGTCGGCCGAGAGACCGGCGACCCGGGCCTCCGTGCGCACGTCGGCGCCGGTCGACTCGATGGACGCCCGCAGGCCGTCGATGATCGACTCGTAGCCGCCGGCCGGGTAGCCGCGGGTGGCCACGTTCTTCTCCCGGCCCAGCCGCTGCCACACGTACAGCGCCGGGACGTCGCCGAAGCGCGACCCGAACTTCGAGCCCAGCATCGGGATGAGCATCCGCTTCCAGATGACCTCGCCGTACAGGCCGCGCAGCCAGTCGCCGATGCGGATGTTGTCCAGGTCCTTGCCGCGGCCGAGGAACCTCAGCAGCAGCGACATGACGCCGAACCGGATCCGCTGCGCGAACGTCAGCGGCGTGAACCTGACCAGGTCGAGCGCGGTGTTGAACGGGTACCGCCTGCCCTCGACCACCATGCCCATCGTCGTGGGCTTCCACCCGATGGAGTCCTTGAGCCCCAGCTCGTCGAGCAGCGGGAGCAGGTGCTCGTCGGACGGCATCACGCAGTGGTAGAAGCGCTCCACCGAACGCCCCTCGCGGGCGAAGAACGTGCCGAGGCCGCCGAGCTGCGGGGACGCCTCCAGGAGCGTCACCCGCACCCCGGCGCGGCCAAGGCGGTGCGCGGCGGCGAGACCGGAGATCCCGCCGCCGAGGACGATCGCAGTGGTCATCGAAGTGCCTCGGTCATCGAACTACACAATCCCGCAGTCGTCGCCGGTAGGAGCTGCGATCACAGCGCCTTGAAGGGGGCCGGCGCGAGCCGGTCCCTGGCCAGCAGCTTCACGTACTGGCCGATGGTGCGGCGCAGCTTCAGCTTGCTGGCGCTCTGCTTGCGGTCGTACTGCAGCACGAGCGGCACCTCGGCGATCACCGGGTTGCAGTGCCGCAGCTTCAGCAGCAGCTCGACCATGCAGGCGAAGCCGCGCTCCTCCACGAGCCGCTCCCCCCAGTGCTTGGCCGCGCGCGCCAGCAGGCTGACCCGGTAGGCCCGGAAGCCGCTGGTGAAGTCGTGCACGCCGTCGAGCCCCAGCATCCGCTCGAACGTCACGGCCGCGCCGCGCGAGAGCAGCCGCCGGAACGGCGGTGCGGTGCTGTCGTCGCCGCCGGCCACGAACCGCGAGCAGATGACGACGTCGGCGCCCTGGTCGATGCGCTCGTGCATCTTCCGGATCATGGCCGGGTCGTGCGTGTCGTCGGCGTCCATGACGACCACGTAGTCGTCCGGGTCGGCGGCGTCGAGCACCGACCGGATGCCGGTCTGCACGGCCTGGCCCAGGCCCATGTTCTGCGGGTGGCGCACCAGTCGGACGTCGAGACCGGGCGCGCCCGCCTCGGCGACCTCGGCCGTCCGGTCGGCGGAGCCGTCGTCGACGACCCAGACCACGATCCGCTCGGTGGCCGCCGCGGCGGCGAGTCGCTTGAGCAGCGACGGCAGTGAAGCCTGCTCGTTGTACGCAGGCAGGACCACGTGGGCCACCGCACCCACGAGGCTCCCGGACTCGTTCCCCCCGATCGGCGCACCACGCTCGCCGTGCTTGGCCTGAGCAGGCACGACAGTCACCTGTGTGTGCTCAGTACCGTCCCCCGGCGTGGTCGCCGCTACCTCCTGTGACATGTGTGTCTCGTCGATGGAAGGCACGCTACCGTTACCGAGTAGCACCGTTCAGCGGCGGGTGTCACCCGATGGCGTAGTGGCACGACCTGGCAGTATCAGCTAAGCCAGGTTCACCGTGGGTAGTAGATTCGGATACGTATCACCGAGCGCTAACGGACACGCACGATCGAGCGAATGACCGTTGTGGGACATCGGAGCCGGGGGGCTCAAGGATCACCACCCGACCCAGCGGCATTCGTACGGCCGCTGGTCACCGACAGTCGTCGGTGCGGGCGGAGTCCGCGAGGCAGGGAAGTTCACTGACATGACGATGACCAGCCCGTCGTCCACCAGCCCGTCCGGGATCCCGGTCGTCGACCAGGAGGTCGCGACCGGAGAACGCCGGCCGGCCGGGACGAAGGCCACCCGGAGCGCGTCGAAGACCGACGTCGGGGCCGTTCTCGACGCCCTGCCGCTGCAGCGGCTCGGCGGCCGGCCCGACGGCAGGCGCGCGCTGGCGAAGCGCCCCCTGATGGAGCGCTTCAGCGGCGTCAGCGTCCTGCTGATCGTCGTCGACCTCGTCGCCGCCACCACCGCCGCGCTCATGGGCGGCCCCACCTGGAAGTGGGGCCTGGCCATCGGCGTGGCCATGGTCGGCGCGCGGGCCGCGGCGCAGCTCTACCGCCGCAGGCTGTGGCTGAGCTACTACCACGACCTGCCCCGTGAGCTGGCCAGCACGGCGAGCGCCTTCGGCCTGCTGGCCGTGCTCGCCCTGCTGCGCACCGCCGACCACGAGATGAACACCGCGATCTCCTGGACGGTCGTGCTGTTCCTGCTGATCAGCGCCCCGCTGCGGATGTTGGTGTTCCAGACCGGGCGGTGGGCGCGGCGGCGCTTCGGCCGCTGCGAGCGCACCATCGTGCTGGGCAGCGGCCCCCTCGGCATCGACCTCGTCCAGTCGATGAACGACCACCCCGAGTTCGGCCTGCGCCCGGTGGGCTTCATCGACAAGGCAGCACCCATGCCCGGCACCACCCTCCCGGTGCCGATGCTGCGCGGCGACCTGCAGCAGGCCATCGTCGACCAGCGCGCCGGCGCCGTCGTCATCGCGTTCAGCCACGCCACCGACGCCCAGGTCATCGACGCCGCGATCACCGCGCACAGCCACGGCGCGACGATCCTGCTGGTGCCCCGGATGTGGGAGCTCTACCACGACGCCCCCCACATCGAGCGCCTGCGCGGCTACCCGCTGGTCCGGGTGACCAGCGCGCCGACCGCCCGGTTCAGCTGGTGGGTCAAGCGCGCCCTCGACTGCGTCCTGTCCGGCCTCGCCCTGCTGCTGCTCGCCCCCGTCATCGGCATCGCCGCACTGGCCGTGCTGATCGAGAGCGGCCGCCCGGTGCTGTTCCGCCAGGAGCGCGTCGGCCTGGACAACCGCATCTTCACCCTGTTCAAGCTGCGCAGCATGCGCCCGGCCACCGAGGCCGAGTCGCAGACCCGCTGGAACATCGCGGGCGACCCCCGCATCGGCCCGGTCGGCCGGTTCCTGCGCCGCAGCTCGATCGACGAGCTCCCCCAGCTGTGGAACGTCCTGCGCGGCGACATGAGCCTGGTCGGCCCCCGCCCCGAGCGCCCCGGCTTCGTCCGCCAGTTCTCCGAGGTCCACGACCGCTACTGGGCCCGCCACCGCGTGCCCTCGGGCCTCACCGGATTGGCCCAGGTCAACGGCCTGCGCGGCGACACCTCCATCGCCGACCGCAGCCGCTACGACAACTACTACATCGCCAACTGGTCCCTCTGGCTGGACCTGAAGATCATCCTGCTGACGTTCCGGGAGATCTTCCGCGGCGGCCAGCACTGACGCTCCGCCGATCACGCACCCCCCTCGCGCCGGAGATCAACAACTCCTCTTCGCAGGGTCCCCGTGGTCTTCGCAGGGTCCACAGCACCTGCGAGGACCCCACCGCCCCTGCGAAGACGCCCCAGCCCGGCCTCTGGACCCAGCGGGGAGCCCGGCCCCGCACACGCAGAACACCCGGTCAACCACCATCCGGAGCCCTCCGTCACCCCACACGGCACAGACGATCACAGATAGTTCCCCCGAAGCCGTGACATTCCGGGCGTCCGTGCCGATTCGACACATGTGGGTTTAGTCGAGGAGTCGCCGCGGGGCGCGATCCCAGCACGAACGACCACCGGCGCGAGGTCGCGCCCCGAGCTGGTCGCGTGGGGCGCCGTGGTGGCGTTCCTCACCGTCGTCGCGTACGGGTTGATCTGGTTGCCCTACTACGGCGATCACGCCCTCTGGGCCGTGATCGGCCGGGAGCTGATGGACGGGCGGGCGCTCTACAGCGAGGTCTGGGACATCAAGCAGCCGGGCGTCTACCTCCTGTACGGGCCCGTGCAGGCGCTGTTCGGCTACGCCCCGGTCGTCACCCGCATCCTCGACGTGCTGATCTCGGTGCTCACGGCCGTCCTGGTCGCCGTGCTGGTGCGCGACCGGGTCGGGCCGGTGCTGGCGCGGTGGGTGGGGGTCGCGGGGGTCGCGTTCCTGCTGCTGCCGGCGCGGGCGTTCGACCTCGGGCAGATCGAGCAGCTGGTGTGCCTGCCGATGATCGCGGCGCTGGTGCTGGTCGCGCGCCGGCCCGGCAACGCGCGGCTGGTGCTGGCCGGGGTGTGCATCGGCCTGGTCGGGGTGCTGAAGCTGTGGACGGCGGCGGTGCCGGTGGCGGCGGCGCTGGCCTGGCTGCTGGTGGAGGCGGTGGCGGCGGGGCGGCGCGGGGAACCGGTGCGCTCGCTGCTGCTCACCCGGATCGGGCTGCTGGCCGCCGGGGCCGCGGCGCCGGTCGTCGCGATGCTGGTGTGGCTGGCGGCCGCGGGGTCGCTCGGGGCGGCGTTGGAGACGTGGCTGGTGTTCCCGGGGCAGATGCTGGGCGTGCCGGGCGCGCGGTCGCTCGACCGCCTCGTCGACGGTTCGACGCGCTACTTCGGCATGCTCGCCCCGGCGCTGGTGCTGGCCGCTGCGGCGGTGCCCGGCGTCCTGCGCAAGCGGGACCCGCTCGGCATGGCGCTGCTGGCCTGGCTCGCGGTCGGGCTGGTGGGCATCCTGGTCCAGCTGTGGTGGCCCTACCACTGGACGCAGCTGACACCCGCCCTGGTCGCGCTGGCCGCGCTCGGTCTGCAGCAGCTGCGCGAGGCGGGCTGGTTGCGCCGGGCACCGGTCGTGGGCGTGCTCGCGCTGACCGCCGCGCCGCTGCTGTACTTCGGCGTCCTGGGTGACGAGCGCCCGATGATGCTGGGCAACGGCTTCACCGCCGAGAGCCGCGAACGGATCGCCGAGTTCGGCTCGCTGCCCACCGCGCGCCGGGAGCTGGCCGCGGTCGGCCACCGGTACGGCCAGTCGCTGATGGTGTTCGGCGACCCCACGTTCCAGCTGGTCTCCGGGGCGCGGATCCCGGTCCGGCTGAACGGCTGGTCGCCCGAGCTCTACCCGCCGGTGCTGCTCGACGAGCTGGCCGAGAGCCTCACCGGGGCGCGACCCGACTTCGTGCTCGTCACGGCGCTCAACGTCGACGTCATCCCGGAGCGCGCCGCGGGCGTCGCCCGCCTCCTCGCGGCCGACTACGAACTGGTGCGCTCGACCGCCGTCGGTGAGTGGTACCGACTGCGCACGGATGGTTGACCGGTGCTTCACCCCACGGGGTGAACAATGATCGTCATGCGGCGCCCGGCTCTCGCTCTCGCCCTCGTGCTGGTCGTCGTGGCCGGGTGCTCCGCCGGTGGTCAGGGCGGTGGTCACGGGGGCGGCGGCAACATCGCGACCGACGGCGCGGGCCGCGCCGAGCCCGGCACGGCGACGACCGACGGCCGCTGCGGCGGCCTCTGGTACGCCATCGGCGACCGCCCCACCGACGCCGAGATCTCCGACGCCGCCGACCGCTACGGCGTGGTCGTGCTCAACGCGTGGGAAGTCGACGCGATGCAGCGGCTGAAGGAGCTCAACCCCGACATCACGGTGCTGGTCTACAAGGACCTCTCCTCCACCCGCGACTACGCGGGCGCCGTCCGCTCCGACGGCAGCGACGCCGAGCACCAGCCCACCGGGATCGGGTTCGCCGCCGCCGAGGCGGACAACCCGGAGTGGTTCGCCACCGACACCGACGGCAACCGCATCGAGTGGGACGGCTACCCCCAGCACTGGCAGATGACGGTCTGGGAGCCCTCCTACCAGCGGGCGTGGGCGGAGGCCGTCACCGACGAGGTCGTCGAGGCCGGCTGGGACGGCGTGTTCGCCGACAACGACTTCGCCACCCTGCGCTTCTACTCCGACGCCGTGCTGGCCGGCACCGACAGCCCGGCCGAGACCGACCAGCTCATCCGCGACGGCCTCGACGAGATGATCACGGTCGTCGGGGAGCGGCTGGCCGAGGAGGGCAAGAAGCTCGTCCCGAACGTGTCCGAGGCGCGGCTGTACCCGGGCCGCTGGCTCGAGCACTCCCGCTTCGGCGGCGCGATGGAGGAGAACTTCGCCCAGCGCGCCGACGACCGGTTGCTCACCTGGGAGGGCGCCGGCTGGTCCGAGCTGCTGGAGACCGCCGCCGACCCCGACCGGCTCACCCTGCTGGTCACCGCGGGCGACGACCGCGCCGCCGAGACCGGGGCCGCCGGCGCCGCGCTGCTGGCCGGCCCGGGCGTGTGCTGGAGCGCCGCGCACGAGGTCGGCTACAAGGAGCCGGAGTGGACCGTCGCCCAGGCCGCCGACCTCGGCGCCCCGCGGGGCGAGGCGGTGGCCACCGACGACGGCGTCTGGATGCGGGAGTACGAGCGCGGCTACGCGGTCGTCAACCCCACCTCCGACGACCTGGACGTCGAGTTGCCGAACGGCCTCACCGACCTCAACGGCGCCCCCAAGGGCACGACGATGACGGTCCCGGCCGCCGACGGCCTGGTGCTCGTCGAGGGCGGCGGCGGGGAGTAGCACGTCGCAGGGTCTTCCCACCCGGCGCAGGCTCCCGGGCCCCTGCGCCGGGTAGGCGGGGTCTGCGACGTGGGCCGGGGGCCGTTCAGGGGCTGAGCAGGCGCTGGTAGAGGCGCAGGTGCGCGTCAGCGCAGACGTCCGGCGCGAACCGCGCGCGGGCCCGCTCGGCGAGCAGCCGTCCCGTGCGGCCCGGGTCGGGTTCGGCGAACAGCTCGCGCAGCGCCCCGGCGAGCCCGGCGACGTCGCCCGGCCCGGCCAGCCACGACCCGGCGCCGGGGACGTCGAGCATGTCGGCCACCCCGCCGCAGTCGGTCGCCAGCACGGGCTTCCCGGCCGCCATCGCCTCCGCGACGACCAGCGGCTGCTGCTCCATCCGCGACGGCAGCACCAGCGCATCGGCCGCGGCCAGCAGGTCGGGCACGTCCGAGCGGAACCCGAGGAACTCGACCCGGGCGGTCAGCCCGGCCTGCGCGGCCTGCTTCTCCAGGCGCTCGCGCTCCGGCCCGTCGCCGGCCACCACGAGCCGGGCGTCGGCGGGGAAGATCCCCGGCCGCTCCAGGGCGCTCAGCAGGTCGCTGACGCCCTTGCGCTCGACGAGCAGCCCGACGAACAGCAGGCGCCGCACCGGGCCGGTGGGCGGGCTCTCAGCCGGCAGCGCGACCGCGTTGTCGATGTGCACGACCCGGCGGGCCGGCACGCGCAGGCGCTCGCGCAGGAACCGCCCCATCGACGGTGACGGCACGACGGTGGCCCCGATCGAGCGCGCCACGACGGCGTCGGCCCCCAGCACGACCTTCGTGTAGCGGGAGGGCCCGGCGGCGCCGGCCGTGCCGCGGAACCACGGCTCGGCGACGTCGTCGGGCACGCCGTGGTAGGTGTGCACGACCGCGCGGGGGCTCCCGCGACCGGCCGCCATCCCCGCGACGACCAGCCCGGAGCGCCGGTCCTGGGCGTGCACGACGTCGGGCCGCCAGGCCCGCAGCGCCGCCCGCGCGGCCCTGGTGGCCCCGACCGCGGCCTTGCTGGGCACCTCCAGCTCCTGCAGGTGCCCGGCGACGAGCTCGGCGCCGCGGGCCGGACGCGGCCCGAAGATCCGCACCTCGGCCCGCCCGGACGCGGCCAGCTCGGCCGCCAGCCGGACCGTCACGTCGACGGGGCCGCCGCGGTCCTGGGTGAGCAGGAACGCCACCCGCGGGGTCATCGGGTCCCTCCGGTGAGCTCGGCGACCAGGTCGGCGACCCGGCCGGTGGTGGCGCGCCGGTCGAAGCGCTCGACGGCGCGGGCGCGTCCGCGCCTGCCCTCGGCCTGGGCGGCCGCCGGGTCGATCAGCCGGGCGGCCAGCTCCTTGGCCAGCTGCTCGACGTCGCCCGGGGCGACGACGGCCCCCGCCGGGTCCGGCCCCAGGCTCTGCCGCACCCCGCCCACGTCGAAGGCGACGACGGGCCGCGCGCAGGCCATCGCCTCGAGCGGCACCAGCGCGAGGCCCTCGGCGCGCGAGGGCAGGGCCACCACGTCGGCGGCGGCGTACCAGCGGTCGGGGCGGTCGGTGCCCCCCGCCCAGTGCACGGACGGGTCGGTGCCCAGCGCCCGCCACTCGCGCTCGCGGGGACCGGTGCCCACCAGTTCGAGGCGCGCGTCGGGCACCGCGGCCAGCACCGTCGGCCAGGCCCGCAGCAGCAGGTCCTGGCCCTTCTGGTCGGCGAGCCTGCCCACGCAGACGACGGTCGGCGCGTCGGCGAGCCCCAGCTCGCGGCGGGCGTCGGTGCGGTCGGCGGGGGTGAGCGCGTCGGTGTCGACGCCGTTGGCCACCACGTCGGCGGCCTGCCGGATGCCACTGGCCCTGGCCACGGCCAGCTCGTCGTCGCCGACGCAGAGCAGCCGGGCGGTCCAGCGGGCGGCGGCCCACCGCTCCCAGGCCAGCGAGGCCCGGGCGAGGGCGCCGTCGGCCACCTGGAACGACCACATGTGCGGCTGGAAGACCGTCGGGACGCGCCCGCGCACGGCGAGGCGCCCGGCCAGCCCGGCCTTGGAGCTGTGCAGGTGCACGAGGTCGGGTCGGACCTCGCGCAGCACCCGGCGCAGCCGCACGGCCTCGGGCAGCGTGGAGGGGCCGGGAGAGCGCGTCGCGGGCCAGGCGTGCACGCGCGCGCCCGCGGCCACGACCCGCTCCGCGAGCGGGCCCGGCGGGCAAGCGACGCGCACGTCCCAGCCGCGCCCGACCTGGTCGCCGACCAGCTGGACGACCACGGCGGCCACGCCCTCGGTCGTCGGCTGGCTGACGTGCAGGACGGTCGGGCTCACTCGGCCACGCTCTCGGACCGGTTGCGCAGCAGGCCGCGCATGTGCGCCACGGCGGCCCGGTCGACCAGCGAGACGACGCCGGCGTAGGTGGCCAGCAGCGCCACTCCGAGCCCGAGGGCCACCGGCAGCGACGACGGGTCGTCGAGCAGGCCGATCGCGGCGGCGCCGCGGGAGACCGCGAGACAGCCCAGCGCCCCGGCCGCCGGCCCGAGCAGCGAGCGCGCCATGACCGACACCGGCGGCGCCACCCCGGCGCCGCGCAGCGCGAACCAGGCCACCGGCAGCAGCACGATCGCCGCGGAGGCCTGCGCGATGGCCGCGGGGACCAGCCCGAAGGGCGCCGCGATGGACAGCCCGACGGCGAGCAGCACCAGGTGGGTGGCCTGCAGGGCGAGGTACCACTTGGGCTTGTCGGCCGCCCGGATCGCCTCGTACCAGGTCTGCAGCACGCACAGGGCGAGCCCCCACGCGCACAGCAGCATCAGCACCGGTACCGCCGGCGCCCAGCGCTGGCCCAGCACGACGATGTGGTCGGCGAGCAGGACCGCGACGAGGTAGCAGCCGCCGACGATGACGAGCAGCAGGTGGGTGAACATCCCGACCGCGGCCGACATCCCGGCGTTGACCTGCTTGAGCCGGGTGTAGACGGGGAAGGCCACCGCGCCCAGCACGACCGCGATCATGATGTAGGGCACCCAGGCGATCCGGAACGCAAGCGAGTACAGGCCCACGGCGTCGGCGCCCAGGCTCCTGGCCAGGATCGGGTAGTGCACGTTGATCAGCAGGATGGCCACGACGGCCGCCGGGCCGACGACGGCGATCCAGCTGCCCGCCTCGGCGGCGGCGGCGCTGTCCCAGCGGGGCCGGATGCGCACCCCGACGAGCACGCCGAGGAACGGCTGCAGCACCGCCGTGCAGAGCACGCCGACGGCCAGCGAGTACTCCCCCACCCCGGAGCCGGCCAGCACCACGGTCACCGCCGCCCCGGCCACCGCGGACCCGGCGTCGGGCAGCATCCGGCGCTTGAAGTCCAGCGTCCGGTGCATCACGCCCATCTGCACGCCGCCGGCCGCGGTGAACGGCAGGCTGAGCGCCGTGAGCACGATCAGCGGCGCCGCGGCCGGCGCGCCGAGCAACGCGGCGATGACGTCGGCGCCGAGCACGCCGACGACGGCCAGCACGAGCCCGATCGCGACGCTGGCGGTGAAGATGGTGCCGGCCATCGCGTCCGGGTCGCGGCGGGTGCGGGTGATGACGTCGTAGACGCCCATCGACTGCACCACCTGGCCGATGTTCGCGAGGGACACCGCCAGCGTCACCAGACCGAGCTCGGTCTCGGTCAGGAACGCGGCGAGCACCACGGTGACCGCCATCTGGCTGCCCTTGCTGATCAGGTTGACCAGACCGAGCCAGAGCGTCCCCCGCGCGGCGCTGGCTCCAAGGGTGCTCACGCAGCCTCCTCGCCAGGGCTCGTCGGCAGCGCGAGCGCTGCTGCTGTGCCGGATGGTGAGCTCACAAGCTCGCTCACGCAGCCTCCTCGCCAGGGCTCGTCGGCAGCGCGAGCGCTGCTGCTGTGCCGGATGGTGAGCTCACAAGCTCGCTCACGCAGCCTCCTCGCCAGAGCTCGTCGGCAGCGCGAGCGCTGCTGCTGTGCCGGATGGTGAGCTCACAAGCTCGCTCACGCTGTGGCCACCTCTTCCCGCTGCGTCCCCCGACGCGCAGTTCCGCGGACACGAACGACCAAGTAGCCGACCAGGACGAGCCAGGCGGCGATGATCGCGATGCCGTCGACGGTGAGCGCGAACTGCTCGCCGAAGAGCTGGCGGATCACCGTGTCCAGCGCGAACAGGTGCGCGAACGGGAACGCGAACAGCAGCAGCGCCACCGGCAGCGGCCAGGACGGCCGCTCGCCGCGGTGGCTCCACCACCAGCCGGCCACGCCGGCCGCCGCGGGCAGCGCGACCAGCACGTCGCCGGGCTGGTGCACGACCGCGATCGTGATCGACAGGCCGACGAGCAGGTCGGCGAGGACGGAGTCGCCGTCGTCGCCGGTGCGGTCGAGCGCGCGCACCAGCAGCGCCGCGATGACCATGACGCCGACCAGGGTCAGCAGCTCGGCCATCGGCGGCAGCAGCCCGGTCGTGCGGAAGAACACCGCGGCCACGTCGACGCGCTCGGCGACCGGCGAGTCGACGGCGCCGTAGGCCGTCTGCTCGGCCCAGTCGAGGTTGGCCTGGATGGTGGCGATGAAGTTGGTGAAGCCGCCGTCGTTGGCGATCAGCACGCCGACCACCGGCAAGCTGGCCAGCGCGGCGATCCCGGTGCCGCCCAGCGCCACCTTCCACGAGCCGCGCACCAGCAGGAACGCCACCAGCGGGGCGCCGAACTGCGGCTTGATCCAGGCCAGCCCGACCAGCACCGCCGCCCACACCGGGTGCTTCCTGCGGAACATGAGCGCCCCGGCCGTGGCGACCGCGATCTCCGGGTTGATCTGGCCCAGGTAGAGCTGGGCCTTGCCCAGCTGGCTGGACAGCAGCAGCGCCGAGATCACCGCGGTGCCGGCCAGCACCGGCACCGGCACGAACCGGCGCAGCTCGATCGCCGCCATCACCGCCAGTACGACCGTCAGGACCAGCAGCACCAGCGTGAACGCCACCGCGCCCACCTGGTAGGGCAGCGCCCCGAACGGCATGTGCAGCACCAGGTGGTAGGGCTGGTACAGGTTGAACGTCTGGCGCACCGGCCAGTTGTCCAGCATCGCCTGCGGCAGGTACGGGTCGCGCCCGGCCAGGAACTCCTGGACCGGGTAGTACAGCGCGTCGCGGAAGTCCTGCATCTGGACCAGGGCCTGGTTGGCCTCGGTGGGCTGCTCGACCCGGATCGCCGGCAGCAGCGCGCGCAGCCCGCCGGCCACCGCGGCCAGCCCGGCCAGGACCGTCACGATCAGCGCGGCGGGCACCCGCCGTCCGCCGCGCTGGGCGGTCGGGCGCAGCCCCGGGCTCGTGTCCGTGCTCATGTGATCACCACCGCGATGAGGGCCGAGGCGTCCGGTAGCGCGGCCACCGCCGCCGTCACGTCGTCGGGGCCGGTGCGGTTGCCGTCCAGCAGCGCGACGACGGCCGCGTCGCCGGCGTGCCCGTTGACCTGCATCACCGCGCCGGACGCGCGCAGCTCACCGGTCAGCGACCGGACGCGGTGCGCGTCGCCGGGGGCGGTGCCGATCAGCCGCAGCGGCCGGGTCGAGGCGTTCTGCAGCACCGTCAGCCTGGCCACCAGGTCGGGGTCGGCCATGTCGAGCACCGTGACCGGCCGGGACGCGCCGGCCAGGGTGAGCGCGTCGGACAGCCGCGACCGGCGCGAGACCGCCGGGCGGGTGAGCCGGCGCAACGCCAGCACGCCGACGGCGGCGACCGAGGCCGCGGTCAACGCCAGCCCGGTGGCCAGCAGCCGGTCGGGCGCGACCTGGCTGACGTCGGCGTGCTCGTCGAGGGTGCGCAGGCGGGCCACCGGGGCCAGCACGTCGGAGTCCACGACACCCTGCGCGACCCGCATGGCCAGCGCGTCGGCGCCGTCCGGGGTGCCGGCCACCAGGGTGATGCGGGCGACGCCGGTCTCCGGGATGTACTCGACGGCGATGGCGTCGGCCAGCACCTCCGGGTCGGCCGGCGGGTCCACCGCGCCGACCGCCCCGGCCAGCACGCTCGGGGCGCGGACCAGCTCGTTCACCGCGGGCATGCCCAGCTGCACGACCTCGCCGAAGCTGGCCTGCGAGGTCGGCGTGTCCGGGCCGGGGGTCACCGGGCCGGCGATCAGCCCGATCCGCGCCTGGTAGGCGGGCGGCTGGGCGGCGATGATGCCGAACGTGGTGCCGCCGACCAGCAGCGCGGCCAGCCCGGTGAGCAGCGCGGTGATCATGGTCCGGGAGCGCCGCCGCCCGACCGCGTGCACCCGCTCGAACAGCTCGCCGTAGCGGTCGGCCATCGCCAGCGGGTCGTAGTGGCGGGCGACGGTCTGGCGCCCGGCCCGGCCCAGGCTGGTGAGCTGGGCGGGGTCGGACAGCAGCCGCGACAGCGCCTCGGCGACGGCGTCCGGGTCGCCCGGCGGGACCAGCCGGCCGCCGCCGTGGGTGAGCACCTCGGCCAGCCCGTCGACGTTGCTGGCCACCACCGGCACCCCGGCCGCAAGCGCCTCCAGCACCGAGATGGGCAGGCCCTCCCAGTCGCTGGTGAGCACGTTGACGTCGGCCGCGCTGAGCAGCTCCGGGATGTCGTCGCGCTGGCCCAGGAACCGCACCGAGGCGGAGATCCCCAGCTCCTCGGCGCGCGCCTGCAGGGCCGGGCGGTCAGGGCCGTCGCCGGCCAGCAGCAGCAGCGCGCCCTTCTCGACGCGCAGCTTCGGGTCCATCCGGGCCCAGGCGTCGAGCAGCACGTCGTGGCGCTTCTGCGGGACCATCCGCGCCATGCACAGCGCGACGAGCGCGTCGGCCGGGATGTCGAGCGCCTTGCGCGACTCGCCGCGCGCGGGCGAGCGCCGCGGGGAGACCGCGTTGCGGATCACGATCGGTGCCGGGTCCTGCAGGCCGTTCTCGCGCAGCCGCCCGGCGATGGCCGCCGAGACCGCGACGACGGCGTCCGAGCGACGCAGCAGCTGCGCCGAGCGCGGGTAGTCCTCGTCCGCGACGCCGTGGAAGACGGTGATCAGCGGGATGCGCCGGCCGACCGCCAACCGGGCCACCACCGTGGCCCCGACGTTGTGCGCGATGACCACGTCGGGCTGCGCCTTGCGCACCGCGAGGAACGTGGCCATCGCGGCGCGCGCGACACCGCTCGCCGAACGGCGCGCCATGGGCACCGGGAAGATGGCCACCCCCTCGGCGGCCAGCTCATCGGCGCGCACACCCCCAGCGCTGGCGACGGAGGAGATCCAGCCGCGGGACCGTCCCCTCCGCACCAGCTCGCAGACCAGCGACTCGGCGCCACCGACGCCCATCTCGCTGATCACGTGCAGCACCCGGACCGTTGGACTCACCGACCATCCCTCCGCATGCGGAGCTCCAGCCCGCACATGGCGGCGACCAGGGCCCACATCGACAAGTAGTACTGCTCCGACAAGAAGATCGAGGCGACCAGCACGGCGACCAGCGCGGCCTGCGAGGCCAGCACCACCTGCCGGTCCGCCCCGATGCGCAGCGCGCGCTCCGACGCGATGAAGCCGCACGCGATGAAGGCCAGGAACAGCAGCAGTCCCGGGACCCCGAACTCGGCCGCGACCTCGAGGTACATCGAGTGCGCCACCGGCGTCTGCTCGGCCAGCTCGGCCACCCCGGACGCCGCCGCGTACTCCGAGCGGAACCCGCCGGGCCCGACGCCGAGGACCGGGTTCTCCGCCAGCATCCGGGCGGCGGCCTGCCAGCGCAGCTCCCGGGTGTCGATGTTCTCCCCGGCGATGTGCACCTTCTCGCCGATCGCCCGGTCGACCGTGTCCGGGGCGACCACGACCAGCAGCGCGGCACCCACCGCGACCAGCACACCGGCCCCGACCATGACCCGTACCGGCACCGCCCGACGGACCGCCAGGTACGCGACCGCGGCGGCGAGCGCGAACCCGGCCCCGCGCGACAGCGTGGTCGCCGCCCCGACCGCCAGCACCGCGGCGACGACCAGCGCCACGATCGCCATCGGGTGGATGCGCCTGCCCGGCCTCGGCGGCGGGATCAGCGCCAGCAGCAGCGGCAGCGCGGTGACGAGCACGGCGGCCAGGTCGTTCGGGTCGTCCAGCGGACCGGAGGCGCGCGTCTCGCCGTCGACCAGCACGCTCTGCAGCGCACCGATCGCGGCCCAGGTGGCCCCGGCCACCGCCGAGGCCAGCACCGCGCGGATCGGCACCTCCCGGCCGATCACGTCGACCAGCAGCGCGGACAGCACCAGGAACGGCAACCAGCGCTGCACGTACTCGCCGGCGAAGGGCTCCTCGAGGTGCACCGCGTACGAGGCCAGCACCACCGCGGCCAACCCGGCCAGCGCCACCTGCGAGGCGTGCAGGCGACCGATCGCCTTCACGCGGACCCGCACGATGAGCCAGGCCACGGCGAAGACCACCGTGGGCAGCTTCGCCAGGTCCTCCTGGACGTCGATCAGGTAGCCCTCGACGGGCGCCAGACCGACCACCGCGCAGGTCGCGAAGCGCAGCAGGTGGATGTCGGGGGACGTGCGCTTGGGCTGCCCGGGATCGACCACCGCGACGGAGCTGAGGCCGACCGCGTGGCGGACCCTCGTCGCGAGCCCCGTCGCGGTACTCATCGCTTGAGCCTGTCGACCGCGCGGGTGCGCGACACCGAGGCCGCGACGCGTTCGGCGTGCGCGCCCGTGCCCACCACGTCGAACGCGCGGCAGAGCGCGGTCAACGCGCGGTCCATGAGCGCGGCCTTCTCCGCTCCGGGCACCCCCATGCCCGGGAAGAACTCCATGCCGGGTGCCTCCCCCAGGTCCAGCACGTCGGTCGGGTGCAGCAGCAGCGAAGGCTGCACGCCGCGCAGCCGGCACAGCCGCAGCGCGGTGGCGAAGTAGGCCCGCGCCACCCGCGGCGAGACCTGGTGCAGCTGCAGCAGGTACGAACCGTGGATCGGGACCCGCAGCAGCGGCATCGTCGTCACCGGCAGCTCGACCATCCCGCTCGCGCCGCGCCAGCGGTAGGGCCGGATGGGGGCCAGCACGTCGGAGACGGGGCCGAACAGGTCGCCGGGCTCGGCCTCGCCGGGCCGGACGGCGCCGTCGGTGGCCGCCGTGGCCGAGCGGTCGTGGTAGGCCCGGGCCAGTGGGCCGATCCAGGTGGGCAGGGTGGTGGCGTCGTAGCGGTAACCGCGCTCGTCGAGCAGGGCGAGCATCTGCTTGGTCAGGCTGAAGCCCGGGCCGCGGAACCCGACCGGCTTCGGCGCCCCGGCCGCCACCAGCGCCTCCTCGGTGCGGGCCAGCTCGTCGTCGAGCTGGGCCCGGGAGAACCGGTGCAGCCAGGGCTGGTGCAGGTAGGAGTGGTTGGCGACCTCGTGGCCGGCCGCGACGATCTCGGCGACGGCCTTGGCGCCGTCCTCGCGCTCGGCGTCGGCGCCGACGACGAACACGGTGGCGGTGAGCCGGTGGCGGCCCAGCAGGTCGAGCAGGCGCTCGGTGGCCGGGCCGATGAAGCTCGGCATCGCCTCCCACCCGGGGTCGCCGTGGGTGCGCAGGTAGGACCAGAGGTTGTCGAGGTCGACCGAGACGCTGGCGGTGGGTCGTGCGTTCACCGGCCGCGCGCTCCTCCGGGACGGGGCTCCGCCTCCGCGGCGTCCTCGGCGGCGAACTCCTCGGCGATCGCCGCCTCGGTGCCGGGCGCCGGGACCGGGGCCGTCGCCCCGGCCGCGCCGGCGGGGGCGGACGTGTGCTGGCTGGAGAACAGCCCGAAGCCGATCACCGCGAGCACCACGAGCACGAGGCCGACGGCCACCCAGGCGCCCTGGCCCTCGACGATCCGGTCGCCCAGCACGGTGAGCCCGACGATCGAGGAGACGACCGCGGTGACCGCGTCCATCGAGGCCGCCGCGGCCGGCGCCGAACCGCGCTGCAGGGCCGCGGCCAGCATCCACTGCCCGACCAGCGCGGACACCACGACCAGGTAGAACAGCGGCTGCAGCGGCAGCTCCAGCAGCGGGCCCGCGGCCAGCGGGCGGCTGGCGATGGCCAGCACCGCGAACGCCACGCCGGCCAGCACGCCGTGCGCGACCGCGCCGGTGGACCCGTTCAGCTTGCCGACCGGGACGGCCGCCAGCGCGACCAGCACCACGGCGCCGACCAGCATCCACGCCACGGCGGCCGGCATCTCCTCGGCCACCCCGGGCTCGGCCGCGGTGACCAGCATGATCAGCCCGATGGCCAGCACCACCAGGATGCCCAGCTCGATCGGGCGGGGGCGCCAGCCCAGCACCAGCACACCGATCAGCGTGGCCACCCCGACCGCCGACGTGGAGGCGGCCTGGACCAGGAACAGCGGCAGGTCGGCGCGGGCCAGGAAGGCCAGGCCGAAGCCGACCACCTGCGAGGCGAAGCCGAACAGGTACACCTTCTGGCCGGCCAACCGCACCAGCAGCCCAGGATCGACACCCGATCGTTGTTCGGTCTGGCGCGCGGCGTAGGACTGCGCCACGATTCCGGTCGCGTAGGCGAGTACGGAGACGATCAGGATCAGGTAGCTCATTACCGCTGGGGCCTCCCCCGGGCCGTGAAGATGGCGGGCTGCGCACACGCGCGCCGTGAAGGTACGTCGTCACGCCTACCGTCGTTGTTAGCCCGCTGGTGGCAAATAGCCGTGACACTTACGACCGAACGGCGGTACGCACCGTGGTCGATAACAGTCTGTCAGAGACCACTATGGTGGGCCACGCCATGTCTACCCACCTCGTCACTACTCCGATCAGGTGAACCGGCTGCGCGCACGCCGGTTGCGTGTCCTTGCTCTCGCGTCCATCTGCGGGCTCGCCGTCGGGGCGGTCGTCGTCGCCCTGCTGCTCAACCGGCCCGCGGTCTTCGCCGCCCAGAACAGCCTCATCGCCAGGCCGGCCGCGGCCACCGCCGACAACCCCGACGCCGCCGGCCAGTTCGGGGAGGTCGTGGCGCTCGGCCTGCCCGCACTGCCCGACCTGGCGGTGAGCTCGACGATCCTGGAGGCCGCGGCCCGCGCGGTGCCCGACGGTCCCCCCGCCGACGAACTCGCCTCCCAGGTCGAGATGACGCTGGTCCCGGGCGCGGGAGTGGCCAAGCTCACCGTCCGGGCGAGCGACCCCGACCAGGCCGGTCGGCTGGCCACGGCGCTGGTCGGCGCGCTCGTCGCGACCGACTTCCTGCAACCCGCTGCACGCCTGGAGGTGCTCGACCCCGAGCCCCAGGTCGTGCGGGTCGACACCTCGATCCCCACCGTCGGCGGCATCGGGCTGGTCACGGCCGTGGTCGTCGGCGCGGCCGCCTACGCGGCGCTGCGCCGCATCCGCCCGCCCGGCACCGACGTGCACGAGGTGCACACCGCGATGAGCCGCGCCGGGCGCCCGACCGTCGCCATCCTCGACGGCAAGGACCCGGCCCTGGTCGACCGGCTCTGCGCGCTCCAGCGCGCGGGCGGGCTGCCCCTGCGGATCATCACCATCGGCCCCGGTCAGACCGACAAGTCCGACGCGCTGCGCGCCGCGGTGAGCGGGCGCGGGGTCCAGCTCTCCGGCATGCCGAACTCCGCGACGAACTCGGCGCCGACGTCGGTCGTCGCCGTCTTCGACGCCCGTTCCACCCGCCCGGACGAGCTGACTGCCGTGGCCGCGGCGCTACCCGAGCGGTCCAAGATGCTGGCAGTCGTCCTGACCTGACCAGGACCGTTCGGAGCAGCGCCGCGACGGGGCCGTCACCCGATCGTGTCCGGCGGTCGACCGGCCCGTGACCGGCGAGACGCCTTCGTCGCCCCCGCGGGGCTGCGGCTAGCCTCGAACGGGCGGAGGAGGAGGGTCGGGAGCGAGTGGTCGAGACGTCGCGACCCCCGCGGGTCACCGGGATCGACGCGGCGCGCGCCGTCGCGCTGCTCACCATGGCCCTCGCCCACATGCACGCCACCACGCTGCCCGAGGGCGGCGCCACACCGATCGGGCTGGCCGTCGCCGGCCGGGCGTCGGCGCTGTTCGCGGTGCTCGCCGGGGTCGGGGTCGCGCTGTCGACGCGCTGGGTGCGCGACCGCCGCGACCACGCCGGCGCCGCGGCGGCGCTCCTCGTGCGGGCGGCCCTGCTCGCCCTGCTCGGGCTCGGCCTGGAACAACTGCTCGACACCCCGCCCGCGGTGATCCTGGCCCAGTACGGGCTGCTGTTCGCGGTCGCCGCGCTCCTCGTCCGGCTGCCCGCCACGGCCTGCTTCGCGGCGGCCGCGGCGTGGTGCGCGCTCTCCCCGGTGCTGAGCCACCTGCTGCGCGCCGGCCTGCCCGCCGAACCCGGCCCCCAGCCCGACCTGGCCATGCTCGCCGACCCGGGCCGGCTGTTCAGCACCCTGGCCCTCACCGGCTACTACCCGGTGCTCACCTGGATCACCTACCTGCTGGTGGGCATGGGCATCGGCCGGCTCGACCTGCGCCGCACCCGCACCGCGGTGCGGCTCGTCGTCGCCGGCGCCGTGGTCGTCACCGCGGCCTACGCGGCGTCGGCGCTGCTGCGCGGCCCCCTCGGCATCGGGCCGGCCGGCGTCAGCGACGTCGTCGCCGGCACCCAGCGCGCCGGCACCACCCCGCCCGACGACTGGGGCTGGCTGGCGGTGATCACCCGGCACTCCGGCACGGCCTTCGACCTCGCCCACACCAGCGGCAGCTCGATGGTCGTGATCGGCGCGCTGGTCCTGCTGACCGGCGTGGCGGCCCGCTGGGTGGCCGTGCCGGCGGCGCTGCTCGCCGCGACCGGGTCGGCGTCGCTGACCCTCTACACCGGGCACATCCTCGTCACCGGCTCGACCGGGGCGTTCGGCACGCCGTGGTGGGTGGGACAGGCCGCGGCGATGCTCGTCGTCGGCGCCGTGCTGCTCGTCACCGGGCGCCGCGGACCGCTGGAAGCCCTGGTCGGACGCCTGTCCCGGGCCGCGCGCGACGCCGTGGTCGGGCACCGGTCCGGAAACGGATCAACGCGGCAGGACGACAAGCGCAGTGGGGCCGCCCCGAGCGACGCTCCGAACGACGCTCCGAACGACGCTCCGAACGACGCTCCGAACGACACGGCGCGGTCCGCGTCCGGACCGCCCTGACCACCACCCCCGCTGGAGGACCACCCATGTCGCTGCCGACCGTTCACCTCGTGGTCGGAACGCGTCCCGAAGCGATCAAGATGGCGCCGCTGGCGCTGGCGCTGCGCGCGGCCGGTGTGCTCGAACCGGTGGTCGTGGCCACCGGCCAGCACCCGACGATGGTCGCCCAGGCGCTGTCCGCCTTCGGCCTCGCCCCCGACGTCGTCTGCCAGCTGCACCGCACCACCGGGGAGCAGTCCGAGCTGGTCGCCGAGCTGGCCCCGGCCCTGGACACCGTGATGGCCACCAGCTCGGCCGTCGTCGTGCAGGGCGACACGACCTCCGCGCTCGTCGGCGGCCTGGTCGGCATGTGGCGCCGGATCCCGGTGGTGCACCTGGAGGCCGGGCTGCGCTCCGGCGACCTCGCCGCCCCGTTCCCGGAGGAGGCCAACCGCAGGCTCATCGGCGTCTTCGCCGACCTGCACCTGGCCCCCACCCCCCGCGCCGCCGCCGCCCTGCGCACCGAGGCCGCCGCCGTCGCCGCCGCGGCCGGCGTCACCCCCGCAGATGGCGCCGACGACCGCATCCTGCTCACCGGCAACACCGTCGTCGACGCCGTCGTCGCGGTCGCCGCCGACGTCACCGGCCCCACCGCCGCCGAGCCCGCCGACGAGCGCCTCGCCGCCGTGCACCGCGAGGTCACCGCCGGCCGCAGCCGCCTGCTGCTGGTCACCGCGCACCGCCGCGAGTCCTGGGGCGAACCCCTCGACCGTGTCCTCGCCGCCGTCCGCCAGGTCGTCGACGACCACCCCGACGTCCGCTGCGTGCTGCCCGCCCACGCCAACCCCGCCGTCCGCGCCCAGGTCGACACCGCCCTCGGCGACCACCCCCGCGTCCTGGTCACCGACCCGCTCCCCTACCCCGAGCTGTGCCGCCTGCTGGCCCGCGCGTCCCTGGTCCTCAGCGACTCCGGCGGCATCCAGGAGGAGGCCCCCACGTTCGAGGTGCCCGTGCTGGTGCTGCGCGAGGTCACCGAGCGCAAGGAGGCCGTCGAGTCCGGCTGGGCCCAACTCGTCGGCACCGACCCCGACCTGATCGTCGGCGCCGCGAAGAGCGCACTCGACGGCGACTGGGTGCGCCCCTCGTCCGGGAACCCGTTCGGCGACGGGAAGGCCGCCGAGCGCGGCGCCCAAGCGATCGCATGGCTCCTCGGCCACGCCCCCCGCCCCTCGGACTTCACCCCCTGACTCCCCGGCGCGCGCCCGCGCCCGGCTTCTCGCGGGCGCGTCCCCGCAGCCCGGCCGGGTGCCGCAGCCCGAGCGCGGTCTCGCAGCCCAGCCGCGGTCTCGCAGCCCAGCCGCGGTCTCGCAGCCCCGGCCGCGGTCTCGCAGCCCGGCCACGGTCTCGCAGCGGTAGCTGGGTGTCGCAACCCGGGCGCGGTGTCGCAGCAGTAGCCGGGTCGTCGCAGCCCGCCGGCGCGCTGCGCAACCCACCCCGCCCTGCGCGCCCCACCCCGCCCTGCGCGCCCCACCCCGCGCTGCGCAACCCACCCCGCCCTGCGCGCCCCACCCCGCCCTGCGCGCCCCACCCCGCGCTGCGCCCCCCACCCCG
>NZ_JAHDTH010000136.1 GCF_018531445.1 Pseudonocardia lacus
CACAACACCCACGCAGTAATCACCAGAGAGCCGGATGCGAGGAAACCCGCACGTCCGGTTCGGGCCGGGGGCCGCCGGAAAAGGACCCGCCACAGCGGCGGGCACCTCGCCGGCGGCCTACCGGGGCGCGGCCCGAATCCGGTCACGAGCTGATCCACCGCACGAGTCGGGGAAACGAGTGAAGACGTGATTGATGCTGCCCGGAAACTGCACCGTCCACCGACGGTGTTCCACCCGTCGGCCGTCGTGGGCCTGCGCCCGCTGAACTTCCCGTACTGCCCGGGCCCGGCGGTCCTGGACCGCCTGCTCCGACTACCCGAACGCCAGCCCGGAGGCGACGTCGCCGGCCGGTTGCTGTGGCTGCCCCGGCTCGGGGTCACGGTGCTGCCGCACGAGCACGTCGCCGAGGGGTGGCTGTGCACGATGACCGGCGCCGACTCCCGCCCGCACCGACTGCCGCCCGGGGTCTTCCTCGTCGCCGACTTCGAGGTCCGCACCGCCTTCACCGCGGACCGCCCCACGGCCGAACTGGAGACGCCGGAGTTCTGCGACGCCTGGCGGGTCCGGCTCGCCGTCCACGGCGGGAACCCGATGCTCGGCGACGCCCTGATCGCCCACCTCGACCCGGCCGACCGCACGGTCGCCACCGCCGACCGGACCGTCCGGACCCGCTCGGGCGCCCGGACCGCAGCCGGCTTCCGGCAGGTCTGCCACCGCCTGCACACCGCGGGCCTGCTCACCGCCCTGTTCACCGACGACACCGGCGACACCGACAGCCGCCGCCGCTACCGGCTCACCCTCCCGACCCCCACCTGGCCACGATGAAGCCCCCGCAACGACAGCCCGCTCCGCCGGGGACGCTGACCGCGATCACGCAGCGGCTCACCGGCGTGCGCCGGCGCAGCATCGGCTTCCCCGGGGCCACCGACCTGGACTTCGACGACCTGCTCCCGCTGCACCGCGAGCTGATCAACAACGTCGGTGACCCGCACTCCGAGGGCCGGTGGCGCGGCCAGACCAAGGACGTCGAACGCGACGTCGTCGCCACCTTCGCCGCCCTGTTCGGCGGCTCGGCGCGGCGGTCGTGGGGCTACGTGACTGCGGGCGGGTCGACCGAGGGCGTGCTGCACGGGATGTGGCTGGGCACCGAGCGGTTCCCCGGCGCGCGGGTGTACTTCTCCGCCGCGGCGCACTACTGCGTCGCGAAGGCCGCCCGGTTCCTGCGCACCGACACCTCCCGGGTCGCGGTCGACGACGGCGGGGAGATGCTCTACGACGACCTCGCCGCCGCCGTCCACGCCCACCGCGACCGGCCCGCACTCGTCGTGGCCACCGCCGGGACCACGATGACCGAAGCCGTCGACGACATCGCCTCGATCCACGAGGTCCTCGACGAGCTCGGCGTGACCGAGCGGCACATCGTCGTCGACGGCGCCCTCGCCGGGCCCGCGCTCGCCCTCGACGGCACCGCCGCGGCACGGCTGCTCGGCGAGCACGGCGGCCGCGGCCGGGCCGATGCCGACGCGGTCTGCTTCTCCAGCCACAAGAGCTTCGCCACCCCGCACGTCAGCGGGGTCGCCCTGACCCGCCGCGACCACGTCCAGGACCTGACCCGCACCGTGGACTACCTCGCCGGCACCGACACCACGATCAGCGGCTCCCGCTCCGGCCACGCCGCGGTCGAGCTGTGGCACGTGCTGGACACCGTCGGCACCGACGGCCTGCGCCTGCGCTCCCGGCGGGCCCGCGACGTCGCCGAGCACACCGTCGCCCGGCTCACCGCGGCCGGCTGGCCGGCCTGGCGGCACCCGCACGCCTGGACCGTCGTGCTCCGCGAACCCCCCGCTGCACTCGCCACCCGGTGGTCGCTGGCCACCAGCGCCGGATGGAGCCACATCGTCTGCGCTCCCGGCGTCACCACCACCCTCATCGACACCTTCGTGACCGAGCTGGTGTCGACCACCCGACACGAGGACGCGCACTCCGCATGACCCGCACTTCGACACAGCCCACCGGCCACCGCTTCACCGACGGGGGGCGGCGATGACCACGACCCCGCACGGCCTGGCCCGCCGCAGCGTCGGCACCGGCACCGTGTGGATCTTCGGGGTGTCGGCGTCGGCACCGATGACCGTGCTCGCCGGGGGCGTGGTCACCACGTTCGCTGTCACCGGGGTCGTCGCGGTTCCGGCGTCGTTCCTCGTGCTGATGGCCGCGCTGCTGCTGTTCTCCGTCGGGTTCGCCGCCCTCGCGCGCGACATCCCGCATGCCGCCACCTTCGCCGCCCACCTCGCCCTCGGGATCGGCCGCCCCGCCGGCGTCGCCGCCGGCGCGGTGGCCGTGCTCGCCTACAACGCCATCCAGATCAGCCTCTACGGGCTGCTCGGCGCCACCGCCAGCGCGCTGCTCGGCGGCCCGTGGTGGGCCTGGGCGCTGGCCGCATGGGCCGTCGTCGCCGGCCTGGGTGTCGGCCACATCGCGCTGAGCACCCGGCTGATCGGCGCGCTGCTGGTCGCCGAACTCCTGGTCATCGCCGCGTTCGACGTCGCCGGGTTCGCCCACCCCGCCGACCCCGCCGAGCTGTTCAGCCCGCTCGCCCCCGACCGGCTCGCCGTCGACGGCGTCGGCGGGGTCCTCGCCCTGGGCGTGGCCGCGTTCATCGGCTTCGAGTCGGTCACCGCCTTCCGCGAGGAGACCACCCACCCCCGCTCGGTGCAGCGCGCCCTGCTCGCCACCGTCACCTTCCTCGGCCTGTTCTACGCCGTGTCCAGCTGGGCGCTCGCCACCGCCGTCGGGCCCACCGACGTCGCCGACGCCGCCCGCACCGCGGGAAGCGACATCCCCTTCACCGTCCTGGCCACCCACCTCGGCGCCGCCGTGGCCGGCTTCGGGCTGGTCCTGCTCGTGCTCTCCATCGTCGGCGCGATGATCAGCTTCCACAACGTGGTCGCCCGCTACGTGTTCGCCCTCGGCCGCGAGGGCGTCCTGCCCTTCGGGTTCGGCACCACCCTCGGCGCCACCAGCGCCGTCCCGGTCGGCGGCTCGATCCTGCAGTCGGTGCTCGCCGCGACGTGCATCCTCGCGTTCGCCCTCGCCGACGCGGACCCGATCGCGATGTTCACCCTGCTCTCCACCCTGGCCGCGATCGGGGTGATGGCCCTGATGATCGCCGCGTCCACCGCGGTCATCGCCGTCTACCGCGCACCGGACCGACCCGGCCGACCGGGCACGGGAGTCCGCCTGGTCGCCCCCGCGGCCGGTGCCACCGCCCTGACCGGCGTCCTCGTCGTCACCCTGGCCAACCTCGGATCGACCCTCGGAGCCGGCGCGCACCTGGCCTGGTTGCTGCCCACCGCCGTCACGACCGTGGCCGCCGCCGGTGCCGGCTGGGCGCTGTGGCTGCGCCGCCACCGCCCCGACGTGTGGGACGCCATCGGCCGCAGCCAGCCCAAACCACTCGCCGTCCTCGACCGAGCCCTCAGCCCCTACGAGCTGTGAAGACCGACATGGACCGCGTCGACGACACCCAACCCCTCGACCTCCCGCGACCCGCACCCACCCCACGGACGGCGTTCGACGGCTACCCCGACCACCTCCGGCCCGACCCCGTGCGCCGCAAGGTCGTCGACCGGCTCACCCTCGTCGGCCGCCGACACGCCCGACACCTCGCCGACCTGCACGCCACCCCGACCCGACCGGGCCCGCACGTCGTCGTGTTCCTCTACCGCCAACCCACCACCGGCGCCGACCAGGTCCGCACCAACGACGTCCGCATCGCCAGCCGGATGTTCCTCGACGGCCCCGACGTCGCCGACCTCCCCACCGTGCTCACCACCCTCCACCAGCGCGCCCGCGAGTACCTCGCCACCGGCCGCTTCGACCCCCGCCGGCACATGAGCGACCGCGCCGAACCGATGACCGCCGCCAGCACCTACCTCGGCGTCGCCACCTCCACCCTGATCCCCCCGCTCCCCGGCACACCCGACACCTCCTGGCAGGGCCTGGCGAGCCTGCACGACGGCACCCGGCTGGCCCTCCGCAGCCGGTCGGCCACCCTGCACCCGATGACCATCACCTCCACCCACACCCTCGACACCGGCTCCCTCGCCCCGGAAGTCCCCTACCCCTGGCGCTGGGCCAGCCGCGAACAGCGCGGACCCGAACTCGGCCGGGCCTGCGACGCCCTCGACCAGCTCCACCTGCTCCTCACCGACACCAACGCCCACCACGCGGCAAGTCGGCGGTAGCCCGGTCTCCGACACCACTCGACCGTGATTAGAACGCATGTTCGATCGACTGGTAGCGTGCCGTCCGGCCGCCGGGACGGGGAAGGTCCCGGCGGCCACCCACCGCTGGTCGAACACCAGAGCGTCACGACCTCGACCACGCCGAGCACTCGCACCCAAGGCAACGCGACCCATGATCAGTCGGCACGTCTCCCGAGCGGGACTACCGAGACAGATCCCAGTCCGTCCGCGTGTTGAAAGTGGACTCGGCAACCTGCCAGCGCACGATCCCGACGGCTCCAACCCATTGATGCGCTGCCGCCCTCGCGCAATGGTTGACAACCGTGGACAGTTGGATCCCAGTCATCGGCACGCTCGGCGGCGTGATCGTCACCGCGACCTCAGCGCTCCTCGTCGCGGCGTTCACGAGTCGCCACCAGCGCGTTACAGCCGACCGACAGCACGAGCACGACAAGCAGAAGGCGCTCCGCGAGGAGCGTCGAATGGTCTTCATCGACTATCTGGCCGCCTACCAGAATCTCTACCTAGCCATCCTCACGTACGCCGATATCCGCTTTCCTGCAGACGGCGAGCCGGGTACTCCATCATCCAGGACCGTGGAGGCCCACTCTCCCAACGAAGCCGCGGCATTTAGCCGTGCCTACCACGCTTTGACGATCACCGCTGGCCCGGCAACGCGAGACGCCGCACACCACGCCACCGGCACATTGTGGAAACTGGCCGAGATGGCCGCAGCCGCGACAAGCCGTGCCGAGTTCGAGGACTGCAAGCGAGCTGCCCGACCTCATCGGGTACAGACTCGGCAAGCGATGCGTGCCGAACTCGGCGTTCCCTAACCACGAGCACTTCTCATTAGGCCAGCTGGCCAGGGCAGGGGACCTGAGCAGCTTCGCCGAGCCGAGCGGTTCGGAGTAGAGATGGCGGATCCCGCGCAAGAACCTCAGCTCTTGGGCCGGGCGCTCGCCAGCTCGCCGCGCCCGTCCTGTGTTAAGCGACAAGAGCTGCGGCGATTTCTTACCATTGGACGACAGGATGGCGCCGTTTCGTGGCACGGCGGCGCGACTCACGATGCTCCGCGCTAGCTACCAGCCGAGCTCGTGGACAGATTGCCGTTGAGCATTGCTCAGGTGAGATCCGGCAGAGCAACCGTTGCTTACTGCGCGACGGAATCCGGAGTCGACCGTGCGTCGGATCTCGTCGATGTCGAACCCGTCCACGCCCAGGTGTCCTGCGCACGCACCGACGAGAGCGGATCGCGCGGTGGACTCCGCCAGCCCGCCTGCCGCGATCAGGTCACCGAGTCGCGCTGCAGCCCGAACAGCGTCTGGTTCCGCTGGCCCACCAGAGCGACCGCAACCTTGTCGGCCTCGCCACGAACGACAGCGCTGACGTACGCCGACGTGTCGCGGCCGGTCGGCAGGACGACCCTGCTCGCATCGTTGCCCTGCGCGTGCCGAAGACGGGCCAGAAGCCAGCCCGGAACGGGCAGCGGGTCGACCGACGCGACGACCCGGTAGCGGCCGTTGGCCAGCACAGAACCCGGACCGACGACGTAGCCGCCCGCAGCCCGGGTGTCGACGTGCGGTCCGAGCCGGCCGACCGTGCTGCTCACACGGACGTCCTGCGGCAGGCGGAAGTAGAGGTGCTCGCCACGCGGGGTCGCGACGGTGAACGTCGCCCGCGGGATCGCCGTGTCGGCGGCACGAGCGACCGCGGCGAGCGTTCGACGACCGTCGCAGACGCGGCCGGCGGTCGAGCCCTCGCGGGCGCTGTCGAGATCGACCACCAGGAGTCCTGACGGGCCGGTCGCGATGCCGATGTTGTAGGGGGCGGCCCGCCAGATCCGCCGGATGACGTCCGGGTCGAGGGTGGCGGCTCCCTCCCAGTCCTGCCGGACGGCGGGCCGCTTGTTCCTCGGGCGCAGCGGGAAGACGTGCATCCCACGCGCGGCCAGTTGCAGCGCAGCGCGCATCAGTCGGTCACCACGCGCGTAGCCGCTCACGGCTCACCTCGTCTACGTCGGACACGGCGGAGGATCCGCACCCTTGTGGACCGTCCGGCCCGCGACGTGGTCGCGGCGTGGCTACTCAACGTGAGCCGTTCGGAGCACCTGGTCGCGAACGGCCACGAACGATCAGAGCGGGTTGGTACCCCTGTGCCGGTCCCGAACAGCGCAGGTCAGCTCGTCGGCCCACGCGGTGACCACGCAGCAACCACAGGACGACCACGGCGCAGCAGCACCATCCGCGACACCCGCCACCGATCTGGAGCGACCGACCATGACGTCCACCGTTCTGCCCGCGCAGCCGGCGAGCGGCCACGCACCCCGCATCCCGCCGGTGCGCCGGCGCGGGTCGACGCGGCTGCTCCTGCTCGGGGTCGTGCTGGCGGTGCTCGGCGCGCTGTCGGGCGTCGTCCTGCTGCAGGTAAGTTCGCAGCGCGAGCCGGTCGTGGTGATGGCCACGACCGTCCCCTTCGGCCAGACCGTGGCCCGGGAGCACCTCCGGGAGGTCGCGCTCGCCGCCGACTCCGGGCTCACGACGGTGCCGTGGACCGAAGTGGACTCCGTCGTCGGTCGGATCGCCACGACCGACCTCCTCGCCGGTCAGGCCGTCACGCCGGACGCGGTGACCACGACCAGGCTGCCGACGGCGGGGAACGCCGTGGTCGGCGTGTCGGTCCAGCCCGGACGGCTACCGGTCACCCCGCTCCAGGTCCGCGACGAGGTGCTCGTGGTTGCGATCGACGATCCCGGCGTCCCGCAGCGGGCGACTGTCCTGCGGGTCGGCGAGCCGGACGCCGCGGGCAGGCGCACGGTCGACCTGCTCGTCGACGAGGGCGTGGGTGTCGAGTTGGCGCGCATCTCGGCCGAGGACCGCGCCGTGCTCGTGCACGTGGCCGGGCGGTGAGCCGTGCTGATCAGCTTCGTCTCGGCCAAGGGCAGCCCGGGGGTGACGACCACGGCCCTCGCCATCGGGGCGGTGTGGCCGCGGCGGGCCGTGGTCGCCGACGTCGACCCGTTCGGTGGTGACGTGGCCGCCGGTCTCGGTCGCGGGTCCTGGCCGGCGGGTGCCGGACTGATGGAACTGGTGCTCGACGCGCGCACCATGCCGGTCGAGGCGGCGTTGCCGCAGCGGGTCTTCCGGCCGGCAGCGCACTGCCCGTACGCGTTGGCCGGCTTCGGCCAGCCGGGGCAGGCCGGCGGGATGCCGTGGCGTGAGGTCGCCGACGCGTTCGCCAGGTCGACCGACGTAGACGTGCTCGCCGACTGCGGGCGGTTCACCCCGACCGACGGAGTGGTCCCGCTGCTGCGGCGCAGCGACGTGCTGGTGCTCGTCACGCGCTCGACGCTGCCGGCGGTCCGGGCGGCCGCCCGGCTAGCCCCGTTGCTGCGGGCGCTGGGGCCGGCCGAGCCGGGCGACCCGCGGTTGACGGTGCTGATGGTGGCACCCGACCGGCCGTACTCGGGCGCCGAGATCGCCGGGGCCTGCGAGGCCCCGCTGCTGGGCGAGCTTCCGTACGACCCGCGCACGGCAGCGGTGTGGAGCGACGGGTCGCCTCCCGGCCGAGGGCTCACCCGTACCCCGCTGCAGCGGCAGGCGCGGCGAGCGGCCGAGCTTCTCTCCGGCACCTCGGCACGACCCACGGCCGTCACTGGCGGTGCGCGATGAGCGCCCCCGGGCCGACCCGTCCCGCGATGGCGGCCCGTCGCGGGTCCGTCGATCCCGAGCTGGTGCGACGGGTGCAGGCCGCGGTGCTGGAGCGGATGGCCGCGCAGCCCAGACGTGACGGGCTCAGGCCGGCCGACGAGCGGCAGCTGGTCCGGAGCTGGATCGCCGACGAGCTGGCCGTCGAGGCGCGCCGCCGGATGACCGTGGGCGAGTCGCAGCTCGACCGGGTCAGCGAGGGATCGCTGGTCCGGGCGGTGGAGAACACGATCTGGGGGTTGGGCCGGCTGCAGGCGCTGCTCGACCTGCCCGAGGTCGAGGACATCCACATCGTCGGGTGCGACGTCCCGCTGCTGCGGATGAGCGACGGGACGCTGCGCAGCGCGGACGCCCCGGTCGCCGACACCGACGCGGAACTGGTAGCGCAGCTGCAGCACATCGCCGCCCACCACGGATCGTCGGAACGGGCGTTCTCGCCGTCGCAGCCCTGTCTGAACATGCAGCTCCCGGACGGGTCGCGGCTCGCGGCCATCCGGGACGTGTCGGCGCGTCCGGTCGTGACGATCCGGCGGCACCGCATGGTCGACGTGTCGCTGGTCGATCTCGTGCGGGCCGGCACGGTCTCGGCGGAGATGGCCGAGTTCCTCGCCGCGATGGTCGTGGCCCGGCGCAACATCCTCGTCACCGGCATGCCCGCGGTCGGCAAGACCACGCTCCTGCGGGCGCTGGCCCACCGGATCCCGCCGCACGAGGGCGTGGCGACCCTGGAGACCGAGTTCGAGCTGAACTTGCACCGGCTCCCCCACCGGCGCCCGGTGCTGATTGCCCTGGAGTGTCGCCCGGGCTCGACCGAGGTCGATCCCGCGACCGGTCGCAGGGCCGGCGAGCTGACGCTGTCGGACCTGCTGCACCAGGCGCTGCGGATGTCGGTGACCCGGGTGGTCGTCGGCGAGGTCCGCGGCGACGAGGCCCTGCCGATGCTGGAGGCGATGAACGCCGGGATGCCCGGCTCGATGTGCACCCTGCACGCGGGATCGGCGGGCGACGCGTTCGAACGGCTGGTCACCGCCGCGTTGAAGGGCGCCGGCCGCGGCTGGTCGGACAGCTTCGTGACCCGCCTCGCGGCCCAGGGCATCGACTACGTCGTGCACCTGCGCCACCTCGACCACCCACAGCTGGGCAGGCGCCAGCGGTTCGTCTCCGAGATCGCCGAGGTGACCGACGTCGGGGAGTCGGGCGGGGTCGCGATGAACCGGATCTTCGCCCCGGACGGCAGCGGTGATCCGCGGGCCCGGTTCCGGATGGCGCCGCAGGTCCGGTGGCCGTTCGAGGAGGCCGGCATCGATCTCGGGTTCCTGCACGGCCCGGCGGAGCGGCGGTGGGTCGGATGAGCGCGCCGGCGATCCTCGCCGCCGGCGCCGGTGCCGCGCTGGCGGCCGGGCTCGTCTTGATCATCACCGCCCTGCGGACGGGCACCGTCCGGCCCCCGGCCCTGGTAGGCCCTGCGCCGAGGTGGCGACGACGCCTTCGGGCGGTCCACGCGGCGAGCCTGGCCCCGGGACGGTCACGCATCCAGCAGTGGCGGCGGGCCGGGAGCTGGGCGGCGGCCGGGGTCCTCGTGTGGGTCGTGTCCGGTTGGCCGGTCGCCGGTGTCGCGCTGATCGTGGTCGGGTTGTGGCTGCCGTGGCTGCTCGGATCCGCGCGCGTCGTGCAGGACCGGATCGCCCGGCTCGAGGCCCTGGAGACGTGGTGCCGGCGGATGGCCGACACGCTGACCGGCGGCGGCGCCATCGGCCTCGCGCAGGCCGTCACGGTCACCGCTCCGCACCTCGACGAGTCGATCGGGCCCGCGGTCCGGGTGCTGTCCAGGCAGCTGCGGGAGGGTCATGACATCGGCGCCAGCCTGCGCGAGTTCGCCGACGCCGTCGACGACCGGGTGGGCGACACGGTCGCCGCCGCGCTGCTGCTCGCACTGCACCAGCAGACGACCGGCGCGGCCCGGGTGCTGCGCCAGCTCGCCGAGGGCGTGGCGCGCGACGTGCGTGCGCGGCGCGAGATCGAGGCGGCCCGGGCGGAGTCGCGCCAGTCGATCAGGATGCTGCTGCTCATCCAGGCCGGGCTGCTCGTGCTGCTGGCGCTGGTTCCCGGGTTCGCCGCGCCCTACCGGACCTCGACCGGTCAGCTCGTGATGGCGGTACTGCTCGCCGGGACGGTCGCGGTCCTCGTGTGGATGCGGCGGCTGGCGGTCGGCCGTCGTGCGTCCCGCTTCCTCGTGACGCCGGCGGGCCCGCGATGAGTCCGCTGCTGGTGCTGGCACTCGCTGCGGGCGCGCTCACCGGGGTCGGCGTGGCCGCCGCCATCGCCGCGTTCACGCCGCGCCACCCGCGGCTCGTCGATGCCCTCGCCGCGCTGGACGAGCGGGCCGCCCGGTCGGCCGTCCCGAACGAGGACGACACCGCGTCGACGTGGCGGTTCCTGCTGCCGCTCCTGCGCCGGATCCCCGGTTCGGCACCCGCGAGCGACCTCGAGCTGCTGGGGCTGACCCGCGAACGCTTCCTGCTCGGGCGCACCGCGGCGGCGCTGACCTACTTCGCGGCGGGGCCTGCCCTCGCCGGCACGCTCGCCGTCCTGGACACCGGTCTTCCCCTCGCGGTGCCGGCGGTGTTCAGCGTCCTCGGAGCCGTCGTCGGCTGGACCGGTCACGCCCGGCGCGTCACCGAACGGGCCGACGCCGCGCGCGAGGAGATGCGCGCGACGCTGGTGTCGTACCTGCAGCAGGTCGGCCTGCTGCGGGCGGGCGGCGCCGGGATCGCCGCCGCCCTGACCCTGCCGGCCCGGCTGCTCGACGACAGCTGGGCGATGCGCCGGCTGCGCGACGAGCTGGACCTAGCCGAGCGGTCCGGGGAGATGCCGTGGGAGGGCCTGGCCCGCTTCGCCCGGCGGATCCAGGTCACCGAGCTGGCCGACCTGTCGGCCATCGCGGCGACCGCCGGGCAGGACGGCGGAACCGTCGTCGGCACCCTCCTCGCCCGCGCCGAGAGCCTGCGCGACGAACTCCTCGCCGACGAGCACGCCGACGCGCACCAGGCGACCGGGCAGATGAGCACACCCGGCGCCATCCAGGTCTTCCTGATCGCGGCGTGGGTCCTGTTCCCCGCCGGGGTCGCACTGCTGAGCAGCACGTGAGAACCAACCCCCAGGAGAAGATGATGAAGAACATCCGTGACCGGTTCGCCTTGCTCGTCACCGAGGTGACGATGGCCCTGCGTGGTCGGCTGGAGCCCGTGGACGAGCGCGGCGGCGGCCGCAACACCGACGAGGGCTTCCACATCTCCGGCGGCGCCGTCGTCGCCGGAGCGATCGCCGCCGGAGTCGCCGCGTTCGTCGCGCGGAGGCTCGGCGCCCTGGGCTGAGCTGGTGGACGCCGCTCATCCCGTGGTTTGCGACGCCGGCCGGGAGGAACGCGGAGGGGCGACCAGCGTCGAGATGGCGTTGCTGTGGAGCGCCATGCTCACCCTGATCCTGGCGGTCGTCCAGGTGGCCCTGGTGTTCTACGCGGGGCAGCTCGCGCTGACCGCCGCGCAGGACGGGCTCCGCTCCGGGCGCGCCTACCAGGCAGCGACCGCGGACGCGGCCCGCCGGGACGCGCAGGCGTTCCTCGACCGGGCGGCCGGAAGCGCCCTGCTCAACCCCGACGTCACCGCCATGGTCGAGCCCGCCACCGGGACCCTGCGGGTGACGGTCACCGGCGACGCGCCGTCGCTCCTGCCGGGCTTCACCATGCCGGTGTCACGGGAAGCCGTGGGCGGGATCGAACGGGTCGGACCGTGATCGGCGGTCGAGCCGAGGGGCACGCCGTGCTCACACCCGGCTGCCATCGGGTGCCGGGACAGGATGCCAGTGAACGCGGCGGGGCCGCGTCGGTGGAGGCCGCGATCCTCGCGATCGCGGTCGGACTCCTGATCGCGCTCGCGATCGCGGGAGGGCGGCTGGTGTCGGCCGAGTCGGCCGCCGACCACGCCGCTCGGGCGGCGGCCCGGGTCGCCTCCTTGCAGCGCGACCCGGCCACGGCGCAGCACCTGGCGGTGGACGCGGCCCGGCGAAGCCTTGCCGAGCAGGGGCTGGCCTGCGACGCGCTGACCGTCGTCGTGGACACCTCCGAGTTCGGCCGCCCGCTCGGTGCCCCGGGCGTGGCCCGGGCCAGCGTCACCTGCGCCGTCCGCTGGTCCGACCTGGGACTGCCCGTCGTGGCCGGCAGCCGCGAGATCGCCGCCGAGTTCGTCAGCCCCCTCGACCAACTGCGGGAGCGAGCATGATCGTCGAGGACGTCGAGCGGGGCGGGGGCGCGGTCAGCGTCCCGATGGCCGTGGCCGTGCTGGCGATGATCCTGGCCATCGGGCTGGCCGTCGACGGTGTCCGAGCCGCCCAGGGCCTCGCTCACGCCGACGCCGTCGCCGAGGAAGCCGCCCGGGCCGCGGGCCAGGCGCTCGACACCGCGGCGCTGATCGGCGGGGTCGCTGCGGTCGAGCCCGCACAGGCGGCCGCCGCGGCCCGGTCCTACCTCGACGCGGCGCAGGCGACCGGCACCGTCACGGTGACCGCGCCCGACACCATCCGGGTCG
This sequence comes from Pseudonocardia lacus, assembly GCF_018531445.1. Lineage (GTDB taxonomy): Bacteria > Actinomycetota > Actinomycetes > Mycobacteriales > Pseudonocardiaceae > Pseudonocardia > Pseudonocardia lacus. Next base: position 12,538 of record NZ_JAHDTH010000136.1, read on the forward strand.
AGGTCACCCTCACCCGGCCGACGATCCTGCTCGGCCTGATCGGGCAGGACCAGATCACCAGCCGTGGATCCGCGGAAGCCATCCTCGTCCCCACCGTCCCGGGAGCCGGGCCATGAACCGTCCTGCCAGGCTGCTCCGCGCGACCGCATCGGCCGCCGCGCTGCTGTTCGTCCTCGTGGCGCTACCGGTCGCCCTCTGGCACCTCGGGCGGCCGCTGCTCCCCGACGAGCTGCCCAGCCGGGAGCAGATCGTCGAGGCGCTGACCCGACCGGACGACGGCAGCCTGCTGATCGGGCTCCTGGTCCTGATCGGCGCCACGGCGTGGCTGGTGCTGGCCGTCTCCATCCTCGCCGAGCTCGCATCCGTGGCCCTGCGGCGGCCGGTGCTGCAGATCGGTCTTCCCGGCTTCCGGTTCAGCCGAGGCGTCGCCGCCACGCTGGTGGCCGCCCTGCTCGGGCTGGGCGGCGCTCCCGCGCTGGCCGCGCCGGCCGCCGCCACCACCGCTGTCACCGCGCCGGACCGGTTCGACCCCGGATCCACCGCGGACGAGCCAACCCCCGAAGGGCCGGTCCACACGGTCGCCGACCGGGACACGCTCTGGCGGATCGCCGAGCGGGAACTCGGCGACCCGCTGCGCTGGCGGGAAATCTACGACCTCAACAAGGGCCGCCCCCAGCCCGACGGCGGCATCCTCACCGAGGCCTCGCTGCTGCACGCGGGCTGGACGCTCGTGCTCCCCGCCGACACCCGGCCCAGCACGCCACGAGCGACAGTCACCCCCGGGGACACGCTGGGCGGCATCGCGCAGGACAGGCTCGGCTCCCCCGACCACGCCGACGAGATCTTCCAGGCCAACCGCGGCCGCCCCCAGGCCGACGGGCAGGTCCTCACCGACCCCGACGTCATCCATCCGGGGTGGATCCTGACCATCCCGGCACCGGTCGAGCCCTCCCCACCCGCACCGCCACCCACACCGACAACCGTTCCCCCGCCGCCCTCGTCGTCGGTTGTGCCCACCACTCCAATACGCCCGGTTCCGCCGGAGGCGCTCCCGTCCGAGCCAGCACCGCCCGACGACGCCGACCAGCTGGACGGCGCCGCGCTACCGGTGGCGCTGGTGGCCTCGTCGATCGTGGTGGGCGGGGTGATCAGCGCGCTGGCGGTGCGGCGTCGGCGCCAACTGCGCGCGCGGCCGGCCGGTCATCGGATCGCCGTGCCGTCCGACCAGGCAGGACGGCTGGAGTGGATCGGCTCCCACCAGCCTCCGCCCGCAGTCGACATCGCGTTCGTCGACGCCGGACTGCGCTCGCTCACCCTCACCGACTGGACCGACCGCGACCTGCCGCAGCTGCGATCGGTCCAGCTCTCGCCCGACGCCGCCGTCCTCACCCTCGCCGCCGACGCGGCCCTGCCCGACCCGTTCGCCAGCCGGGGCGCCGCAACAGAGTGGGGGCTCGTCCCGTCCGCGGCCCTTCCCCTCGCGCCGGACGAGGTCGGCGGGTACTGCGCCCCGTTCCCGCTGCTCGTCTCGGTGGCCACCGACCCCGACGACGCCACCCTGCTGCTCGACCTGGAGCAGCTCGGCGTCATCGCGCTGACAGGTCCCTCGGACCGGACCACCGGACTGCTCCGCCACGTCGCCGCCGAGCTGGCCAACAGCCGCTGGGCCGAGGACGTCGAGGTCCTGATGGTCGGATTCGGCACCGAGCTCGTCGCGCTCAACCCCGAGCGGCTGTGCTCGGTCCCCGATCTGGCCACCGGCCTCGAGGAGATCCGCCTCCGGATCCGCGCCGCGCAGGCCAGCGTCCGGCAGCTCCCCATCGACTCGGTCCTCGACGGCCGCATGCGCGACATCGCCGCGGACGCCTGGCTGCCCGTCGCGCTGCTCGCCGCCGTCGAACCGTCCCCGGACGAGCGGGACGCCATCGCCGGCCTCGCCGACGAGTTCGCGACGCAGGGCCGCCTCGCTGCCGTCGTCGTCATCACCGCGGACGTTCCCCGCGCGACCACGATCGACGTCGCGAACGACGGCGCCCTCACCCTCACCGACGTGAACGGCGGCCCGTGGACCGCCGAGTCGATGACCGAGGAGACCGGCGCCGGGCTGGCCGCGATCCTCACCCCGACAGGCCACCCCCACCCCGAGGCCGGACCGGCCGCCGAGCGGCACCAGCGGTGGGCGGTCGACATGAACTCCGACGGCAGCCTCGCGCCGGTCACGACGCCCGCCACCGAAGTCGGAGCTGATCCGGATCCGGCGTCCGGACCTGCCTCCACCGGCGCTCCAGCCCTCCGGCCGGTCCCGCAGCCGGCGCCCGACCCCGAAGCGGTGCGCAGACTGACGATCGTCGACCACCAGGATCCCGACCTCGACGAGGACCTGCGACGCTGGACCGCCGACGGCAAGCCGGCCGTACCGCTGATCGCGATCCTCGGGAATCCGGAGGTCAGGGCCCCGGGGGAGCTGCCCTCCGCACGACCCGGGTGGTTCACCGAGGTCCTCGTGTACCTGAGCCTGCACCCGGCCGGGGTCTCCATCCCGAAGGCGCTCACCGATCTGTGGCCGGAGGGCAAGCGGGTCAGCGTCGCGACGGTGCGCCACGCCTTCTACGGCGCGCGCCGCTGGGCCGGCCGCGGCCTCGACGGCGACCCGGCCGCCACTTTCGTGTCCGATATGCAGCACGACAGCACCTACCGGATCCGCGGTCACCTGCTGGACTGGGACCTGTTCCGCCGCTTGCGCAAGCGCGCCCAGGCCCGCGCCGCCGCGCACCACCCCGGAGCCGTCTCCGACTACCGGGCCGCCCTGGACCTGGTCCGCGGGCCGGTGCTGAGCGGGCTGCGCCACGCCGGCTATGCCTGGCTCAACAACCACGACCAGCGCCACGACCTGCAGATCCCCGGCTTCATCGTCGACGCCGCCCACGAACTGGTCGACCTCGCCCTGGCCACCGGCGACACCGCGCTCGCCCGGCACGCCGCGGAGACCGCCCGCTCCATCGACATCGACGTCGCCTTCGACCGGCCGCTGACCGACCTGATGCGCATCGCCCACGCCGAGGACAACCCCTCGGAGATGGAGCGCTACGCCGAGATCCTGCTCGACGCCCGCGACTTCGACGTCCCGGAGGAGCTCCCGCCCGAGACGTTCGCGGTGCTCGACGAGCTGATGCCCAACGGACCACGACGGCGCCGGCCATGACACCGCCCGAAGCGGCGGTCGTCACGAACGCCGTGGCCGCGGCGGTCGTCGGCGGGCCGGCGGTCATCCTGCTGGCCCACGGCTCGCTCATGCGGCCGTTTCCGCCGGGCGCCGTCGACCGTGCCGCGGCAGGGGCTGCGGCCGGGCTCGCCGTCGCGGCTCTCGCCGCTCGCGGACCCGCACTCGCGATCGTCGGCCTCCCGCTGATCGTCTTCGGGCTGGCGGCGGCCAGTGTCGACGCGCTGGAACGGCGCCTGCCGGACCGGCTCACCGGCCCGCTGCTCATCTGCACCGCCGTCGCCGTGCTCGGGGTCGCGCTGATCATCGACGACCTCGTCGGGGCTGTCCGGGCGGCGGCAGCCGGCGTCCTCCTCACCGGGATCACGCTCGCCCTCAAGGGCGTCCGGAGCGCCGCGATCGGCTGGGGCGACGTCAAGCTGATGCCCGGCCTCGGCGCGGCGCTGGGGTGGGCGAGCTGGGACGCCCTGCTGACCGCAGCCGTGCTCTGGGCCCTGCTCATCACCCTGACCGCCGTATTCGGAGCCGGATCGGGCAGGGACGACGTCGTCCCCTACGGGCCGGCGTTGCTGGCCGGCGCGCTCGGCGGCCTCGCCGTGGCCGGCTGAGGTCCGACGCCGCAGATGTAGCGCAGCCCGGTCTCGGCCGTCGCCGGGCGCTGCGGCGCGCCCGGCCGTCGGGGGACCGGAGCCGGCGATGCGGTCGCCGCGGAACTCGGGCCAGGTGGCGCCGTTTCGGGTCCGGCCTCCGGGGCCGGTGGCCGGACGACGAGCGGTGCGTCCAGGTCGACGTCGGCGAACCGGGCGCGGATGGCGGCGTCGGTGCGCCGGTCCAGACCGCGCAGGTGACGCGCCACCACGCGGGCGTCCGGCTGGGCGGGATCGAGGTTCTCGACGAACGCGGCCAGGTCGACCCGGTCGGGCACGCGCGGCAGGCGGACGCGGGCGTCGGTCACCGCCCACGGCGCCAACGCTGCGGCCGGCTGGGTCATGACGTGCTGGCGCAGCGCCTCGGCCAGCTGCCGAGAGCCGACACGTGCCCCGACGGCCCCGAGACTCGGCACGTGCCCGACGACGGCCCATCCCGTGCCGCCGGCCGTCGCCAGGGACGCCACGTCCGCCCATCGTGGCCCGCCGGTCAGTAGCTCGCGGGCCGTGGTGAACGTCCGGGTGTCGATCGGCTGGGGCAGGTCAGCGGCGGAGGTGGGCGTAGTCGCGCCGGTGGCGGTGTCAAGGGCCGCCCAGCCACCGGCGATGTCCCGCGCCGCGTCGGCGCGGGCGTCGCGGCCCTGCCGGCCGCGGGCCGCGTGCCGGTGCCGGGCGATGGCGTCGGCGATGAAGGTGGCGATGTGCGCCAGTTGGTAGAGCTCGTGGCCGGGAACGACCAGCATCGGGTAGTCGGGGCTGCTCACCGGATCCTTCCTTCGGAGAGTCGGGGGCTGCTCGGGGCGGGAGACGCGGCGGTCCGGCGGGCGGCGGAGACCGTCCGCCCGGGAGCCGCTCGGACGCCGCTCGGTGGAGCGGCGAACGCCTTCGCGGCGTCCTCGACCGCACGCTGCCGGCGCGGCGCGCCGTCGGGCAGGCGGAAGGTCGTCCGGGCCAGCAACTCCGCCTCACGCAAGGCGACCAGGGTCGAGGCGAACGCAGGGATGTCGCGGACGTCGAACACGATCCGCCCGATCGTCAGGCGCAACGACCCGTGCTCACCCCGACCCTGGATCAGCTTGCCGACCACCGAGGGCACGCCCGTGGCCTCGACCACGATCGCGGGCTCGCCCATCCCGCGGGTCGGCGCGACCCGCTGTCCGGCAGGGGTCCGGGAGAGCCGCACGGCGGCGCCGGACATGTCGTGGAAGGCGCGCGCGAAGGCCTGCGCCGTGTCCGTGCCGTGCATGTAGATCAACGCCCGACCGATCCGGACGCTCACCGCGGCGCAGTCGGTCCTGGCGTCGTGCGCGGCCACGGCGGTGTCCTGGTCACCGACGAGGGTCAACACCACGCCGACCGCCTGTCGGCTCTGTTGCCGCATACCCGCCCTCCTCGATGCCGCCGCGGACGCTCATCCGCGCGGCTGGCGTGACGGTGGCTGCTCGACCGTGCGGTCACGTGGTCCGACTGCAACGCGGCCGTGGTCTGGCGCATGGCCGCCCACGCGTTCCGGCGCCGGCGTCGCACCCTGGTCGTCGTCAGCCAGTCCCGTGGCCGACCACCGTTCGACCACATCAGCGCTCGCCGATGCGGCCGTGGCCTGGTGCGGGCGACCGTGCTCCCGCTGCCAGGCTGCGATCTCCCGGAGCAGCGCGGTGAGCGCGACGGCCAGGGCGACCACGCCGTCGAGGTCGCCCTCACCCGCCACCCGCCGTTGCCGGATGAGCAGGTGGGCCGTCCGGCGCAGGTTCGACGTCGACGAGCCCGGCCGGCCGGGCGACGAGCGCGGTGGCCGGGAGGCACGGTCGAACAGGTCCGCCGCGGTGCCCAGATCGGTTCCGGAACCGGGCCAGCCACGCAGAGCGGTCAGGAGGTCGGCGGCCGCGTGCGCGATCTCCGCCGGGTCCTCGCCACCACCGGCTGTCCGGCGAGCATCGGCAACGGTCCGCTGCGCCCGTTCCGCCGCCCTTCGTGCCGCGGGGAAGGCCGGACGCCCTCCGGGTCCCGGCGCGTCCAGCTCGGCCCATCGCCGCAGCAGCTTGGGCAGCGAGAGGTCGGGGGCGAGCTTGCTGCCGCTGTAGCGCACGGGCACGCCAGCGGAGCTGACGTCGTCGGCCAGGCCCACGGTGAAGCCGATCGGGTCCCCGGACGGTGCCCGGCGCAGCTCCGCGACGTAGCCGGCCTCGCGCAGCGCGGCGATGAACGAGTCCGCGTCCCCGGCCACGACCGCCGCCTCGCGCACCGCCCTGGCGAGCTCGATCCGCACCGGTTCCCGCCGGCCCCGCCGGCGCGCCTTCTCGATCTCTCCCCGGTTCGGAGCCCGCGCCGCCGTCCCGTCGCCTGCCGCGGTCGGTGTGAGCCCGAGGCGGTCCTCGATCCTGCGCGCAGCCTCCCGCAGCCGCGGGTAGTCCCGGTGCGGCCAGAAGCGGCGCGCGGTATCCTGCCGGACCAGCACGGCGGCGATGTGGATGTGGTCCTCGGCGTGCCGCACCGCCACCCACCGCGGGCCACCCGGATCGTCACGTCCGGCGATGCCGGCGGCGTCGAGCAGCTCCCGGGCCACCTCCGCCCACTCCGCATCGCTGAGCACGCGGTCGGTCGCCGCGAGCCGCGCCGAGCAGTGCCAGACGTAGCCGCGCCTGCCGGTCTCGTCGGCCTCCTCCGGCAGTCCGGCCGCGACAGCCGGCGCGCGTAGTGCGCGGATCAACGGACCGAGCGCCAGGTCCCACTCCCCCGGACCGGTCCGGGCCGGTTGCCAGGCCGCGTCACGACCGTCCCAGCTGGCGATCACCCGCGGGTTCCGGTGCTCCTCGGCCCGACCCGGCCCCATCAGGTAGGCGATCAGCCCACCTGGGCGCCACCCGTGCACCACCTTCGTGATCATCGAGGTGCGTCGTCGACAGCCCGGTCGATCAACTCGTCCAGCCGAGCCAACACGTCATCGAGCGGCCGCGTCACCGCGGCCCCACCCGCGGCCGGACCGACCTCGGCGACGACCCGCCGGGCGAGCGCCACGTCCAGCCGGACCCGGACCAGCTGCCGCAGCACCTCGCGCCGCGACATCCCCAGCTCCCACTCCGTCCGATCAGCGGCTCGGACAGCTGCCTCGCCCGCCCACGCGCCGACGGCGAGCCCGGCGAGATCGGCGGTGCGGCGCACGGCATCGAACTCGTCGTCGTTGAACCGGACGAGCACTTGCCGACGACGCGGCACGGGGGCGTGACGGCGCCGACGCATCGCGGACCGCGGCGGCTCGGAGACCATGCCGCGACGGTGCGGACCGATGTGGCTAAGCCGTGGCCACGCGCGGTCTGCTGCTTCCTCCAGTCGCCGAGCACGTCTTCCTTGTGGTGCCGCCGAACCACAGAGGATCGGGACGGCCATTCGGCCGAGCTGTCACCGAACCGGCCACGGACGACCACCGGAGCTGGTAGCCATGTCCTGCCTCGTCGACGCGGCCACACCGGCATCTACCTGCATGACCACGCCTGGACCACGCAGCGACCACACGTCGACGGAGCCTGCGTGAGAGCCACCAGCACCGGGAGCAACGAGATGAGCATGATCCTTCGAGCGGCGGTCGTCGTGGTGCTCGTCGCCGTCGCCGCGGCGTGCGGCTCCGCTCCCGACCCCGCGTCGGTACCGGCTCCGGCACCAGTTCCGGCTCCGATCGAGCCGCCCAGCGACGAGGCCCGAGCCGGCGACGCCGCACTGACGACCTACAACCAGTTCTGGACGGTGGCCGAGCAGGCCCTCAACGCACCCACCTCCCGGGACTGGACCACCGAGCTGGAGGCCGTCGCCAGCGGACAGGCCCTCGAGTCCCTCCTCGCCGACATCGAGAACTACGCCGCCTACCCCGCCCACAACGAGGGCACCGTCGAACGAGCACCCACCATCCGCTCCGCAACCACCGACTCCGTCGCCATCGTCGACTGCGTCGACATGACCGACTACCTGCTCATCGCCGACGAGACCGGCGAGGTCCTCACCGACACCGCCAACCAGGTCCCCCGCTTCCAGTTCCACGCCCAGGTCGAACAGGCCCAGCCCGGACGATGGCTGGTCGACCGGACACGACCGGCCTGGGACGAACCGTGCTGACGGCGATCAGCGGGGCACTCGCTCCTGCGCTGCTGCTGGCCGTGGTCGCCGTCGTCCCGCAGCAACCACCGAACCGCTGCGAGGTCGGCAACGGCATCGGCCAATGCCTCGTCGACGCCATCGACCCCGGACGACCCGGCGGCCCACGCACACAACCCCGGAGGAGTGACAGCGACCGCGCCGGCGACCGCGGCCGCGCGTCCACCGAGCCGGTCGACGCGGAGCCTCCCCCGCCCCCGCTGATCGTCAGGGGACCGATCCCCGGTGCGCTCGGCCAGGGCACCGTGCCCGCCATCCCCGCGGACCCGGCCCCACCGGCACCGGCAACTGACCCCGCCGTCGTCGCGCAGCAGGCGATTGAACTCCTCGACCTCCGCGGCCCACAGATCCGGATGTCGGCCACCGGCACGGCGTTCATCGGAGTCCCGCTGTGGCTCTGGATCGACCAGGGCCCGACCTTCACCGGGCCGCTGTCGGCCACCGCCGCGGCCGGCACCGCGACCGTCACCGCCACCGGCCGGCTCCTCGCCGTCGAGTGGAGCCTCGGACCACCCGGCGCCCGCGTCCGGTGCGCCGGCCCGGGAACCCCGTGGACAGGCGAACCCGGCCCGTCCCCGGACTGCGGGTACAGCTACGAACAACGCTCCCTGCCCGAACGCACCAACGGCACCGGCCGCTGGCCGGTCACCGCGACCAGCGTCTGGCAGGTCGACTGGGCCGGGACGTCCGCCGGAGCGCCCGTCACCGGAACCGAGACCGTGCGCATCCCGACCGAGACCTCTCTTGCAGTCGGCGAGATCCAGGTCCTCGTCACCGGAAGCTGATCCGGTGGCCGATTGCGCCCAGCGAGCTTCCGGATCGGCCGGGCACGATCAATCCTTGTCCAACTCCTTCGACGCCGCGACGATTCTCTTCTCCTCCGCGGTCGGCAGCCGGAACTGACCGCGCGCAGGGCTGACGAGATGGCCGCGCCCGCACGCCCGATGCAGCGCCACCGTGATCGTGGCGATCGACGTCATCCGCCCCGCAGCCGCCAACCGCGTCCGGATCATGCTCGCGGTCACCACCTCCGAGACCTCGATGACCTGCAGGACAGCGCGACTGATGGAGGTCTGGTCCCCGATCACCCGGGTACGACCCCAGTCCGCCGCCTCCGCGATCCGACGCGCAGCGCTGACCAGCTCCGGCGGGAGGTAGATGGGGTGGTCCGCACGACGATGCGAGTCGACGTCATCAGCGATCGCCTCCAGATGCCGCGTCACCTCTCCGACCTGCCAATAGCTCCTGCTCATCGTCACCGCCGTTCCTCGAATCCCCGCATCCGCGTCACGAGAAGCTAGCGCCGCAACACCATTATTACGTGGTGTAAGTGATAATCCGCGCTCGCCGGTAGGTCAGATCCGGCGACCGACATGGAGTCGTAAGATGTGAAATGTCCACGTCGCACGAGTCGACCGCTGGCCTCCGACGAGCGACCACTTGCAGGCGGGATAGGAGCGGGTAAGCCAGTCAGGCCGGCGGCAGACGACTCGGCGACCACACGTCAGGTTCCACCGGCGACTACTCGCGCCGGCAGCCGGGTCCTCTCGCTCATGGGACCTCCTCGCTGCCGGTGACAGCGCCCGTGACCCACGGGCCGAGTGCGTTGATCTCGCCCGACCCGTTCAGCGGCCAGCTCTGGCCCGGTGGTCGAACCCGTCGGTAGCCTGGCCCCGCCGTGCTCCCCCGCGGCCGTATCCGACGCCGTCGCCAGCAGGGAGCACCCAGATGCCCGCCTTCAGGGCCATGTCCGCCGGCTGCGGCGGCTTCACCCCCGACCACGACCTGCCCTGCGACCGAGAGGTCACCGCCACCGGGCTGTGGTTCTCCAGTTACCGATCCACGGCCTGGCAGGCCTTCGCCTGCGAGCACCACGCCCACCTGCTCATCGCCCCTCGCCGCCTATTCCCGCGCGACCACGACACCCTGCTCCGCCGTCACCAGCGCGCACACGGCCAACACACCGGAGACCGCTACGCCGGTGAACATGACGGGCCGCTGGCCCGCGGAGCCCAGGCCGGACGGCTCGTCGCCCGGGCAGAAGCGTGGGCAGCGCGACACCCGCTCAAGCCCAGCAACGACTGATCGCCAGCAGGGCTGAACCGTCGCCCGCCGACGCCATCCGACCACTCCGGACGCCGCTCGCGCAGCCTCGGGAACGCCCCGTTCCCGAAGTCGAGCCAGAAGCTGTGCTTCTGGCATATCTCGCTGCTCCTTTGCCGGCGTGTTCAGCGTGAATGAACCGTCGTCACAACGAACCCGACGCCTTTTGGTTGTTGACGATCGTGATCGGGTCCGGTTCGCAGCAGACTGCCCGGGCATGGAACCACATGAACGTCCGG
>NZ_JAHDTH010000137.1 GCF_018531445.1 Pseudonocardia lacus
ACCAAGCTCTCATCGCACTGGCCCGACGACGAGTCAACGTCCTGCACGCCATGCTGCGCACCAGAACCGAGTACCGAACCGACCACAGGCCGGCTGCCGCTTGACAACAGCATTAGGCAGCCACCCCGTCCAGGTCGAGCTCGGCGTGCCGGATGCACCGCGTCACGCCACCGCCGGCCGTCGGTTCCAGCGGCGGCACCGCGGCCTCGCAGGCGTCGGTGCGGAACGGGCAGCGGGGGTGGAAGCGGCAGCCGTGCGGGGGGCGCGCCGGGTTGGCCGGCGTGCCGGCGATGCCCGCCCAGTCGCGGGCCCGATCGAGGTCGACGTCGGAGGCGCGCAGCAACGCCCACGGGTAGGGGTGGGCGGGGCGGCGCAGCAGCGCGTCGGTGCGCTCGTCGTCGACCACCTGCCCGCAGTACATGGTCACGACCCGCGAGCAGAGGTCGCTGACCACACCCAGGTTGTGGCTGATCAGCACCACGGACAGGCCGCGCTCGTCGGCCAGCCGGCGCAGCAGCGCGACGATCTGCGCCTGGATGGTCACGTCGAGCGCGGTCGTGGGCTCGTCGGCGATGAGCAGCGCCGGCTCGCAGACCAGCGCCATCGCGATCATCACCCGCTGGCACATGCCGCCGGACAGCTCGTGGGTGTAGGCGTCCAGGGTCCGCCGCGGCGAGGGCAGCCCGACCTGGGCGAGCAGGTCGGCACCCCGCTCGCGGGCGGCCGCCGCGGACACGTCCGGCTCGTGCGCCCGGACGACGTCGACGATCTGCTTGCCGACCGGTCGCGCCGGGTGCAGCGACGCCCGCGGCTCCTGGAAGATCATGCTGAGCCGGGTCCCGCGCAGCCGGCGCAGCTCCTCCGCGCCCGCGCCGACGAGGTCGGTGCCGGCGAAGGTGATCCGCCCGCCGATCTCGGCGCCGCGCGGCAGCAGGCCCATGACGCTCAGGCCGGTGAGGGTCTTGCCGGAGCCGGACTCGCCGACGAGGCCGACCATCTCGCCGGGCGCGCAGGAGAACGAGACGTCCGACAGCAGCGGAACCCCACCGATCGCGAGCTGCAGCCGATCGACCTCGAGCAGGTCCGGCGCCCGGCCGTCCGGCCGCTCGCGGGCGGCCGGTGCCGCTGTGCCGACCTGTGCCATCGCCGGTCCTCCTCGACCTCGGGTGGCGGACCGCGCAGTCGCGCCCCGCGCCGCGGTCATCCCGTTGGGCACCGCGCACATTCTGTACTGCCAGTACAGATAGTGTGTGGCCGACGGCCCCGTCAAGACCCAGCTGGCATCTCCTTGACGAGCATCTCCTGTTGCAAGGGCCCGCTGACGCAGGGTATTAGTAGTTAGTGTTGAATTACTGCGTCGCGATGCCGAGCCGGTTCGCGCGGCACCCGGCCGAGGAGCGGATGCCCCGGGCGCCCGGCCGTGCGCGGCCTCAGCGCGTGCCGCGCAGGAAGACGCCCGAGGCGGGCTTGGGGGAGAAGTAGGTGCTCTTGGCCGGCACGACCTCGCCGGCGTCGGCGATCGCGGTGAGGGTCTCGAGGTCCGGTGCGGGCAGCACGAACAGCGCCCCGCCGTCGGCATCGCACGCGGCGACGAGGGCGTCGGTGGGAGCCCGGGTCGCCTCCACCGCGGTGCCGGCGGGGAGGTGGTCGAGCGCGCGGGCGTGCAGCAACGAGACGTCCAGGCCGGCTGCTCCGGGTGCTCGCTCGCCGGAGAAGGTCGCGGTGTACCAGCGGCGACCGAGGTAGACCGCGATGGCCGATGCCGACGCCTCCGGCACGCCGGCGGCCGGGCGGACCTCGAAGCTCGCCTCGAGCAGGTGGCGGACCAGCGCCGCGTCGACCGGGCCGGTCAGCCGCCGGTCGAACGAGCTCAACTGCAGCCCGTCGAGCGGGTAGGCCACGCACAGGACGCCGCGGCCGGAGTCGCGCCCGGTGCGCTGCCACACCTGCAGGCTGGCCGCCACCCGGTGGTGCCCGTCGGCGATGTAGTGGGTGGCGGCGTCCACCTCGCGGCGCAGCCGGTCGGTCAGCGGGCCGTCGGGGATCGTCCACACGGTGTGGCGCGTGGCGCCGGGCCCGTCCAGGTCGCGGACCGGCGGCAGCGCGGACGTGCTCGCCAGCGTCGCCCGCAGCACGGGCCCGGCCCGGTGCAGGGTGCTCACCAGCTCGACCCGCTGCGGCGACGTGACGAGGTAGCGCGCCAGCGCGTCGACCCGGTCGGCCCGCACCGACTCGTGACCGCGCACGCGGCCGTCGAGGAACGCCTCGGGCGCGATGTCGCAGACGATGCCGACGTGCTCGGACTCCGGCGTGCGCTGCCGGTAGACGTAGAGCGCCGGGGACATCGGCTCGTAGGCGTCCGGGCTCACCGGGCGCGGTGCCACCCGGGCGTCGACCGCGACCTCGGACATGGGGGCGACCTCGTCCGCGGCGGCCTCGGCGCGGACGAGCCACGCGTCGAACGGGCGCACGGCGTTCGCGCCGCGGGGGAGCGCTGGTGCGGTTCCTGTTCCGCGCGGAGCGCGCCCGAGGGTCACCCGCGCCCCGAGGTGGTCGTCTTCAGCGGTGCGAGCAGGTCCCGGGCCATGGCGTGACGGTGCCCCGGCGCCCGGCGTTCCGCAACGGCACCCGCCGGTGGCCGGGACGACCACCGGCGGGTGCCCCGCCGGGTCCGGATGGTCAGCGCCGGCCGGTGTGCAGCGTCGGCCGGAAGACCAGCTCCTGGGTGTTGCCGTCGAGCGTGCGCTGTTCGAGCAGTTCGAGGTCGAAGTCGTCGGCGCCGCCGAGGACGGGGCTGGTCCCGGTCCGACCGGTGATCACCGGGAAGATCGTGACCTGGAGGCGGTCGACCAGGCCGGCGGCCATCAGCGCCCAGTTGAGCGACAGGCTCCCGTGCGAGCGCAGCGGTACGTCGGACTCCTCCTTGAGCCGGGCGACGACGTCGACGGCGTCGCCGCTCGCGACGGTCGCGTCCGGCCAGTCGAGACTGCCTCCCAGGGTGGACGAGACGACGGTGGTGGGCATGCCGCGCATGCGGGTGACCCAGGGATCGCGCACCTCGTCGCCCTCGGTGCTCGACCCGAGCATCTGCACGAACTGCCGGAAGGTGGTGGCCCCGAAGACCATCCGTTGCGGGGTGGCGAACGAGGCGAGGCGGTGGTCGAGCAGTTCGGGGCCCTGCTTGCCCCAGTAGCCGCCCCAGTCGCCGTCGCCCCCGTAGGAGCCGTAGCCGTCGAGGCTGGCGAAGACGTCGAAGGTGTAGGTCGCGGTCATGGGGTTCTCCGTTGGTCCTGGTCGTCGAGGGGCGGGTTGCCCTCGTCCGTGTGGACCGCGCGGAGGTGCGCATCTCATCGGTGCGCCGCTGTCACGCGCGGGACCGCCTACTGCGCCGCCCTGGCGCGACCGTCGCGGCGCAGCAGCTCGATCATGGCCTGGGCGGCGGAGTGCTCGGCCGCGTCCGGCGGCAGCGCGACCGCGATGCGACGGGTGGGACGCGGCCGCGCGAGGGGCACCGCCCGCACGGCGTGCGCGGTGGGCCCGACCGCGAGGGACGGGACCACCGCGACCCCCAGGCCGGCGGCGACGAACGCCTGCACGGCGACGTAGTCGTCGGTGCTGAACGGCGCCCGCGGTGCGAACCCGGCGGCGTGGCAGGCGCGGCGGACGATCGCGAACCACGTGCTGGTCGGGGTGCCGCCGATCCAGGTCTCGTCGGCCAGGTCGCGCAGGGTGGCCGTGGCGCGGTCGGCGAGGCGGTGGCCGGGCGGCAGGACCGCGGTGAACGGGTCGTCGAACAGCGCGACGGTGGCGAACCCGGGCGGGTGGGTGGCCGGTGCGCTGGGGTCGTCGTAGATGAGGGCGAGGTCGAGCTCGCCGCCGTGCAGGCGGGGGAGGAGGCGCTGCATGTGGTCCCCGACCACGGACAGGGTGACGTCGGGTCGGCGCAGCCCGTACTCGGCGAGCACGCCGGGGACCAGGGTGGCCAGCGCCGTCGGGAAGCCGCCCAGGCGCAGGCGGGCGCGGCGGCGGCCGGCGAGCTCGGCCAGCTCCTGCTCGGCGGCGTCCATGCGGACGAGCACGCCGCGCGCGTGCCGGACCAGCGCGTGCCCGGCCTCGGTGAGCGCGACGGGCCGGGAGCCGCGCTCGACCAGGGTCAGCCCGATGGCGTGCTCCAGTGCGGCCACGTGCTGGCTCGCGGCGGGCTGGCTCATCCCGAGCGCCGCCGCCGCGGCCGAGAACGAGCCGAGGCGGTCGATCTCGACCAGCACCTGCAGGCGTCGCACGTCGAGCACGCACTCGATAATGCCAGCTTATACCGCATCGGTCCGGATACTTGTCGTCAATGGTGGCTCGGCCCATGCTGCGTGCCCCGCAGACGGAGGAGGAGCCGAGATGACCGAGGAACTGACGGCGTTCGTGCAGAAGGGCGTCGGGGACGTCGCGGCGATGGTGAGCGGCGCGCTGGTGGCGCTGGGCGATCGGCTCGGGCTGTACGCCGCGATGGGCGACGGCGAGCCGGTGACCGCCGCGGAGCTGGCCGGGCGGACCGGCACCACCGAGCGCTACGTGCGCGAGTGGCTCGCGGCGCAGGCGGCCGGCGGGTTCCTGCATTACTGCGGGGACGAGCGGTACCGGCTCACCGCCGAGGGCGCGGTCGTGCTCACCGACGAGGACAGCCCGGTGTGCCTGGTCGGGGCGTTCCAGCTCGCGCTGGCGGCGGTGCAGTCGGTCGACCGGCTGGCCGAGGCCTTCCGCACCGGGGCCGGCATCGGGTGGGGTGAGCACCACGAGGAGCTCTACCCGGGATGCGAGCGGTTCTTCGCCCCCGGCTACCGCAACCACCTCGTGGCGTCCTGGATCCCGGCGCTCGACGGCGTCGAGCGGGCGCTGCGCTCGGGTGCCTCGGTGGCCGACGTCGGCTGCGGACACGGGGCGTCGACCCTGCTGATGGCGCAGGCGTACCCGGCGTCCACGATCACCGGGTTCGACGCGCACGCCGACTCGGTGCGGACGGCGCGCAAGGCGGCCGCCGACGCCGGCCTCGCCGAGCGCGCCCGGTTCGAGGTCGCCACCGCGGCGGACTACCCGGGCCGCTACGACCTGGTCACCTTCTTCGACTGCCTGCACGACATGGGCGACCCCGTCGGCGCCGCCCGGCACGCGCTGGCCGCGCTGCGCCCGGGCGGTCGGCTGATGGTCGTCGAGCCGATGGCCGGGGACCGGGTCGAGGACAACCTGAACCCCGTCGGCGCCGCCTACTACGGCTTCTCGACGCTGCTCTGCACGCCCGGCGCGCTCTCCCAGGGCTCCCCGACCTCGTCGGGCACGACGGCGCTGGGCGCGCAGGCCGGCGAGGACCGGCTGCGCGGTGTCCTCACCGGCGCGGGGTTCGGCACCGTCCGCCGGATCGCCGAGACACCGTTCACGATGGTGCTGGAGGCCAGGGTCTGAGGAGCGGGGACACGCATGCGGTTCGGGGCGCACCTGCCACTGGTCGACTTCGGTGACGGCTGCGTCTCCGGCGGGCAGCTGCGCGACTACGTCCGCGCGGCCCGGGACGCCGGGTTCGACACCCTGGCCGCCAACGACCACCTGCTGTGGCGGCGCCCGTGGCTCGACGGGCCGACGGCGCTGGCCGCCGCCGCGGGGTGCGCCGGGTCCATGACGCTGGCCACCACCGTGGCGCTGCCCGCGTTGCGCCACCCGGTGGTGCTGGCCAAGGCGTTGACGACGCTGGCCGTGCTGCACCCCGGGCCGGTCGTCGCCGGCATCGGCCCGGGCTCGGGCCGCGACGACTTCGCCGCGGTCGGGATCCCCTTCGCCGAACGCTGGTCCCGCTTCGACGCCGCCGCGCGGCAGCTGCGCGAGCTCCTCGCCGGCGACGGGTCCGCGGCCGCTGTGCGACCGCGGCCCGACCCGCCCCCGCAGATCTGGTACGCGGGGTGGGGGTCGGCCCGGCGGCTGCGGGCCACCGCCGCCGCCGCGGACGGCTGGATCGCCTCCGGCCACCACGGCGGCCCCGGGGAGTACGCGACGAACCGCGCGCGGCTCGACGCGCAGCTGCGGGCCGCGGGCCGCGATCCGGCCGCCTTCCCCGACATGGTCGCCACCGTGTGGTTCCACGTCACCGACGACCCGGCCGAGGCCGCCCGCGTCCTGCACGACGTCCTCGCCCCCGCGCTGCGCGCCGATCCCCGCGCCCTCGCGCGGTCCCTGCCCGTCGGTTCACCCGAGCACTGCGTGCGGGTCCTGTCCGACTACGCCCGGGCCGGCGCCCGACGGGTCCTGCTCTGGCCGGTCCGCGACGGCGTGCGCCAGCTGTGGCGGTGCGCCGAGGAGATCGCGCCCCACGTCCCCGGTGCGTCTCCGCGATGATGGCGGTCGACCGACGCGCCGCGACCCGACCGGGCCCCGGCCCGAGCAGGGGAGACCGCCGTGACCGCCGTTCCCGCCCCACTGCGCGCCTTCATCGACGCGACCAACCGCGGCGACTCCGCGGCGTTCGTCGACGCCTTCACCGAGGACGCCGTGCTCGACGACTGGGGCCGGGTCTTCCACGGCCACGAGGGCGTCTCCGCCTGGGACAGCACCGACAACATCGGCAAGCGGGCGCACTTCGAGCTCGTCGGGCTGGAGCCGACGGACGACCCCGACCGGGTCGTCGCGACGCTGACGGTGACCGGCGGCGGCTTCAACGGCACCGGGCCCATGACCTTCGAGTTCCGCGACGGCCGGATCGCCCGGCTGGTCATCTCGCCCACCGACTGACCGGTCAGAAGATCGGTGCGGTGATCTCCTGCCCGGCGAGCACGGCCCCCGCGGTCGTCATCGTGTCCGGCCGCACCACGAAGTGCTGCGTGATGGCGTGCACGTCGCGCAGCCTGCGCTGCAACGGGCTGGTGGCGTACAGCGCGCCGCCACCGCCCGCGTGGTAGGCGAAGTCGACGACGGCGGCCGCCCGGGTGGTCGCCCACACGGCCGCGGACCGGATCCGGGCCCGCTGGTCGAGGGTGAGCGGCGCCCGGGCCGATGCGGTCGTCCAGGCGTCGGCGGCCTCGGCGTGGAGCAGGGCACGGGCCGCGCGCAGGTCGGTGTCGGCCGTGGCGAGCTGGTACTGGAACAGCGGGTTCGCGGCCAGCGCCGCCGACGCGAGCAGCGGCACCTTCCCCGTCGCGACGTCGCGGATCTCCGCGAGCGCGCCCCCGGCGACGCCCAGCGCCGTGCTGGCGATGCAGAGCGCGGGCAGGGCCGGGGGTGGGATCCGCGCGATCGGCTCGTCCAGGCACGGCTCGGCGGTGAAGAGGTCGAAGCTGCGCTCGGCGGGGACGAGCACCTCCTCGGCGCGGAAGTGGTGGCTCCCGGTGCCGGCCAACCCGGACACGGTCCAGGTGTCCTGGATCGTCACGTCGCCGGGGGCGAGGACGACGATCCGCATGCGCTGCTCGTCGCCGACCTCCTCGACGCAGTTGCCGAACAGCCAGTCGGAGTGCTCGCAGCCGCTGGCGAACGGCCACCGCCCGCTGACCCGGTAGCCGCCCTCGACGCGCTCCGCGCGCCCGCAGGGGTTGATCGTCCCCCCGACGACCGCGTCGGGCCGCCCCGCGAACAGCGCGTCGAACGCCGCCCTCGGCAGCCCGACCAGGTCGCACCACGCCGCCGAGCCGATCATGACGGTCCAGCCCACCGAGGCGTCGGCCGCGGCGAGCGCCTCGTACACCCGCATCGCCTCGGGGACCGCGACGCCGAGTCCGCCGTGGCCGGGTGGGCGCAGCATCCGGAAGCAGCCGGCCCGGTGCAGCTCGTCGAGCAGGTCGGCGGGCAGCCGGCGGGCCCGTTCGATCCGGGCGGCCCGCCGGCCGATCGCCGGGGCGAGGTCGTGCACGGCGGCGAGGACCGCCTCGGCGGCGGTCGCGGTGGCGGTGCCGGTCATGGCGACGTCCGCCCGGCCGGGGCGGCGACCGCGGTGCGCAGCGCCGCCAGGAACGCCTCCGGGCGTTCCATGCCCGGGTCGTCGCCGACGTCGTCGAGCACGTGCAGCGGCCAGCCGTACCGGGCGCTGGCCGCCTCGGCGACCGGCAGCAGGACGTGCAGGTCCGCGCGTCCCCATATCAGCGTCGTCGGCACCGGGATCCGGGCGAGGTCCGCCGGCGGGATGGCGGGCAGCCCGAAGGCCGGCATGAGGTGGTCGAGCGCGGCTCCCATCTCCGGTTCGGTGGCCCGTTCGAGGGCGTAGTCGGCCACCGCTGCCCAGCCCTCGCCCCACTGCCGGCGCACACCGTCCAGGTCGACGAAGCACTGGGCGAACATGAGGTCCCGGGTGCGGGCGCTCGGCCTCTCGGCGAACTCCTGCGCCGCCGCGGCCAGGCCGGGCGCCGGCGCGAACTCGGCCAGGCCGTGCGCGCTGACCAGCACCAGACCGCTGATCGCGGCGCGCCCGACGGCGGCCCGGGCCGCCATCGCCGCGCCCAGGCCGCGGGCCACCACGACCGGCCGCTCGGGGCCGGCGAGCTCGACCAGTTCGCCGAGCCAGCGCAGCGCGTGCTCGGCGTCCAACGGGGCCGCGACGCCCGACGCGCCGTGGCCGGGCAGGTCCGCGGCGATCACCCGGTGGGTGCGCACCAGGTCGGGGAGCACCGCCAGCCAGACACCGGCGAACTCACCGGCGCTGTGCAGCAGGACCAGCGGCGGTCCGGACCCGCCGTCCAGCACCGCGGTCGAAATCCCCGCCAGCGTCACCCGGCGGTCGGTGACCGGCGACGACGCCAGCATCCGCTCACGCGTCGGATCGGCGGCGGCCCTGCTGCTCTCTCGCACGTCCTGTGGCATGCCCGCAACCCTGGCGACGACGGCGGCCGGCGCGCATCGGTCCGGCTACCCATGTCGGGCGCGGCCGGGCGTGGGTGGTTCCACCCACACCCGCAACGAAGCCTCGCCGGCCCCCTCGCAGGCCGGGACGTGTTCTCGCAGCCGTGAAGGCGGTCTCGCAGCGCGCCGGCCCGCTGCGACAACCCACCCCCGGCTGCGCGCCCCACCCCGCCCTGCGCGCCCCACCCCGCCCTGCGCGCCCCACCCCGCCCTGCGCGCCCCACCCCGCCCTGCGAGGCCCACCCCACGCTGCGCGCCCCACCCGGCGCGTCCTCGCAGACCCGGCTGCGCCACGCAGCACTCGGTGGGTGCTCGCAGCCCGCCGGCGTGCTGCGACAACCCACCCACGTCTGCGACGACCCATCCGCCCTCTGCGGGGGCACACCCAGCGCTGCGAGGACGACCCCCACTCCGGCGCCGGGACGACCGAACGGGAGCCTGGTGCCCCGGCCCCGGCCCCGGCCCCGGCCCCGGCCCGGCGCTCGGGCTCTCCGGGGCACGTCCTCGCAGCCCGGGCGGCGTATCGCAACGCGGGCGCGGTGTCGCAGCACTCGGTGGGTGCTCGCAGCCCGCCGGCGCGCTGCGACAACCCACCCACATCTGCGACGACCCACCCACCCCCTGCGAGGGCACACCCAGCGCTGCGAGGACCACCCCCACTCCGGCGCCGGGACGACCGAACGGAGTGCCCGGTGTCCCGGCCCCGGCCCCGTCCCGGCGCTCGGGCTCTCCGGGGCACGTCCTCGCAGCCCGGGCGGCGTATCGCAACGCGGGCGCGGTGTCGCAGCGCTGGGTGGGTGCTCGCAGCCCGCCGGCGCGCTGCGACAACCCACCCACGTCTGCGACGACCCACCCACCCCCTGCGAGGGCACCACCCAGCGCTGCGAAGACCACCCCCACTCCGGCGCCGGGACGACCGAACGGAGTGCCCGGTGTCCCGGCCCCGGCCCCAACGCCGGCGCTCGGGCTCTCCGGGGTACGTCCTCGCAGGCCGGGCGGCGTATCGCAGCGCGGGGCGTGGTGTCGCAGCGCGGGGGGGGGGGGGGCCGCCCGCCGGCGTGCTGCGACAACCCGCCCCGCGCTGCGACAACCCGCCCCGCGCTGCGACAACCCGCCCCGCGCTGCGACAACCCGCCCCGCGCTGCGACAACCCGCCCCGCGCTGCGACAACCCGCCCCGCGCTGCGAGGCCCGCCCCGCGCTGCGAGACCGTCCATGATCACGATCTCCGGTGGTGGTGCTGGAGAAGGCCGTGGTCGTAGGCGAAGGCGGTGGCGGCCGTGCGGGAGGGCACGTCCAGCTTGGTCAGGATGTTGCTCACGTGCCGGTCGACGGTGCGCTCGCTGAGCACGAGCAGTTCGGCGATGACCCGGTTCGACCGGCCGGCCGCGACCAGCCGCAGCACCTCCAGCTCACGCGCTGTGAGCCCGCCGGGGCAGTCCGGCGGGCCGGGGCCGACGAGGGCGGTCAGCCGGGCGAGGTCGGGGGCCGCGCCCAGCCGGGCGAAGCAGTCCCGGGCCGCGGCGAACTCCCAGGCCGCCGAGTCCTCGTCGTCGAGGCGCCGGCAGGCCAGCCCGATCAGCGTCCGCGTGCGGGCGACCTCGTAGGGCGCCTCGACCTCGTGCCACAGCCGGCCGGCTTCGCGCAGCGCCAGCAGGGCGGCGGCCGGGTCGCCCTCGGCCAGCGCGACGGCGCCGGTGGCGTAGCGGGCCATCGCGACCAGCGCGGTGCTGCCGTGCTCGCCCGCGATGCCGGTCAGCTCCTGACCGGCCGCGCGCGCCTGCGCGACGTCGCCGGCCGCCAGCATGATCTCGACGCAGGCCGGGAGCAGTCGGGCGCGCGCGAGCCGGTCGGCGGTCTCGGCCAGCACCCGGCGGATCGCCGCCGCCGCGTTGGCCGTGCGGTCCTGCGCCAGCCACAGCAGTGACAGCCCCGGTTGGGGCTGCCACCCGCGCTCGCTCGCCTCCCGGAACGCCTCCTCGGCGGCGGCGAGCTCGCCGCGCAACCGGTGGATCTCGCCGAGCCGGTACCGGGCCGCCCCGACGCCCGGCCCGCCGGACACGAAGCGCCGGCAGGCCTGGCGCGCCGCGGCGACCGCCGCCGGCCACGCCCCGCGCAGCTGCAGGCTCCCCGCCCGGTGCACCAGGCAGGTCCCGGTGAAGTTGACCATCTGGGGCTGCGCCTCGCACCAGCGGGTGAGCGCATCGGTCCACTCGCGGGTGCGCCCCACCTCGTAGACCTCCTCGCACCGCCCGATGACCAGGCAGTAGATGAGCCCGGTCAGCAGGGCCGAGGACAGCTCGCCGGCGAGCACGGCCACCATCGCCTCGTCGAACAGGGCCAGTCCCGGCCCGACGCGCCCCCGCTTCACCAGCGCGTCGCCCCGCGCGTACAACGCGAACGCCACCAGGTCCGCGTCGTGGAAGCGTTCCCCGATGTCGGCGATCGAGAGCGCGGCATCGGGGTCGCCGTCCTCGGCGAGCACCCCCAGGACGAGCCGGTAGCCGTGCTCGACGCACACGTGGCCCATGCGGTCGAGCAGCCGGTCGGCCCGCCGGGCCCAGCCGTTGGCCCGCGCCGACTCGCCCACGCTGAGCAGGCCGAGGCTGATCCAGAACGCGCAGCGCGCGGCGCCGGCCGCGTCGTCCTGGTCGACGTGGACCGCGTACGCGCGCTCCAGCGCGCGGCGGGCGTCGTCGTCGCGGCCGAGCATGTAGGCCGACATCGCCAGCGACTCCAGGTCGGCCGCGTGCAGCGGCTGCTCCCGGTCGGCCGCCGACAGCTCGGCGAACGCGTCGCGCCAGTCCCGCCGCCGGTTCGCGGCTCGACCCGAGTCCAGCGGCGAGCTCACCCGGAGCATGATGGCACGGCCGGGCCGTGACCGGGGGCGATGTCGCCGCTACGCCGGGGCGCCGGCCGGCGAGGGTGCGCGGTCGGTTGCGGGCGCCCGGAAGTGCGGCATCACCTCGGTGGCGAACAGCTCGGTGTTGCGCCGGGTCAGCTCCGCGGGCATGTCGCCGATCGGGATCATCATGGTGAGCTGGCCGAAGCCGAGTTCGTCGCGCAGCTCGCCGATGCGGTTGCGCACCGTGTCCGGGCCGCCCACGATGACCATGCCCTGCTCGATCAGCTCCTCGTAGCTGAGCTGGGAGAACCCCTTCATTCCGGAGGCGAGCATCCCGCGCAGGCCGTTCGCCGAGACGTAGCCGGGCGGGGAGACCAGTTCGACGCCCTGCCGCAGGCCGCGGTGGAACAGCCATTCGACGTGCTGCTTGGCCTCCCGGTGGGCGGCGGCGTCGGACTCGCCGATGAACACCGGGGTGGCGAAGGCCAGCTTCTCCGGCTCGGGCTGGTAGCCGAGCTCGGCGGCGGCCTTGCGGTAGCCGTCGAACCAGGTCCTGACGATGCGGACCGGGGCGTAGACCGAGGTGTAGACGTAGTGGTTCTCCGCCACCCAGCGCATCGTCTCCGGGCTGCCCGCTCCGGGGACCGCGATCGGCGGGTGCGGGGACTGCAGCGGCCGGGGCCAGATGTTGACGTAGCGGTACTCGTAGTGCTCGCCGATCCACTCGAACGGCCCCTCGGTGGTCCACGCCTTCTTGATCAGGTCGTGGGCCTCGTTGAACCGCGAGCGCGACTCGGCCGGGCTGACGCTGTGCGCGAAGTGCTCCCAGCCGATGCCGCGGACGAACCCGGACACCAGCCGCCCGCGGGTCAGGTGGTCGAGCATCGCGATCTCCTCGGCCACCCGCAGCGGGTTGCCGCGCAGCGGGATGGCGTTGCCCAGCACCAGGATCTTCGACCGGCTGGTCCGGCGGGCGAGCGCGGCGGCCATGATGTTCGGCGAGGGCATCAGCCCGTAGGCCGACTGGTGGTGCTCGTTGACCACGATCCCGTCGTAGCCGAGCTGGTCGGCGTACTCCAGCTCGTCGAGGTAGCGGTGGTAGAGGTCGACGCCCTTGGCCGGGTCGAAGTGCCGGTTGGAGAACGTCAGCGACGGCGACGGGTACTTCTCGGCGTCGTCGAAGTCGTCGGGCAGGTAGGGGTAGGGCATGAGGTGGAAGAAGTTGAACTGCATGTCGGGGACCCGCTTCCGGTTCAGTCGGCCAGGAACGAGGTGACGGCGGCGGCGACCGCGGCGGGCTGCTCGCCGTAGAGCGCGTGCCCGCAGTCCGGTACGACGACCAGCTCGGCGTCCGGGATCGTCGCCGCGTAGCGCTCGCAGTGCACGCGGGGCACGATCCGGTCCTCGCCGGCGGCGACGACCCGGGTCGGTGCGGTGATCCGGTGCAGGCGCCGTTCGAGCTTCGGGTTGTTCAGGAACGGCCGCCAGCCGAACCGGGCGAGCGCGCCCAGGTCGCGCTGGGTCTGCACGATCTGGTCGATGGTCGGTTCCACCGACAGCGCGGCCTCGACCAGGGCCGGGTCGTGGAACAGGGCCCGCATCAGCTGCGGCGGCGTCATCAGGAACAGGTCGGCGACCATCGCCTCGGGCACCCGCAGCCCGACCGGTCCGAGCAGCACGAGCTTGCGGATGCGCTCGGGGGAGTGCACGGCCAGCTCGGCGGCGACCCAGCCGCCGAAGGAGGCGCCGACCAGGTCGACCTGGTCCAGCTCGAAGCGGTCGAGCAGGTCGAGGTAGTGGTAGACGAGGTCGTCGACGGTGGTCAGCTCGGGCAGGTCGGCGGAGGCGCCGAACCCGGGGTGGTCCGGGGCGAGCAGGTCCGTGCGCTCGCTGAGCAGCTGGTGGAACGGGTTCCACTCGCCGGCCCCGCCCGCGGCGTGCAGGAACAGGGTGGGGCGGCCCTCACCGGCCCGGAAGTAGCTGATCCAGCCACTGCCCGCGGTCAGGCGCTGCGCGGCGATCGCGGCGGGTTCGACTGCCTGGGACATGCGTCCTCCTGTCGGGAAACCTGGCGCGTGCCTCGACGCTATGCCGACGCCGCGATCACCGGCGAGCCGCTTCCTGCACGTCGGCTGGCCGATTCCTGCAGGGACGGCCGCTTGACTTCGCCCGACCGGCGCGGCGAAGCTGGCCCGGCGGCACGGCGCTGTGGACGAGCCTGCGGAGTCGACGATGACAACGGCCCAGACAACGGCGGCCCGGACGACGGCCCTGCCCGACGAGTCGGACTACCGCGTCGGCGCGCCATTGGGCTTCACCTCGACGGACCCGGACGAGGCGCGCACGCGCACCGAGCGGCTCCTGCAGTGCGACCACCGGATGACGCTGCTCGACGGCGGCCCGGACTTCGCCGCCCGGGTCGGGTTCTCGTCCCTCGACGGCTTCAGCGTGATGGCCTCGACCTACGGCCGACCCGTCGAGATCGTCTGCCGCCCGCCGATCCCGTGGGTGACGATCAGCCTCATCTCCGGCGGGCGGGCCCTGTTCAGCGGGGCCCGCGGGGACGACACGGTGGTGGCCGCCGACCGCGCCGCCGTGCTCGCCTACGACCGCGGTGTGCGGATGCGCTGGGAGCCCGGGGTCAGCCAGCTCATGATCGCGGTGTCGAAGAGCCGGATCGAGCGCTTCCTGCAGCGGCTGCTGCAGGAGCCGCTGCGCGAGCCGCTGCGCTTCGACACCGCCGTGGACCTCGACGGCGACGGGCGGGGCATCGCCGGTTCGGTGAGCGCCATCCGCCGGGTGCTGACCCGGTACGGCCCGGCCGGGCCGCCGCCCGTGCTGAGCGCCGAGCTCGAGCACAGCCTGCTCAGCGCGCTGCTGTTCGGCCAGCGGCACAACTACAGCGACGCCATGCTGAGCCCGTCGCCGCGGCCGTCGGCGCGGGTGGTGGGGCGGGTCCTCGAACTGCTGGAGTCGGCCTGGGACACCCCGCTCAGCATCGCCGACCTGGCCGAGCACGCCGGGGTGAGCCAGCGGTCGCTGCACGCCGCGTTCCACCGCCAGCTGGGCGTGTCGCCGATGGCCTACGTGCGGCGCCGTCGCCTGGAGCGGGCCCGCGAGGACCTGCTCCGCGCCGCGCCGACGGGCTCGACGACGGTGACCTACGTCGCCCTGCGCAACGGGTTCGCGCACGGCGGCCGGTTCGCCGCGGCGTACCGGCGGACCTTCGGCGAGTCGCCGTCGGACACCCTGCGGCGCGCGGCCGCCCCGGGAGGGGTCTGACCGTCCGGGTCAGCTCCGCTCCGCCAGGCGGGCCTTGCCGGCGATCTCGTACAGCTCGTCGGAGATGTAGGCGTGCTGCACGGCGGCCGAGAGGTTGCGCAGGTGGCGCTGCAGGGGGTGGTCGAGCGCGAGCGCGCGGCCGCCGGCGTACCGGATGATCTTCGCCACGACGTCCACGCACTCCTCGACGACGTAGGTGTGCTGGGCGCGGATCGCCGCGACGTCGGCGGCGCCGAGCGGCGAATCGCTCGTCGTCGCCGCGTGGACCCGCTCGACGGCGTCGCGGTAGAGCAGCCGGGCGGCGCGCAGCCGGCACTCGCAGTGCGCGATGTCCTTCTGGAAGGCGGCGCGCTCGCCCACGGTGGGGCCGCCGGGCAGCCGCGCGGTCCGGCCGGCGAGGTCGTACATGTCGTCGATGGCGCGCCGGGCGATCCCGACGGTCACCGGGGCGAGCTCGTTGGACACGAAGAGCTCGACCGGCTGCCGGTAGATGTCGCCGCCCCGCCGCGGCTGCACCCCACCGCTCCAGCTGAGCGTCCGGCCGGTTGGCACGAACACCCCGGCCACCGAGACGTCGCAGCTCCCGGTGCCCTGCAGGCCGGCGACGTGCCAGGTGTCGTGCACCGTCGTCTCGGACTTCGGCACGACGACGACCACCATCTCCCCGGGCGCGCCCTCGACCGCGCACCCGGCCAGCAGCCAGCCGGAATGCAGGATGCCGCTGCAGAAGCTCCATCGGCCGGTCACCAGGTAGCCGCCCGGCGCCGCGGCGGCCGTGCCGCGCGGGGTGATCTGGCCGGCGAGGACGGGCAGGTCGTCGGCGTCGGGGAACACCTCGGCGACGCCGTCGTCCGGGAGCCAGCCGGCGGCGATGCCGGTCGTCCCGTTGCCCACCATGGCCGCCCACCCGGCCGAGGCGTCGTAGTAGGCGATCTCCTCCAGGACGTCGCAGAAGTCGAGCGGGTCGAGCTCGGCGCCCCCGAGGGCGACCGGCGTCTTGAGCCAGAACAGGCCCAGCCCGCGCATCAGCGCGACGACGTCGGCGGGCATCGTCCGCTCGACCTCGGCCTGCCGGGCCGCACCCTCGAACCGGTCCCGGTGCCGGCGGACCGCGGTGAGGACGTCCTCCGCGCGGCGGGCGCGCGAGGACGCGAGCACGTCGGTCATCTCCTGGCCTCCCTCGGTCGCCGGTTCCACCCGGCCGGCACGACCCTCGCCGCCGGACGGGCCGCGGACAAGCCGATCCCCGCACCGGGGGGTTGCAGCTTCCGGACAGCGCACGGAGGACCGGCTTGACCACCCGCTGTCAGCGCAGCGGCCCGAAGAACGCCCGCAGGTCCGCGGCGAGCTGGTCCGGGGCTTCCATCGCGGGGAAGTGCAGGCCGCGCTCGAACTCCGTCCAGTGGGCCTCGGGCGGGGCCGGGACCAGTCGGCGGACCGTCTCGTCCGCGCCGAAGACCGCAAAGCCCTGCGGCACGTCCGGTGGCGCTCCCCAGTCCGCGGAGTGCGCCTGCTCGTAGAGGGTGTGCGCGGCGCCGGCGCCGGAGCCGGTGAACCAGTACAGACTGACCGTGGTGAGCAGTTGGTCGCGGTCGATCGGGAGGTCGGTCCAGGCCTCGAACTTCTCCGCGATCCAGGCCAGCTGCAGCAGCGGCGAGTCGACCAGGCCGTAGCCGATGGTCTGCGGGCGGGTGTTCTGGATGGCGAGGTAGCCCGAGCCGTCGGTGCGGAACTCGGCCATCCGGTCCAGGATCAGCTTGTCCACCGGGTCGTTCCCGTCGAGCCGGTCGGCCAGCCCGGGGATGAAGGTGGCGACGTTCGCGGCCGTCAGCGGGTCGGTCACCACGTGCACGCCGGTGACGTGGCTGCCGTCGAGGGCGGCCACCAGGCCGGACACCCCGCCGCCGATGTCCCCGCCGTGCACGCCGTAGCGCTGGTAGCCCAGCCGGCGCATCAGCTCGACCCAGGCCCGCGCGGTGCGGCCCATCGTCCAGCCGGTCGAGGCCAGCGGGGTGGAGAACGCGTAGCCGGGCAGGGACGGCGCGACGACGTGGAACGCCGGCCCCTCGGCCGGGTCGACGAGGGGGCCGATGAGGTGCAGGAACTCCGCGACCGAGCTGGGGAAGCCGTGGGTGATCAGCAGCGGTGTCGCGTCCGGCCGGTCGGAGCGGACGTGCAGGAAGTGGATGCGCTGGCCGTCGATCTCGGTGGTGAACTGCGGGAACCGGTTGAGCTCCGCCTCCCGGGCGCGCCAGTCATGGCCGGTGCGCCAGTGCTCGGCCAGCTCCTTCAGGTGCTCCAGCGGCACGCCGCGGGTCCAGCCCACGCCGGGCAGCTCACCGGGCCAGCGGGCGGTGGCCAGCCGGTCGTGCAGGTGCTTCAGGTCGGCTTCGGGCACCTCGATGCGGAAGGGCCGGATCTCGTCGCTCATCGCGCTTCTCCTCCGTCGCGGAACTTCGGTCTGAAGAGGAACCTACGAGCAATCCCAGGAACGGTTCGTTCCTAGATGGCGGGGCAGAATCGACGGATGTTGGAGACCTCGGCGCGGCTGCTGCGGCTGCTGTCCCTGCTGCAGGCCCGGCGCGACTGGACCAGCGCGGAGCTCGCGGACCGGCTCGACGTCACGACCCGCACCGTCCGCAACGACGTGGACCGGCTGCGCAGGCTCGGCTACCCGGTCGAGGCCCGCCCGGGGGTGGCCGGCGGGTACCGGCTCGGGGCCGGCGGCACGCTGCCGCCGCTGCTGCTCGACGACGAGGAGGCGGTCGCGGTCGCCGTCGCGCTGCGCACGGCCGCGGGCGGCTCGGTCGCCGGCATCGAGGAGACCTCGCTGCGGGCGCTGACGAAGCTGCAGCAGATCCTCCCGCCGCGGCTGCGCCACCGGGTCGAGGCGTTCCGGTCCGCCACCGTGCCGATGCCGTCGCGCGGCGCGCAGGTCGATCCGGAGGTGCTGACCGCGCTCGCCACGGCGTGCCGGAACCGGGAGCGGCTGCGGTTCGACTACCGGGCGCACTCGGGCGCCGCCAGCCGCCGGCAGGTGGAGCCCTACCGGCTGGTCAACGACCGCCGCCGCTGGTACCTGCTGGCCTGGGACCTGGATCGGGACGACTGGCGGACCTTCCGGATCGACCGGGTCGACCCGAAGACCCCGACCGGCCCGCGCTTCACCCCGCGCGCCCTGCCCCCCGACCACGAGATCACCGCGCGGCTGGCCCGGGGCATCGGCGAGGCGACCTGGCGGTACCGGGCCCGGGTGGTCGTGCACGCGCCCGCGGCGCACGTGCGGGGCAGGATGCCGATCCCGGTGGACGTCGAGCCCCTCGGCGACGACCGGTGCGCCTTCGTGCCCGGCTCCGACGATCCGCGGACGCTCGCGATGTACCTGGTGATGCTCGACGCGGACTTCCACGTCGTCGACGCGCCGGAGCTGGTGGACGCGGTCCGCGGGCTCGCCGGGCGCCTGCAGCGCGCGGTCGAGGCCAGCGGGGACGCAGCCAGCAGCTGAGCAGCGCTGTTGGTCGGCGCCCTCGCCGCGGTGGGGCCGGTGTTCGCCGTCCCGGCGGCCGGCAAGGCGGTCGTGCGCGGTCCGGCGGGTCGGTTCGCGCTGCCGCTGACCGAAGCCCCCCGGGTTCAGGTGGTGGCGCGGATCTCGTCGAGCGTGCGGGGCTGGGTGAGTCGCCAGTGGTTGCCGAACGGGTCG
This sequence comes from Pseudonocardia lacus, assembly GCF_018531445.1. GTDB lineage: Bacteria > Actinomycetota > Actinomycetes > Mycobacteriales > Pseudonocardiaceae > Pseudonocardia > Pseudonocardia lacus. The sequence goes on from NZ_JAHDTH010000137.1 coordinate 18,692, forward strand.
CGGAAGGCCGCGTCGATGCCGTAGAACCGTTCCTCGGGCTCCTCGGTGATGTGCACGCCCCGCGCCTGCAGTTCGGCGCAGGTGGCCCGGCAGTCGTCCGTGGCCAGCGCACCGATGCCCAGGTAGCCGCGGGCGAGCAGGCTGCGCAGCTGGCCGGCGATCGGCTCGGGGACCACCGGGGGCTCCGGCACGACCAGCATCATCGGTTGGTCGGGGCGCCCCGGCGGGTGCACGGTGAGCCAGCGGAACCCGTCCAGCTCGCGGTCGATGCCGACCTCGAAGCCGAGCACGTCGACGTAGAAGCGCTTGGCCTGGTCGAGGTCGGCGACGTTCAGGCAGACCAGCGCGAACCCGGTGATCACGGTCGGCGAGCGTAGGGCGTCCCGACGAACTCCCGCACGGCCGCGGCCAGCGCCGCGGGTTCCACGTCGTGCGTCTGCTGCGGCAGCACCCGGTGCGTGGCCCCCGGGACGGCCGCCGCGGCGGCCGCGCCGACGGCCCGGAACCAGTCCGGGCCGGCGCCGCCGGTGAGCACGGCGGTGGGGGCGGTGATCGCGGCGAACCGCTCGCCCGGGACGGCGCCGTCGCCCATCACCGCGGCGTCGTAGGCCAGTGTCGGGGCGAGCGCCTCGCCCTGGGCCCAGTACGGCGACCGCCGCATCCCGGCGATCGCCTCGGGCGGCATCCCGACCACCGTCATGAACAGCGCCAGTGCGTCGCCGCGCCGGCCATCGGCCAGCAGGGCGCGGGTCTGCTCCGCGTACTCGCGGGCGGCCCGCTGGGCGGTCGGGTCGAGCCGGAACGGCGGCTCCCAGAGCACCAGGTGGCTGATCGGCAGGCCGGCCGCGGCCGCGTGCGCGGCCAGCACGGCCCCGGACGAGAGCCCGACGACCACCGCGGTCCCGCCGGCCGCGGCGAGCAGGATCTCCAGGTCCTCGATCTCGCGCCGGACGGCGTAGGGCGGGGTGTCCGTGCTGTCGCCGCGGCCGCGGCGGTCGTAGTTGAGCACGGTGAAGTGGGCGGCGAGCCCGTCGGCGAGGCGGGCGTCGACGGCGCGGTCGCACGCCGCACCGGCCACGAGCACCAGCGGGGCGCCGGTGCCGATCTGGTCGAAGGCGATGGTGGTGCCATCCGCCGAGGTCACGGTCTGCATGGCCGCAACGGTAGGAACCGGGTGCGCTGGACCGCTTCTCCAAACGTGCCCAGCAGTCGTTCAGCGGGCCGGGCGGGTGAACCGGCGGACCAGGCAGCCGGGGATGGCGCTCAGCTCGTCGGGTGCGGTCGCGGCGGGGTAGGCCGTCGGGCTCTGCCCGACGAACCGGCGGAACTGGGCGCTGAACGAGCCGAGGCTGGTGAAGCCGACCGCCAGGCAGACCTCGGTCACCGGCAGCTCGCCGGCGCGCAGCAGCGCCTTGGCCCGCTCCAGCCGCCTGCGCAGCAGGTACTGGTGCGGGGACTCGCCGAACGCGGCCCGGAACGACCGGCTGAAGTACGCCGGGGAGACGTGCGCGCTGCGGGCGAGCGCGGGCACGTCGAGGGGCGCGGCGTAGGCGCGGTCCATCAGGTCGCGCACTCGCAGCAGGTGGCGCGAGAGCGGGATCGGCGGCGCCGTCGTCACGGTGGCACGGTACCGGCGCGCCGCCGGTGTGCGGTGTCCCTCGCCCGTGGCCGGGGAACCCGCGGCCCCGATCCGCTGGTCGGTACCGGCTGGGACCGAGTGGCGGCCGGACCGCGGTCCAGCGCGGCCCGTGCTCCCCCATGGGGTGACCCACCTGGTCACCGCCGCCGCGGAGGGGGCAGGCTCGGGCGGGGTGAGCGTGCGTGCGGCTAGGGTGACGGACGGCCCGCGGACGAGGGGTCCGGCGTCTGCACCAGGTCGGGACTCGTCCGCCGGGGGAGGTGGCTGCAGGTGCCTGCTCGGCCAGGTGTTGTCGAGGCTGTGCCCGACGGCGCCGGCGTGCGGGTGTGGTGCGTGCGCGATCCCGATCTCGGTGTCCTGCTGCACAAGGAGGCGCTCGGCGAGGGCGCGCTGGAGCGGATCGCGCACGAGGCGTCCGTCCTCGGTCGTCTCGTGGGGGTGCCGGGGGTGCCGGTGCTGCGGCCGTCGGTGGACCCACGCGTCCTGGTGGCCGTCGTGTCCGACGGCCGGCTCCTCTCGGACGCCCTGGCCGAGCGCAGGCTGTCCGTGCGCGAGGTCGTCGCGTTGGGGCAGCATCTCGCGTCGACGCTGAAGGCGGTGCACGAGGCCGGCGTCGCGCACCACGGCCTGCACCCCGGCAACGTGCTGCTGGTCGAGGGCGGGGTCGAGCTGGTCGACTTCGCGCTCGCGACGATGACCGCCGAGGTCCGCCCCGGGTTCACCCACCACCGGGAGATCCTCGGTCCGCTGCGCTACCTGTCGCCCGAGCAGACCGGGCGGACCGGGTCCGCGGTCGACCACCGGTCCGACCTGTACGCCGTCGGCGCCGTGCTCCACGAGGCGGCGACCGGGCGGCCGCCGTTCGTCGAGGAGGACGCCTTCGAGCTGCTCCGGGAGATCCTCACCCGGGAGCCGACGCCGGTGACGGTGCTGGACCCGACGCTGCCGGCCGCGCTGGGCGCCGTGCTGGCCCGGCTGCTGGAGAAGGAACCCGATCGCCGCTACCAGTCCGCCGCCGGCCTCGCCCACGACCTCGCCCGGATCGCCGCCGGCGCCGTGGCGCCGTTCGCGCTGGGGGAGCGGGACTTCCCCGGCCGGCTCACCCCGCCGACGCAGCTGGTCGGCCGGGATCGCGAGATCGGGATCCTGGCCGCGGCGGTGGACGCCGTCGCCGACCCGGCGGGCAGTGGCGACCGGGGTCCCGGCGGGGTCCTGCTGGTCACCGGCGGCCCCGGCATCGGCAAGTCGGCGCTGGTCGGCACCCTGCGCCAGCGGGTGACCCGGCGCGGCGGGTGGTTCGTCTCCGGCAAGGCCGACCAGGTCGTGCGCGACTCCTCCGCGGGGCTGCGGTCGGCCCTGCGGGGTCTGGCCCGGCTGCTGCTGGCCGAGCCGCCGGCGGCGCTGGAGCGCCGGGCCCGGGAGCTGCGGCTGCGGCTGGGGTCGAACGCGTCGGTCCTGGTCGCGATCGCCCCCGAGTTCGCCCAGGTGCTGGGGGAGCGGGCCGGTGCGGCGGCCCTGGACGAGCACGAGGGGGAGGACCGCATCCAGCAGGCCGTGGTCGACCTGCTCCGGGTGGTCGCCTCGCCCAGCTGCCCGATCGTGCTCTTCTTCGACGACCTGCAGTGGGCCCCGCCCGGCGCGCTGGACATGCTCGACGCCATCGTGAACGCCCCGGCGATCGACGGCCTGCTGGTGGTGGGGGCGTACCGCGATGACGACGCCGACGCGCGGCTGGCCGCGGTGGTGGGCGGCTGGGCGCGTTCGGCGGCGTCGACGGTGGTGCGGCTGGACCCGCTCGGGGTGGCCGATCTCGCGGTCCTGCTCGAGCACGTGCTGCGGCTTCCCGCCGGGCGGTCCGCGGTGCTCGCCGGGGTCCTCGCGGAGCGCACGGGCGGCAACCCCTTCGACACGATCGAGCTGCTGAACTCGCTGCGCGAGCACGGCGCCCTGGTGCTCGAGGAGGGTGGGTGGACCTGGGACGAGGCCGCGGTCCGCCACCACGTCGGCCGCAGCGACGTCGTCGCGCTGCTCACCACCCGCATCGAGAACCTCGGGCCCGACGCGGTGCACGTGCTCGGCGTCATGGCGTGCCTGGGCGACGAGGTGTCGGGGACCGACCTCGCCATCGCCTGCGCGACCACCGTCGAGCAACTCGTCGCCCACCTGCACCAGCCGCTGGCCGCCGGCCTCGTGACCGCCGCGCGGCCCGGTCGCCGCGCGGCCGAGGACGTCCTGGGCCAGCTGCGGTTCCGCCACGACCGCGTGCAGCAGGCCGCGTTCGAACGGCTCGGCGCACCGCAGCGGCGCGCGTTGCGGGCCCAGGTGGGCTGGCGGCTCGCCGCGGCGGGACGGCGGTTGCC
>NZ_JAHDTH010000138.1 GCF_018531445.1 Pseudonocardia lacus
CCGAGCAGGCCACCCGGTGGCCGGCCTCGGTGGCGGCCAGCCGCTCCGACCCGACGACGGCCAGCCGCAGCCCGCCGCCCGCCGACGAGCAGGCCAGCAGGGCCGGTTCGCGCTCGCCCGCGGCGGCGGCCGCGGACACCCCGCGGACCGCGGCGTCCACGCCCTCCAGCACGTCGTGGCGGGTGGTCGGGTGCTCGGCGAAGCCGACGAGCGTCCCGTCCGGGGCCACCAGCGCGGCCTTGGTCCACGTGGAGCCCACGTCGAGGCAGACCGAGGCGGTCCGGCCGGAGGGCGTCACGGCCGTCGAGCCTAACCGCACGCGTCCGTTCTGCGGGCCCGTCGACGGCGGTGGGATCGGCCGACCGGGACGACAGGGCGTGCGCGGACGGGTGTCGCCCGCGAGACTGTCGCCCGTGTCCCCGCGCTCGGTAGCCGAACTGCTCGACCTGCTCGCCACCGGCGTCACGGTGAGGTACCTGCATTTCTGGGGGCACCAGCCGACGCCCGACGGTTCACCCGGCAAGGGCTGCCTGAGCCAGTGGTGGCCGGCCGAGTTCGAGGTCGACGGCCGCAGCTACGCCTCGGCCGAGCACTGGATGATGTGGCGCAAGGCCGTCCTGTTCGACGACGACGAGGCCGCCGAGCGCGTCCTGGCCGCCGCCACGCCGGCCGAGGCGAAGCAGATCGGCGCCCAGGTGCGCGGGTTCCGCGCGGCGGCCTGGGAGGCCGAGCGCTTCGAGATCGTGGTGGCCGGCAACGTCGCCAAGTTCGCCGCGCACGACGACCTGCGCGCGTTCCTGCTCGGCACCGAGCCGCGGGTCCTGGTGGAGGCGAGCCCGCGCGACGCGATCTGGGGCATCGGGATGGCCGCCGACGACCCGCGCGCCGACGACCCCTCCGTGTGGCCGGGGCTCAACCTGCTCGGCTTCGCGCTCATGCAGGCCCGCGACCGGCTCCGCGACCAGCGCTGACGCATGGTCATCGACGACCGGCGCGGGTAGCTTTCGACCGCCACGCCGCAGTCGTCGAAGGAGCGCCGATGCTCGGGCTGATGCAGGACCGCCCACTCACCCTGACCCACGTCTTCCACCGCGCCGAGCAGTACTTCGGCCACAAGACGATCGTCACGGCCAGCACGACCGACGAGACGAGCACGACGATCGCCGAGTGGGCCGTGCGCGTGCGCAGGCTCGCGACCGTGCTCGACACGCTGGGGATCTCCGCGGACGGGCGGGTCGGCACGTTCTGCTGGAACACCGCCCGCCACCTGGAGCTCTACCTGGCCGCGCCGTGCACCGGGCGGGTGCTGCACACGCTGAACATCCGGCTGTTCCCCGAGCAGCTCGTCTACATCGCCAACCACGCCGAGGACGAGGTCGTCTTCGTCGACCGGTCGCTGCTGCCGCTGTTCTGGCCGCTGGTCGACCAGCTGCAGTCCGTGCGCCACGTCGTGGTCATCGACGACGGCGCCGACGCCGAGGTCCCGTCCGACCCGCGCGTGCACGACTACGAGGAGCTGCTGGCCGCGGCGACCCCGTTCGAGGGCGCGTTCCCGGTGCTGGACGAGAACACCGCCGCGGCCATGTGCTACACGTCCGGCACCACGGGCAACCCGAAGGGCGTGGTCTACAGCCACCGCTCGGCGGTGCTGCACTCGCTGGTCGCGCTGACCACCGACGCGATGAACCTGTCCGAGCGCGACGTCGTGCTGCCGATCGTGCCGATGTTCCACGCCAACGCCTGGGGCCTGCCCTACGGCTGCCTGCTGGCCGGGTCGTCGATGGTGATGCCCGGGCCGAACATGACCCCGCAGGCGATCGTGTCGCTGCTGGAGCGGCACAAGGTGACGGTCACCGGTGGTGTCCCCACCATCTGGATGGGTGTGCTGCCGCTGCTGCCCGAGCACGACCTGTCGTCGCTGAAGACCATCCTGTGCGGCGGCTCGGCCGTGCCCAGGGCGCTGTCCGAGGCCTACCGCGAGGCCATCGGGGTGCCCATGCTGCAGGCCTGGGGCATGACCGAGACCAGCCCCATCGCCACGGTCAGCAGCCCGCGGTCCCATCACGCCGACTGGACCGAGGACCAGCGCGCCGACTTCCGGGCCCGCCAGGGCGTCCCGGCGCCGCTGGTCGACGTCCGGCTGGTCGACCCGGAGACCGGCGAGCCGCAGCCCTGGGACGACAGGGCCACCGGCGAGGTGCAGGCCGCCGGGCCGTGGATCGCCAGGGAGTACTACCGCGGCGAGGGCGGCGGCGCCCAGTTCACCGAGGACGGCTGGCTGCGCACCGGCGACGTCGCCACCGGCGACCGGTACGGCTCGCTGCGCCTGGTCGACCGCACCAAGGACCTGATCAAGTCCGGCGGCGAGTGGATCGGCTCGGTCGAGCTGGAGAACGAGATCATGGCCCACCCCAAGGTGGCCGAGGCCGCGGTGATCGCCATCCCGCACGAGAAGTGGGTGGAGCGGCCGCTGGCCTGCGTGGTCGTCAAGGAGGGCGAGACGCTCACCGCCGAGGAGATCATCGAGTTCCTCACCCCGCGGGTGGCGAAGTGGTGGCTGCCCGACGCCGTCGAGTTCATCGACGAGGTGCCCAAGACCTCGGTCGGCAAGTTCTCCAAGAAGACGCTGCGCGAGAAGTTCGCCGGTCAGCGCGGCTGATGGCGAAGGACCCGCCGGTCCCGGCGATGGCGCGGCTGAGCCGGGAGGTCGTCGGGTTCGACGAGCTGGCCGACCGGGTCCGGCGGGCGCCCGCGCGCTGCGCCGGCACCCGGGTCGTGTGCGTGGACGGGCGGTCCGGGGCCGGCAAGACGGCCCTGGCCGGGCGGCTGGCCGCCGCGCTGGGCGGGCCGCCGGTCCTGCACATGGACGACCTGTACGACGGGTGGGACGGGCTCGACGAGGGTGTGCGACGGCTGCGCGCGCTCGTCGACGCCCTGGCCGGCGGCTCGCCGGCGCGCTACCGCCGCTACGACTGGCACGCCGGCGCGTACGGGCCCGAGGTCGACCTCGGACGCCCGGACGTGCTCGTCGTGGAGGGCGTCGGCGCCGGAGCGGTGGCCGGGCACGCGTCGCTCGTGCTGTGGCTGGAGGCGCCCGAGACGGTGCGCTACCGGCGCAGCATGGCCCGCGACGGCGAGACCTACCGGCCGCACTGGGAGGCATGGGCGAGCCAGGAGCGCGTCCACTTCGCCGCGGTCGACACGGCCGCCCGCGCCGACCACGTGGTCGACGGCGCCCCCGCCGTCCACTACGACCCGCGGACCCAGGTCGTCCTGCTCAGGTCCCCGTCGAGAACGAGGTTGCCGTGATCAACAGGGCCTGTTGATCACGACAGGTTCGTTCTCGACGGGGTCGGCGGGCGGAACCGGCCGTCGCGGACGGCGGCGAGGAAGGCGCGCCAGGCGGCTGGGCTGTGCCGCTGGGGGGAACGGGTGCGGTCCTTGGTGTCGCGGACGGCGACGGCGTCGGGCAGGAAGGCGACCTCCACGCAGCTGTTGCCGGAGCCGCCGCTGAAGGTGCTCGTGCGCCACTGGGGCTCGGGAGTGTCCACGCGCGCCTCCTAGAGCTGCGCCGCGACCTCCCGGACCAGCGCCAGGGACTCCTCGGGACCGAGCGCAGCCGAACGTAGCCGGTCGATCACGATCCTAGCCCGCCGCACCTCGGATTCCTTCTCCACGCGCAACGAGCCCAGCGTGTGCTCGACGTAGGCGATGTCCGGCTCGCCCAGGTGCTCGAAGCTCAGGACGGCCAGCGGCGAGGCGATGCCGGCGTGGGCGCCGACCGCCGTCGGCAGCACCTGCAGCGTCACCGACGGCAGGGCCGCGGCCCGCACGACGTGCGCGAGCTGCTCGCGCAGCACCGCCGGCCCGCCGATGGGGCGGTGCAGCACGGACTCGTCGACCACGGTGACCAGCTCCAGCGGGTGCTCGGCGGAGGTGAGCCGCCGCTGCCGGATCGCGCGCACCTGCATGACGTCGGCCAGGTGCTCTGGCGTGCGCTCCACCGCCGTCGTGAACAGCGCGCGCGAGTACTCCGGGACCTGCAGCAGCCCCGGGAAGAACGACAGCGCGAACTCCTGGACCCGGCTCGCCTCCGCCTCGAAGCCGACGTAGGCGTCGTCGCCCAGGCCGTAGGCCCGCCACCAGCCCTTGCGCCGGACCTCCCTGGTCATGCGGAGCAGGTCCTCCCAGCCGTCGCCGGTGACCTGGTACAGGTCCATCATCGACCGCATCCCGTGCACGTTGGGTGCCTGCTGGCCGTTCTCGATCCGGCTCAGCGTGCTGGTCGACCAGTCCAGCTTCGGCGCCGCCTCCTCCAGCGTCAGCCCGAACTCCTCGCGCAGCAGCTTCAGCCGCCGACCGAGGATCCGCCGGTGCACCACCGACCCGCTCCCGTTGTCCATGCGCCCCCCGTCCGTTCGATGACACATCGTGCCGATGTGGTCACCGAAACGGGAACCCGCCGTCGGAGCGACGTGCGGACGCTCGTCCGGGTGCCTACTGAGGACAGTCGCAATCGGATCGAGGAAGCCGCCGCGATCGTGGCCGGGTGGCCGAACGTGTGGGGCGGCCTGCTGGTCGTGCACCGGGCCGGCCCGGACGGTCGGTGCACGGAGTGCACCCGGGCCAACCGGCTCGCCCCGCGGTGGCCGTGCGGCCCGGCCGTCCTCGCCCTGCGCGCCCGCCGCATGGCCCGCACGCCGACCCCCGTCGAGAACGAAGTTGTCGTGATCGAAAGGCCGGAATGATCACGACAAGTTCGTTCTCGACGGGGCCGGGGCGCGGGTCAGGGGCGGGAGAGGCGGGCGGTGAGGGCGGGGATGCGGGTGGCGGCGGCGTCGCGGGCGGCCGGGTCGGGGCCGGTCCAGGTGACGGTGAGGCGGGCGCCGTGGCCGGTGCCCTCGCCCAGCTCCCAGCGCACGCGCCCGCCGCCGGCCTCCTGCTCCAGCGCCTTCGGCTCGTCCGCGACGAGCACCGGGCCGGCGCCGGGCCAGGCGCCCGCGAGGTCGGTCCACACTGCGTCGGCGGGGCGGGTGAGCTGGCGCTCCAGGCGCACGCGCCAGCCGTCCGGGACCTCCTGGACGTCGCAGGTGTCCAGGCCCAGCTCGGACACGTACTGCTCGTGCAGGGCCCGGTCGTCGGTGTCGACGGCGCTCGCGGAGCCCCCGGCCAGCATCAGGACCATGCCCTCCAGGCAGGTGTGCCAGCCGGCGGCGAAGCTGGCCGCGCCGGACCGGTCGTCGAAGGTGTGGGTGAGCAGCAGCAGGGAGCCGTCGCCGTCGGGGCGGACCTCCCAGCGCAGGTGGTCGGCGTCCCAGGTGTAGGCGATCACCCGGCCCTCCGCCAGCTCGGTGACCTCGCCGGGCTCGCCGAAGCCGAAGTCGACCTTCCCGCCGACGCGCAGCTCCGGCCGCACCGTCGTGGGGAACCACTCGGCCAGTCGCTCCGGCTCGATCAGCGCCTTCCACACCTTGGCCGGCGGGTGCGCCAACCGGCGCCGCATCCGCAGCACGGAACGGCCGTCCTGGGTGTCCAGGGTCTGGCTCATCGGTCCTCCACGGGGTCGGGATCGGCATCGAGGTGGCGTTCGAGGGCGTCGAAGCGGTCGGCCCACATCCAGCGGTACGGCGCGAGCCACGCGTCGACCTCGGCCAGGGGCGCCGGGTCGAGCTCGTACCAGCGCCGTTGCGCCTCCGCCCTGACCCGCACGAGCCCGGCCTCGCGCAGCACGCGCAGGTGCTTGGAGGTGCCGGGCTGGCTCAGCCCGAGCTCGGCGGTCAGCTCGCCGACCAGTCGAGGGCGCTCGCGCAGCAGGTCGAGGATGCGGCGGCGGACCGGTTCGGCGAGCACCTCGAACGTCACGCTCCCAAACATACCCCGCTAGCTATATAGCCGCAACAGAATGTTTCGTGGCGGACCGGCGGAGCTACTCGCCGGGCATCGCATTCGTCGCGGGAGGAGCCCGGCCGGTGAACGTGTGGCGCACGAAGAGCATCGAGCAGTCGATCCGCGACACCGAGGAACCCGAGCACCAGCTGCGCAAACGACTGGGCCCGATCGACCTCACGGTCTTCGGGGTCGGCGTGGTCATCGGCACCGGGATCTTCGTGCTCACCGGCGAGGCCGCGGCCGTGAAGGCCGGACCGGCGGTCGCGCTCTCGTTCGTGGTCGCCGGGATCGCCTGCGCGCTGGCCGCGCTCTGCTACGCCGAGTTCGCCAGCACCGTGCCGGTGGCCGGGTCGGCATACACGTTCTCCTACGCCAGCCTCGGCGAGCTGATCGCCTGGATCATCGGCTGGGACCTGATCCTGGAGCTCGCCCTCGGCGCCGCGACCGTCGCCGTCGGCTGGTCGACGTACTTCGCCGACGTGATGGGCCAGCTGGGGATCACCGTCCCGGACTGGGCCTACGGCGACGGGCACAACCTGGTGGCCGCGGTGATCGTGCTGCTGCTGACCGGGGTGATCTGCTTCGGCATCAAGGTGTCGTCCACGGTCAACCTGGTCATGGTCGTCATCAAGGTGGCGGTGGTGCTGCTGGTGATCATCGCCGGGGCGTTCTTCATCGACACGGCCAACTGGTCGCCGTTCATCCCGCCGGCCGGGTCGCCCCCCGCCCCCGGCGCCGAGGCGACGCCGTCGCTGCTGCAGGACCTCGGCATGCCGTCCGGGACGTTCGGCGTGGCCGGCATCTTCACCGCCGCCGCGCTGGTGTTCTTCGCCTTCATCGGCTTCGACGTGGTGGCCACCGCGGCCGAGGAGACCAGGAAGCCCCAGCGCGACATGCCGATCGGCATCATCGCCTCGCTCGCCATCTGCACCACGCTCTACGTGGCGGTCTCGCTCGTGGTCACCGGCATGGTCAAGTACACCGACATCAAGGTCGACGCCCCGCTCGCCGAGGCGTTCCGCTCGGTCGGCCAGCCGGCGTTCGCCACGATCATCTCCGTCGGGGCGCTGTTCGGCCTGACCACGGTGATGATGATCCTGATGCTCGGGCAGAGCCGGGTGTTCTTCGCGATGAGCCGCGACCGACTGCTGCCCCCGGTGTTCTCCCGGGTCAACCAGAAGACCGGCACGCCCGTGCGCACCACCCTCGTCACCGGCACCGCGGTGGCCCTGATGGCGGCGCTGATCCCGCTCAGCGAGCTGGCCGAACTGGTCAACATCGGCACGCTGTTCGCGTTCGTGCTGGTCGCCATCGGCGTGCTGGTGCTGCGCCGCACCCGCCCCGACCTGCCCCGCGCCTTCAGGGTGCCGGGCGTCCCGGTGGTGCCGGCCCTGGCCGCGCTGGCCTCGTTCTACCTGATGCTGAACCTGCCCGCCTCGACGTGGGTGCGGTTCATGGTCTGGATGGCCGTCGGGATCGTCGTGTACTTCGTCTACGGCGCGCGCCGCAGCCGGCTGCAGACCGACCCGAACTACATCCGCGAAGCCGAAGAGGCCTCCCGCCCCCGCTGACCGCCCTCCCCCGCCCCCCGCGCCGACCTCCCCCGCCAGAAGTTCCCCGCCGGAAGTTCAGGAAAGCCACGATACTGCCCTCACAGGGCAGCATCGTGGCTTTCCTGAACCTAACCCGAGCCTGCCCGGCCTCAGCCGGTGACGGAGGTCGACGAGCGGTCGAGGTCGGGCTCCAGGTAGATCGGCCGGGCCTCCGGGACGGCCTCCCGGACGCGCGCCTCCGCGGCGTCGATGGCGCGGGCGACGTCCTCGACCGCCAGCCGCGGCGTGAGCGCGATCTTCGCCGCGACCAGCAGCTCCTCGGGCCCGATGTACTGGGTGCGGATGTGGATGACCCGCTCGACCGGGTCCTGCTGCAGCGCCGCGTTGATCTTGCCCAGCACCGGTGCGGTGGCGCCCTCGCCGATCAGCAGGCTCTTCATCTCGATGATCAGGATGATCGCGATGACGCCGAGCAGCAGGCCGATCGCGATCGTGCCGAACGCGTCGAACACCGCGTTGCCGGTGATCCACGACAGGCCGACGCCCAGCAGCGCCAGCACCAGCCCGACCAGCGCGCCGAAGTCCTCCAGCAGCACGACCGGCAGCTCGGGCTGCTTGGACTGGCGGATGAACTGCCACCACGACAGGCCGCCCTTGAGCGGGCGGGACTCGTGGATCGCGGTGCGGAACGAGTACGTCTCCAGGGCGATCGCGACCACCAGGATGCCCACCGCGACGATCGGGTCGGTCAGGCCCTCGTGCGTCTCCAGCTTGTGGATGCCCTCGTAGAGCGCGAACACCGAGCCCAGGGTGAACAGCAGCAGCGCGACGACGAACGAGTAGAAGTAGCGGTCGCGGCCGTAGCCGAACGGGTGCTCGCTGGTCGCCGCGCGCTTCGCCCGCTTGCCGCCGAGCAGCAGCAGCCCCTGGTTGGACGTGTCGGCCACCGAGTGCACCGCCTCGGCCAGCATCGACGACGCACCGGTGAACAGGAAGCCGATGAACTTCGCGACCGCGATCCCGGCATTGGCCAGCAACGCCGCCACGATCGCCCGGGTTCCCCCACCTGCAGACACCGCGCCCCCTCCCAAGGATTTCGGACCGGCCGACCCTAGCGGGTGGCGCGCGCCCGCGCGGGACGGTGGGGGCGAATAGTCGGGAAAGCCGCATCATCGACCATTTCGGGCGATAACGCGGCGTCCCGATAATCCGGCGATTCGGACTAAGCGGTGAAACCGCCGTCGACCGCGATGACGGCGCCGGTCACGTACCCGGCCTCCGGGCCGGCCAGGTGCCGCACCGTGCCGGCGATCTCCTCGGGCCGGGCGAAGCGCCCGAGCGCGGTGAACCCGGCGATCACTGCGGCCTGCGGCCCGTCGGCCGGGCTCGCGTCGGTGTCGGTCGGGCCGGGGTCGACCAGGTTGGCCGTGATGCCCCGCGGACCGAGGTCGCGGGCCAGCCCCTTGGTCATCCCGACCAGCGCCGACTTGCTCAGCGCGTAGAGGGTCAGCCCCGGGAACGGCGTGCGCTCGGCGACGTTGCTGCCGATCGTGACGATCCGCCCGCCGTCGCCCATGTGCCGGGCGGCGGCGCGGGCCGCCAGGAACGGCGCCCGCACGTTGGTGGCCACCACCCGGTCGAACGTGGCCGCGTCCATGTCGTCGAGCGGGCCGAGCACGAACTCGGCGGCGTTGTTCACCAGCACGTCCAACCGGCCCCAGCGCGCGACCGTGCGCTCGACGACGTCGTCCATCGACCCGGCCTCGGCGCTGTCGACCCGCACCGCCAGCACCCGCCCGCCCTTCGCGCGGATCTCGTCCACGACCTCGACCGCCGCCGTGGCGTTCTCCCGGTAGGTCAGCACGACCTCCGCGCCCGCCTCGGCCAGCCGCACCGCCACCGCCCGTCCGATCCCCCGGCTCCCGCCGGTCACGATCGCGACCCTGCCCGTCAATTCCGTTGCCATGTCAACGATCTTGGGGCGGGGCGCCGGCCGGTTCCGGCGGTCATCGGACGCGGCGTCCGAACGCCGCGTCCGGAACCCGCGAGCCGGGTCAGCCCAAGGCGTCGCCGGCCAGGAACAGCTGGGTGCGCTCCGTGCCGGGGGCCAGCGTGATGCCGGTGTCGTCGGCGCCCAGCCACAGCGAGCCGCCGCGCTTGATCTCCAGGTCGCCCCCGGGCGCCGCGACGCTCGCCGAGCCGGCGGTGCACAGCAGGATGCGGGGACCGCCGTCGGGGACCGCGATGGGCTCGGTGGACGGGAGGCCGGTGCTCTCCCAACGGCGCAGCAGGAACTCCTCGAACGGGGTGTCGTAGCGCAGCCACGCGCCGTCGGGGGTGCCGGTGAGCACCGGGGGCGTGGCCGGGGTGAAGTCGAGGACGCGCAGCAGCTCGGGCACGTCGACGTGCTTGGGGGTGAGCCCGCCGCGCAGCACGTTGTCCGAGTTCGCCATCAGCTCGACGCCGGCGCCGTGCAGGTAGGCGTGCAGGTTGCCGGCGGGCAGGTACACGGCCTCGCCGGGGGCGAGGGTGACCCGGTTGAGCAGCAGCGCGGCCAGCACCCCGGCGTCGCCCGCGTAGCGCTCGGACAGCTCCAGCACGGTGCGGGCCTCGGCGTGGAACTCGGTGTCGTTGCCGGCCAGCCGCACGCACCCGGCCTGCAGCGCCGGCACCAGGACGTCCAGCGTCGACTGCGGGAGCGTGATCCAGGTGGTGAACAGCGCGCGCAGGCCGTCGGGGTCGGGCTGGGCGGCCAGCAGCTCGGCGTGCCCGGCCAGTTCGGGCACGTCCAGCGCGCGCAGCAGCGGGACCGTGGCGGCCGGGTCGCGGAAGCCGACCAGCGCGTGGAACTCGGTCAGCGCGCAGATCAGCTCGGGCTTGTGGTTGGCGTCGCGGTAGTTGCGCTCGGCGGCGGCCCGGTCGACGCCCATCGCGTTCTCCCGGGCGAACCCCGCGCGGGCCTGCTCCAGGCTCGGGTGCGCCTGCAGGGACAGCGGCTCCTCGGCGGCCAGCACCTTCAGCAGGAACGGCAGCGTGCCGTCCCAGCGGTCGGCGCGGTCGGGGCCGAGCAGCCCGGCCGGGTCGGCGCGCAGCGCGTCGAGCAGGGAGGTGCGCGCGCCGTCGGCGCCGACGAGCCGCGACGGGTCGTCCGGGTGCGCCCCCAGCCACAGCTCGGCCTGCGGGTGCGCCGAGGGCACCTCCTCGCCCAGCAGCTCGGCGATCACCGTGCGCGACCCCCACGCGTAGGGGCGCACCGAGTTCTCCAGCAGCTCCACGACGGCTCGGACTCCTCTGTCTCTCTACCGGCTCTGCCTGTGATCAGAAAGCCTGTGATCAGAAACTGTGCGGGCCGGCCCCGGTCAGGCCGGCTCGATCGTGCGCGTGGCCAGGCCCAGGTAGACCGAGGCCACGACCAGCCGGGACGCCAGCACGACCGCGCGCAGCAGCGGGGCGTGCCGCACGTCGCGCGGCACCTCCTCCACAGGGTGCACCAGGTCGGCCGAGGGCCACGTGCGCCCGGCCAGCCGCAGCGACACCTGGCCGGGGTCCTCGTCGCCGGTGGCCAGCAGGACGAGCCGCGGCGGCGGGGCGGCGGCGCCCTCGGCCGGGTCGTCGAACGGGTCGCGGAAGATGTCGCCGCCCGAGGCGCCCCGGTCGATCGCGCGCACCAGGCCGGTGGCGGTGACCGCGGAGGCCAGGTCGGCGGCGTACCCGACGACGCCGGCGTGCGTGGCCAGCGCCTCGACGGCGTGCCCCGCCACGGCCGCGGCCAGCGCGTCGGTGCCCCACAGCAGCGGCGTGTGCTCGGCCAGCCGCAGGGCGATCGACTTGGCCGGGTTCAGGAACGGCTCGTGGCCGGGCTGGTTGCGCTCGGCCTCGGCGTCGAGCTGGTCGGCCAGGGGCACCAGCCCGCCCTGCAGCGGGATGTCGATCAGGTCGAGCGCGCTGAGCGCGACCAGGCCGACGGTGAGCGCGCGCGGCAGGTCGAGGCCCGGGGGGACCGGGATGCGCGGCTCCACCAGCCGCACCCGCCCCGCGCCCGCCGAGGCGACCGGCCCGTCGCCGGGGGCGGACAGCAGCACCTCCGCGCCGCGGCGCGCGGCCAGCCCGACGCCGTCGGCCAGCTCGGCGTCGGTGGCGTCGGCGGTGTGGGCGACCACCACGTCCAGCGGCCCGATCCAGCTGGGGACGCGGTCGGTCAGCACCACCGGCACCGGGACGGCCGGGCCGAGCAGCGCGGACAGCAGCTCGGTCGCGGCCCGGGAGGCACCGGGCCTGCGCAGCAGCACCACGGCCCTCGGCCGGTGCCCGGACAGCTCGGCGACCCCGGCGTCCATGGCCGCGTCGACGCCGGAGCGCACCTGGGCGCCCGCGGTGGCCGCGGACCTCAGCACACCACCGGTGTCGACCGCTGCGAGCGCCCGCGGGTCGGTGAGCAGCGCGTCGTCGACCACCATCAGGCGCCGACGGCCGGCGCGTCGGGGCCGGACGTCGGCGGGGTCGCCTCGTCGAGCAGCAGCACGGGGATGCCGTCCTGCACCGGGAACCCGCGCCCGCACGACGTGCAGGTGAGCACGTCGGCGGCGGGGTCGTCCGGCGTTCCCGGGCGCAGCGGGGCGTGGTCGTCCGACGGGCAGGCCAGGATGTCCATCAGCTGGGGGTCGAGCTGTACGGCCACTTTCTCCTCCTCCGTACGGGATGTCCGCGATGCTGCCAGGACCCGGCCCGATCTGCGCCCCTGTACCGCGCGCGGATCGCCCGGGCCCCGTTGTCCGGACCTCGTCCCGACCTCGTTCGGCGGGCTCAGGACCGGATGACGGCCAGTACCTCGTCGCGCAACACCGAAACGGCCGCGTCGTCGGCCGCTTCCACGTTGAGGCGCAGCAGCGGCTCGGTGTTCGAGGCCCGCACGTTGAACCAGGAGCCGTCGGGCAGGGAGACGGTGAGCCCGTCGAGCTCGTCGAGCTCGACGCCCTCGCGGCCGGCGTAGGCCTCGCGGAGGGCGGCGACCCGCCCGGCCTGGTCGGCGACCGTCGAGTTGATCTCACCGGAGGCGGCGTAGCGGCCGTAGGACGCCATCAGGGCCGAGAGCGGGCCGGTCTGCTCGCCGAGGGCGGCCAGCACGTGCATCGCGGCCAGCATGCCGGTGTCGGCGCGCCAGAAGTCGCGGAAGTAGTAGTGCGCCGAGTGCTCGCCGCCGAACACGGCATCGGTGTCGGCCATCGTCTGCTTGATGAACGAGTGGCCCACACGGGTGCGGACCGGGGTGCCGCCGTGCTCGCGGACGATCTCCGGAACGGCCCGCGAGGTGATCAGGTTGTGGATGACCGCCGAGCCCGGCGACTTGGCCAGCTCCCGCACCGCCACCATGGCGGTGATCGCGCTCGGGCTGACCGGCTCGCCGCGCTCGTCGACGACGAAGCAGCGGTCGGCGTCGCCGTCGAAGGCCAGGCCGATGTCGGCGCCCTCCTCGACGACGCGCTTCTGCAGGTCGACCAGGTTGGCCGGGTCGAGCGGGTTGGCCTCGTGGTTGGGGAAGCTGCCGTCGAGCTCGAAGTACATGGGCACGATGTCGAGCGGGAGCTCGGCGGCCCCGCCGAGCACGGCCGGCACCGTGTAGCCGCCCATCCCGTTGCCGGCGTCGACGACGACCTTCAGCGGGCGGATGCCGCTGAGGTCGACCAGCCCGCGCAGGTAGCCGGCGTAGGCCGTGAGCTGGTCGGAGGCGGTGACCTCGCCGCCGCCGGGGCCGGCGGGCACCCCGGCCTCGACGTCGGCGCGGATGGTGGCCAGCCCGGTCTGCTGCCCGATCGGGCGCGCCCCGGAGCGGCACAGCTTGATGCCGTTGTACTGGGCCGGGTTGTGGCTCGCGGTGAACATCGCGCCGGGCACGTCGAACCGGCCGGAGGCGAAGTAGAGCATGTCGGTGCTGGCCAGGCCGATGTTCTCGACGTCGACGCCCTGCCCGGTGACGCCCTCGGCGAACGCCGCGGACAGCTCGGGGGAGCTGTCGCGCATGTCGTAGCCGATGACGACGCGCTCGACCGGGCCGTCGGACAGCAGCAGGCGCGCCGTCGCGGCGCCGAGGTCGCGCATCATCGGTACGTCCAACTGGTCGCCGACGACGCCGCGGATGTCGTAGGCCTTCACGATCGCCGACAGGTCCGTCACGGAACGGAACCCTAGCGGGGAGGTCCGACGCCTTCGTGCACCCCGCCCGGTTGAGCGGTGCCGGTGGGTGGTGTCAGTCGTCGGAGGGGCCGGGCAGGACGCGCAGGTGGCCCCGGCGGCCGGTGCCGCTGGTGGGCAGCGGCGGGGCGGGGCGGTCGGCCCGGCCGGCCTCGCGCACGGCCTCGGCCAGGGCGGTGAGGTCGTCGTTCATCGGCTGCGGCGGGGCGAACTCGCCCTCGAAGCGCACGACCTCCCAGCCGCGGGGGGCGGTGAGGCGGTGGGCGTGGGCGTTGCAGAGGTCGTAGGAGTGCGGCTCGGCCTGGGTGGCCAGCGGACCCACGACCGCCGTCGAGTCGGCGTAGACGTAGGTGAGCGTGGCCACCGCGGGCTCGGTGCACCCCGACCGCGAACACCGCCGCACACTCAACACGCCGCCGACCATAGCGCCTGCACCCGACAAGAGTTCAGCGCGACGCGCGGGTGCGCTCCGCCTGCCCCCGGGGGTCGTAGGATCGGCCGGTGACGACCGCCCGACGCAGCCGCCGCCGCTCGCCCCGCCGGCGCGACCGACGGGGCCGTGGCCTGCGCGGACTCATGTACCCGGCGAGCACGCCCGCGTCCCGCACCCGCGCCGAGAAGTTCGACGCGCTGGTGCTGGAGGCGCTGGAGCCGATCGAGCTGCGGTGGGGCTCGGAGCTCTCCGAGCTCGACCTCGCCGTCGACGAGGTCCCCGAGATCGACGAGACCTCGCCGGAGGACGTCGTGTGGGGCCAGGGCGTGCTCGCCGACGTCGGCGTGCCGCTGGCCCGGCTGGTCCCGGCGGGCGTCGACCCGGACGGCCTGCCGTCGCGGGCGCGGATCGTGCTCTACCGGCGCCCGCTGGAGGCCAGGGCCCGCGGCGGCGAGGACCTGGCCGACCTGCTGCACGAGGTGCTGGTCGAGCAGGTGGCCGAGTACCTCAACATCGAGCCCGACGCCGTCGACGGCGGCGCCCCGGAGTGACCTCCACCCCCCGGGGGACCGTCGAAAACGAACTTGTCGTGATCAACAGGGCTTGTTGATCACGACAAGTTCGTTCTCGACGGAGTTTCAGATGGCGGCGCGGCGCAGCCTGCGGCGCTCCCGCTCGGACAGCCCGCCCCAGATGCCGAAGCGCTCGTCGTGGGCGAGCGCGTAGTCGAGGCACTCGGCGCGCACCTCGCACCCCGAGCAGATGCGCTTGGCCTCGCGCGTGGAGCCGCCCTTCTCCGGGAAGAACGCCTCCGGGTCGGTCTGCGCGCACAGCGCGCGCTCCTGCCAGTCGGGCTCCTCGTCGTCCGCCGCGGCGAACGACCCGAGCACGTCGAACTGCGGCAGCGCCGCGGGCGGCGTCCCCAGCCCGTCGTCGACTCCCCCGTCGTCGACCAGGTCGATCGACAGGTCGTCGCCGATCGGGCCGTCCCCGACCACGACCAACTCCTCGCCCGACGAATCACGAACCGGCATCTCCCGGCCCGTCTCGCCCGACATCCCGCTCCCCCCGATCAGTTCGTACCGACTCGTTCCCCCGTGGCCCGATTCCCCCCGGATGACGCCTGAGGCTCCGCAGGCGGTCGGGATCCGCGCCCCCAGCGACATCCCGACCAGCTCTGACGCATTGATCAACTTCACTCGCCCACCTCCCCACACCCGGCGAATGGCTACCCGGACCAGAGAACCACGGCCCGAATCACAGCGATGTAAGTACAGCGCTGTGGGGACGTCCTGGCAAGCCGAAGCTGCCGTCCGAGTGATGCGCTCCACCCCATCGGTCGCCCGTTCAGCACAATGACCGGGTGGCCACCTTGCCGAATCGGATCAGTCCGTGGTTCCTGCTCCTCGTCTCGGTGACACTCGTCGGTGGAGTGCTCGCCGCGCTCGGTACCTCAGCGTTGCTGGCGTCCGGGTCATCGCCGCTGCTCACCGCCGGTGTGGTGCTGCTCGTGCTGGGCGGCTGGTCGGTCTCGCTGTGCCTGCACGAGTTCGCGCACGCGATCGTCGCCTACCGGTCGGGTGACTGGACGGTCCGCGAGAAGGGCTACCTGACACTGGACATCCGGCGCTACTCGGACGTCGCGCTGACGTTCGTCCTGCCCGTGCTGTTCCTCCTACTGGGTGGCATCCCCCTGCCGGGCGGGGCCGTCTGGATCAACCACGCACTCGTCCGGTCCCGTGCCCGGCGATCGCTGATCTCGCTGGCCGGACCGCTCACCAATCTCGGCCTCGGCCTGCTGCTCTGCCTCGCCGTGGCGCTCGTCCCGATGCCCGTCGGGCTCGTGGTCGCGCTGTCCTGCCTGGCGCTCGTCCAGGTGCTCGCCTTCGTGCTGAACATCCTGCCGGTACCGGGTCTGGACGGCTTCGGCGCCCTGGAGCCGTACCTGCCCGCCGGGGCCGTCCGGCTGGCCGCGCGGGTGCGCCCGTGGGCGCCGCTGGCGCTGTTCGCGCTCTTCATCGGCGTCCCGGGGGTCGCGGCGGTGTTCTTCGAGCTCGGCTGGGCGGTCTTCGGCGGGCTCGGCGGCTCGGTGGAGCTGGCCTCGTTCGGCTACGGCGAGCTGATGTTCTGGCGCTGAGCCCGCACCGCCGCGGCCAGCTCCGCCAGGGCAGCGTCGTCCGAAGGCAGCCCGTCGAGCGGGAACCAGCGCAGGTCGTCGGACTCGTCGCTGATCCGCTCCACCGCGCCGGCCGGCGCCCGCACCAGGTACTGGACGTCCAGGTGGCGGGTCGGCACGCCGAGCGAGCAGGTGATCGGGTGCACGCCGACGTGGACCGGGTGCTCGGAGATGCTCAGCCCGTCGATCCCGGACTCCTCGGTCGCCTCGCGCAGCGCCGCCGCCCGCAGGCTCGCGTCGCCCGGTTCGCAGTGCCCACCGAGCTGCAGCCACAGCCCCACCCGGGGGTGCAGCGTGAGCAGGGCGCGCTCGCCCTCGGCGTCCAGCACCAGCGCCGAGGCCGTGAGGTGGCCGGGGACGCAGGAGCGCAGGCAGGCGTCGTCGGGGCGGGCGTCGAGGAAGGCCAGCAGGGCGTGGCGCAGCGACTCCTGCGCCGGCCCGTCCGGGGCCCAGGCGGCCAGCTCCGCGGCGGCCCTCGCGGCGGCTACCACTCGACCAAGCCCCCGGCCGGGTCGCGCGGCGGGCGGGCCGCCAGCGGCTCGCGCGGCACCCCGACGGCGACCGCCCCGAGGGGCTGCCAGTCGGCCGGGAGGTCGAGCTCGCGGCGCACGACGTCCGCGGCGAAGATCGTCGACCCGACCCAGCAGGACGCCAACCCCTCGGCGGCCAGCGCGACCAGGAACGACTGCACCGCGGCCCCGCCGGCCACGGTGAACATCGTCCGCTCGCCGACGCGGCGGGCGTCGTCGCGGTAGGTGTGCATGCCGTCACCGGTGCGGAAGGCCAGCACCAGCTCCGGGGCCCGGCGCAGCAGGTCGCCGCGGGCCATGCGGCGCTCGACCTCGTCGGCCGGGCGGCCGTCGGCCTCCAGGTGCTCGCGCCAGCGCGCGGCCATCGCGTCCAGCAGCGCGGTGCGCCGCCGCGGGTCGCGCAGCCAGCCGAACCGGAACGGGGTGCTGTGGTGCGGCGCAGGCGCGGTCAGCGCGGCGCCCACGGCGCGGCGCAACGCCGCCGCGTCGACCGGCTCGTCGGCGAAGTCCCGGGTGCTGCGGCGCAGCAGCACCGCCTCCCGCCTGCCCCGGCCGATGGCCTCGTCCGTGCCCAGCCAGAACATGTCCTCGTCGATCGGGCGGACCAGCTCGCGCGCGGTCGAGCCGTCGTCCTCCGGGGCGGCGCCGCGCACCACGGCCACCGGCAGCCCGCCGAGCTTGCCCTTCACCAGGTCGGCCGCCGCGGCCAGCTCGTCGGCCAGCGCGACCTCGGTGACCAGCAGCGGGTTGCCCTGCGGGTCGGTCTGGCCCTCGTAGCGGTGCAGCACGGCCAGCCCGGCCGAGCCGATGGCGACGTCGGTCTGCCCGACGCGCCACGAGCGGCCCATCGTGTCGGTGACGACGACGCCCACCGTGACCCCGAGCAGGCGGTGCAGGTCGGCGCGCAGCCGGGCGGCGCTGGCGTCCGGGTCGGCCGGCAGCAGCGCCAGCTCGTCGGCGCGGACGTTGGAGCCGTCCACGCCCGCCGCGGCCTGCACGATGCCGAGCTTGCCGGCCACGATCAGCGTCCGGCCCCGGCGGGCCAGCACGCGCTCGGTCTCCTGGTCGACCAGCTCGCGGCGCAGCGCGTCGCGCGCGTCCGGGTCGGTCGGGGCGGGGACCAGCCTGCCCTCGGTCTTGGAGAACACCTTCGACGTGACGACGACGACGTCGCCGTCGACGATCCACGGCGCGGCCTCGACCAGCGCGGCGGCCAGGTCGTCGCCGGGGCGGAACTCGGGCAGCCCGCGCACCGGCAGGACGGTGATCGCGCCCGGTGCGGCGTGGTCGCCCTCGTGGGTGCGCGGCTCAGACACCGGCCAGCTCCAGGGCGCGCCGGGCCATCTCCGCGGTCGCGTCGACGTCGGTCATCAGCAGCGGCACCGACCGCACCTCGATACCGGGCACGTCGGCGGTGTCGCCGGAGTGCACGAGCCAGCCGTCGAGCAGGCCGCCGTCGGAGCGGGCGCCGAAATGCCGCCCCACGGCTTCGGCGGTGGTCTCGACGCCGATGGCGTCGAGGCAGGCGTCGGCCATCCCGCGCAGCGGGCGCCCGCCCACGATCGGCGACAGGCCCACCACCCGGCCGCGCACCGCGGCGAGCGCCTGGCGCACCCCCGGCACCCCCAGCGACGAGCCGATGCTCACCACCGGGTTGGACGGCGCGACGAGCACCGCGTCGGCCTCCGTGATGGCCTCCCGCGCGGCCGGCAGCACGGTG
This sequence comes from Pseudonocardia lacus, assembly GCF_018531445.1. GTDB lineage: Bacteria > Actinomycetota > Actinomycetes > Mycobacteriales > Pseudonocardiaceae > Pseudonocardia > Pseudonocardia lacus. The sequence continues at coordinate 18,491 of NZ_JAHDTH010000138.1, forward strand.
GCGTCGTCGGCGCCCACCGACACGAACCCGTGCGGGCGCGGCTCGGCCTTGTGCCGGATCCACCACTCCTGGAAGTGGATGGCCTTGCGCGCCTTGGGACCGGTCTCCGGGTCGTCGATGACGACGTGGGTCTCGACGCGGTCGTCGGTGGTCGGCAGCAGCGCCACCCCCGGGCGCCAGCGCGCGCACAGCGCCGTGGTGATGTCCGACAGCGCGTACCCGGCCCGCAGCATCCGGGTGCGGACCAGGTGGGTGGCGGTGTCCTTGTCGCCCAGGCCGAACCAGCTCGGGTCGGCGCCGTAGGCGGCCAGCTCGTCGCGCACGCCCCACGTCTCCCCGGAACGCCCCCACCCGCGCTCGGAGTCGATGCCGCCGCCGAGGGTGTACATGCAGGTGTCGAGGTCGGGGCAGATGCGCAGGCCGTGCAACCAGATGTCGTCGCCGACGTTGACCACCGCGGTGATCTCGTGCTCGCTCTCGCCCGGCCCCACCGCGGGCAGGCCCAGCGCCGCCTTGACCCCGAGCAGGAACCGGGCCCCACCGACCCCGCCGACCAGCACAGTGACCTTCACGCCGACGAGCCTACGTCGGGGGGCCGACGCCCCGGCGCCTCCGCCCCGGACGTGGGCGGGCCGACCGGTCGCCTGCGGTCGACCGGACGGAGCCACTTCCTTAACGCGCCTCGTGACCGCCCTTAACACCGGGCCAAGCGCGTTGTCCGGGAGACGCGCCGGTCCATAACCTCCGGTCGTTCCGCGACGGCGCGGAGGAACGGGAGGCGGGATGTTGAGGATCTCCACCACGGCACGGCGGGTCGGGGTACCCGCGGTGCTGGTCGCACTGGCCGCGTTCGGCGGCGCCGGCGTGGCCTCGGCCGCCCCGTCGGGGTGCACGATCTCGGTGTACTCCTACTTCAGCAAGGCCGAATGCACCGGCGGGTCGGGCCAGTACCGCGCCACCGTGCGCTGCGACGTCAACAACTGGCCCGACTACAACCGGTACGGCCGCTGGGAGAAGAGCGGCCCGAGCTACGCCTACTGCGACATCAACCACCGCGCCTTCAACGCCGGCTACCAGACCCGGTGAGTGGGGTACCGCGATGGAACAGTTCCTGCGCACCGCGCGCCGCGTCGGCGTGACCGCCGCGGTCGTGGCCGCGGTCGCCCTCACCACGGCTCCCGCCGCGTCCGCCGCGCCCTACTCCTGCGCCACCCAGGTCTACAGCTTCGGCGCCCGCTCCACCTGCTCGCTGGGCGACGGGCAGCTGCGCGCCTACGTCCGGTGCGACAAGAACAACGCGCCCGACTACAACCGCTACGGCGCGTGGGTCCCGCCCGGCCGCTGGTCCTTCGCCGACTGCAACTCCGGCGACCGCCCGTTCAACGCCGGCGCGCAGGTCCGCTGACCGCTCCGTCCGGTCGCCGCGGAGGCGACCGGGCGGACGCACCAACCGGCGGTCACCACGACCGCCTCGTCAGGGGCCACGGCGGCGGGCCGCGACCGTCCGCCCGTGGCTCCCGACCGGGCTCCCCGCTCGGCGCTCAGGGCGGGGGGCCCGGTCACCTCGGACACTGCGGACCCGGGCACACCTCGCAGCCCTGGACGTGTTCTCGCAGCGCGCCGGCGGGCTGCGACAACACCCCTGACGCTGCGGGGACGCCATCATCCCTGCGAGGGCTCCGCGCTACCGCCGGTCGAGCAGGGAGACCGTCACATGGCCCGGTAGTCACGCGGGGAGAACCGCGGGCCGAAGCGGGGCCGCCGGAAACCGGACGCCTCGATGTAGCGCACCGCCCGGTGCCGCTGCGGCGCGTAGGGCGCCAACACCTCCAGCATCCCGGCGTCGTCGAGCTTGCGCCCGAGCAGCGCCCACCCGACCACCGACGGGATGTGGAAGTCGCCGACGCTGACCGCGTCGGGGTCGCCCCAGGCCCGCTGGGCGACCTCGGCGGCGGTCCACACGCCGATGCCGGGCACCAGCCGCAGCAGCTCACGGCCCGCGGTGCCGCCCAGCTCGCAGGCCTTCTCCAGGCGGTGGGCGACGGCCGCGCTCGCGCGCAGCGCCCGGCCGCGGGCGTTGTCCACCCCGGCGCGGTGCCACTCCCAGTCCGGGATCGCCCGCAACTGGGCGGGAGTCGGCGGCACCCGAATGCCCTGCGGCGCCGGGCCGGGGGCGGGCTCGCCGAAGCGGCGGGCCAGCTCGCGCCACGACCGGTGCGCCTCGGTGCCGGTGACCTTCTGCTCCAGGACCGCGGCCACCAGCACGTCCCACACCCGGCCCGTCGCGCCCAGCCGCAGGCCGGGGCGGCGGTGCAGGGCGTCGGCGACGAGCGGGTGGTGGGCGACGAACTCCTCGGGCCGGTCGTGCGCGCCCAGCAGCGCCGGCACGCCGTCGAGCACCCGGCCGGCACCCGGACCCCACGCCGTCGCCACGACGGTGCCGTCGGCGCGGCGCTGCAGCCGCAGCGTGGCCGGGCCGTCGGCGGTCGTGCTCGCGTACCAGAGGCCCTCCTCGGTGAACCGCAGCGCCGGGTCGCCCGCCCCGCGGCGCAGCGGCGCCAGGAGGCCGCGGACGTCGAGGGCGTAGTCGGGGCGCCACTCCCGCACCGCGCCGGTCGCCGCCGGCGCGCTCACCCGAGCGCCTCAGACATCCGGTGAGAATCGCACCCCGTGCGGCGGCAGCACCACGTCGGGCCACACCCGCATGCCCTTGCGCAGCTCGCAGTGCGCCCCGACGACGGCCCGGTCGCCGATGACGGCGTCGGCGACCAGCGCGCCCTCCTCGACCCGCGCCCCGGCGCCGACGACGGAGTGCTCCACCACGGCGCCCTCGCCGATCACCGCGCCGTCGAACAGCATCGCGCCCTCGATCCGGGCCCCGGCGCCGATCCGCACGCCGCGCCCGACGGTGGTGCCGCCGAACACGAACGCCTCCGGGTCGACAGTGGCGTCGGCGAGCACGAGCGCCTCGCCGGTGCCGCCGGGCAGCGCGTCGGACGGCGCGACACCGCGGACCAGGTCGGCCGAGCCGTGCACCAGGTCGGCGGGGGTGCCCATGTCGCGCCAGTAGGCGTTGTCGACGTGCCCCGACACCCGCGCCCCGGCCGCGAGCAGCCCGGGGAACGTCTCGCGCTCGACCGACACCGGTCGGCCCTCCGGGATCGAGTCGATCACCGAGCGGCGGAACACGTAGCAGCCGGCGTTGATCTGGTCGGTGGGCGGGTCCTCGGTCTTCTCCAGGAACTCCAGCACCTGCCCGGTCGCGTCGGTCGGCACGCAGCCGTAGGCGCGCGGGTCCTGCACCCGCACCAGGTGCAGCGTGACGTCGGCCGAGGTGTCGCGGTGGGTCTTCACGACCGCGTTGAGGTCGGTGCCGGCGAGCACGTCGCCGTTGAACACCAGCACGTCGTCGGTGGTGAGGTGCTTGGCCACGTTGCGGATGCCGCCGCCGGTGCCCAGCGGGTGGTCCTCCACCACGTACTCGATCTCCATGTCGTAGCGGGAGCCGTCGCCGAAGTGCTCGGAGAACGTCTCGGCCAGGTAGGAGGTCCCGAGCACGACCCGGCGCACCCCGGCCGACCGGATCCGCGACAGCAGGTGCGCCAGGAAGGGCACCCCGGCGGTGGGCAGCATCGGCTTGGGCGCGGACAGGGTCAGCGGGCGCAACCGGGTGCCCTTCCCACCCACCAGCACCACGGCCTCGACGTCGTCCAACAACGGTCCTCCCCGGAAGTTCGTCTCAGCTGACGTTCGTGCCCGCTGAAGTTCGTGTCAGCCGCGCGGCCCGCGGCCGGCGAGCGTCAGCAGCGCCCGCGCCACCGCGGGACTGCGTTCGTGCACGTAGAGTCGGCGAGCGGGCGCCGAGCGTTCCGGCGGGCCGGGCCCGGACGGGTGAACCGTGGCGAGGGCCCGTGGCGCCCGCAGGCACAGCCACCCGGCCCTGCCCAGCCGCTCGCCCAGGTCGACGTCGTCGAACGCGTCGACGTAGCGCGGGTCGAAGCCGTCCACCGAGTCGAGCGCGACCCGGCGCAGCAGCACGCACACCGCCGGCACCCAGCCGACGACCCCGCCCGGCGGCGCCGCGGACGGCTCCCGGCCGAGCAGCACCCGCGCCGCGGTCGGCACGTCGCCACCCCCGCCGACCGGCCGGCCCCGCGGGTCGACCAG